>NZ_VCCF02000001.1:2225439-2532596 GCF_005938045.2 Pseudomonas sp. KBS0710 | reverse complement strand
CGGAAGTCGCATGCCCAAGCCTGATAAAAATAAAGCCACACCTCGCCGTTATCTGTTCCCCGTATTGATCGCCGTATTGCTGCTGGCCATGGCCGCGATTTGGATATTCCTGCAATCAAGCACACCCCAACTGCGAGTCGCTGCGCCGACAGTCGTGGCCAAACCTGCGGTCATCGCGCCGGCCACGATGGTCGATGAGCAACAATGCCAGGGCTGCCACCAGTCTCAGGCCAAGGACTGGCAAGGCTCCCATCATCAATTGGCGATGCAGACGGCGACCGTAGAAACGGTGCCGGCCGACTTCAATGACGCCACCGTGACCGCCGAGGGTGAAACCACGCGTTTCTATCGGCGCGGCGACGAGTTCTGGGTCAATACCCCCGGCAGCGACGGCCAAGCCGCTGATTACAAGGTGGCCTATACCTTTGGCATTAAGCCGTTACAGCAATACCTGATCGAGGTGGGCGACGGGCGTTTGCAGGCGCTGGGCGTGGCCTGGGATACGCAAAAAGGTCGTTGGTTTCACCTGTATCCGGGCCAGGGCGTCACCTTCAAGAACCCGCTGCATTGGAGTAAACCCAGCCAGAATGCCAACTTCATGTGCGTGGAATGCCACACCACCGGCTACAAACGTAACTTCGACCCGATAAAGAATAGTTTTGACAGCCAATGGAACAGCCTCGGCGTGGGTTGCCAGGCCTGCCATGGCCCGGCGTCCAACCATGTGCAGTGGGCGGCCAAAAAGGGCGACCTGTTGCACGCGGGTTTCGCCGTCGACCTGAAAGACAAGAACGCCACCGTCGAACTCGAAACCTGTGCCCGCTGCCACGCACGCCGCGCGCCGCTGGGTGATGGTTTTACCGTGGGCAAGCGCCTGATGGACGACTACCTGCCCAGCGTGTTGACCCGCGAGTTGTATACCCTGGACGGCAAGATCAAGGATGAAGTGTTCGAACACGGCTCGTTTGCGCAAAGCAAAATGGCCGAAAAAGGCGTGCGTTGCAGCAACTGCCACAATCCCCACAGCGCTGAGCTTAAGGCACCGGGCAATGCGGTGTGTGTGCAGTGCCATAACACCGCGGGCAAAACCCCGGTGGCAACGGTGGATGGGCGCGGGTTGCAGGCTAAAAACTACGATTCCAGCGACCATACGAGGCTGCCCGTTGGCCAGCCGGGTTCGTTCTGCGTCGATTGCCATATGCCGGGCAAGTTCTATATGGGCAATGACTTTCGCCATGATCACAGTTTCAGCCTCCCGCCAGGCGCGCGCGCCGTCCTCGACGGCGCACCGAGTTACGGCGAGAGCATGGCGCTGATTCGCGCGGGTCAGCCCGGTGCGGCCCAGGCCCTGTATGACCAACTGGCGCGGGGTAATCTACCGGCGATCCAGCGCGCCACGCTGCTGGTGGAATTGCCCAACTACCCGAGCGAACAGGCGCTCAAGCTGGCCATCAAAGACCTCAGTCACCCTGCCCCACAAGTGCGCGAAAGCGCGGTGCGGGCGGTGAGCGCCCTGCTACCGGCGCCGGAGCGGGTTGCACTCTATGCCCCGCTGCTCAAAGACCCGGTGCGTGCCGTACGCATTATCGCCGCACGGGACCTGCTCAGCGTCGCCGGCCAAGGGCCGGCATGGAACAGCGCCATTGCCGAATACGAGCAGGTGCAACTGAGCCTGTTGGAACGCGCCGAAGCCAATCTCAACCTGGCGATGCTCTACCAGGCCAGTGGCCGTGGCGACAAGGTCGAAGCGCAGTTGCGCGCGGCGCGGGTGCGTGATCCGGACTTCCTGCCGGCACTGGTAACCCTGGTGCAGTGGCTTGAGACCAATGGCCGCCAGCCAGAAGCACGCAGCCTGATTGCCGATCAGTTGGCCGTGCATCCCGACGCGCCGCTGTTGCAGCATACCCAAGGGTTGATGCTGATTCGCGCAGGTGATGCCTCGAACGCCATGCCGTATCTGCGCAACGCCGCTCGGCTGGACCCAGCCAGCGGGCAGTTTGCGTATGTATTGGCGGTGGCCTTGCACGATAGCGGCCAGGTCGATGATGCCTGCCGGCAGCTGGAAGGTCTGCTGCAGCGCCAGCCTTATCACCGCAATGCACGCTTGTCGCTGATCCAGTACTACCTGGAGAGCGGCCAGGAGCCCAAGGCACAGACTGTCATGCAGGCTTGGAAACGCTTGAATCCAGGCGACCCGGCGTTGAAATGAATGACCTATAACCAAAGCAAATAGTGTGAATAAACAGATACGCCTTCCCTGGTGATGCAGGCGGGTAAATGATCCGCTGAAAATTCCTCCCATCACCTGCAGGTTGCGCTCGCGACGCCCAGCCCTGAGCTGATCTATCCGTTTGAAGGCTGAAAGTTTCCGGGGGGGACGCTTTCAGCCTTCAAATCGCCATAATCTCTGCTATTGTCCAAAGACCTCATCTCCTCCTCATCGCTTCAACGCGATCTTCTGTGAGCATGCTCTGCGACACCGCTGCACCGGTGTCGGGCCTGAATGTCACGGAAACCATGCGATGGACTCAGCCTTACCCGACCCGCCGCAATCGCGCGCTGAAAAGATCGTCGAATTCAAACGCCAGAAAACCCTGCTGAAAACCGGCGCGCTGCAAGACGCCATTTTCAACAGCGCCTACTTCT
The DNA here is from genome assembly GCF_005938045.2 of Pseudomonas sp. KBS0710. Classification (GTDB taxonomy): domain Bacteria; phylum Pseudomonadota; class Gammaproteobacteria; order Pseudomonadales; family Pseudomonadaceae; genus Aquipseudomonas. Next base: position 2,529,950 of record NZ_VCCF02000001.1, on the reverse strand, counting down.
CCAGCATTGCCACTGACGAAAAAGGCGTGATCCAGATCTTCAACGTCGGCGCTGAACGTATGCTCGGCTATGCCGCCGTTGACGTGGTCAACCGCATTACCCCCGCCGACATCTCCGACCCCGCCGAGTTGATCACCCGCGCCGCCGCCCTCAGCGAGGAACTCGACACCCCCATCACCCCAGGCTTCGAAGCCCTGGTGTTCAAGGCTTCACGGGGCATCGAAGACATCTACGAGCTGACCTATATCCGCAAGGACGGCAGTCGCCTGTCGGCCATGGTCTCGGTCACGGCCTTGCGCAATCGCCACGACACGATCATCGGCTACCTGTTGATCGGCACCGACAACACTGCGCGCAAGCAGGAGGAAGTCGAGCGCAAAGGCTTTGAACGCGCCCTCGAGGAAAAGAACCTGGAGCTGGAACACGCCAACCATATGAAGTCCGAGTTCCTCGCCACCATGTCCCACGAATTGCGCACGCCGTTGAACGCGGTGATCGGCTTTTCCGAGGCGCTCAAGGACGGCCTGGTGGGCGACATGAGCGATATCCAGCGCGAATACATCGGCGATATTTTTACCAGCGGCCAGCATTTGCTGTCGCTGATCAACGATATCCTCGACCTGTCCAAAGTCGAAGCCGGGATGATGGACCTGGAACTGGAGCCGGTTGAACTCGCAGGCTTGCTGGCCAACAGTTTGTTGATCGTGCGCGAAAAAGCTGCGCTGCAACGCATCCAGCTGAAACTCGACAGCCAGGGTGATTTCGGCACTCTGTCGCTGGACCTGCGCAAGACCAAGCAGATCATCTACAACCTGCTGGCCAATGCGGTGAAGTTCAGTGCGCATGGCAGTTGCGTAACCCTGGCAGTGCGTGAGGTCAGCCGCGATCAGGTCGGGCTGATCGCCGGCGACTGGCCGGTGCACAGCTTTGCCCTGCCGCCCAGTGCGCAGCAACAGTTCCTTGAATTGAGCGTGAGCGATACCGGTATCGGCATTGCCGTGGACAACATGGGCAAATTGTTCAAGGCCTTCAGCCAGATCGACAGCAGCCTGGCGCGCAAATTCGAAGGCACCGGCCTGGGCCTGGCCATGGTCAAGCAGTTGACCGAGCTGCACGGCGGCAGCGTGGCGGTGGCCAGCCAGCCCGACCTGGGCGCACGTTTTGTAGTGTGGTTGCCGCTGCACAACGCCAGGCAGGCAAGCTGATGACCGACATCCTGATCGTCGAGGACAACGAGGCAAACATGCGCCTGGCACGCCTGTTGCTCGTCAATGCCGGGTACACCGTGCTGTGGGCCGCCGACGCCGAAACCGGCCTGACCCTGGCCCGCGAGCAGCAACCGGCGCTGATCCTGATGGATATCCAGTTGCCCGGCATGGATGGCCTGGCGGCAACGCGCATGCTTAAACAAGACCCGCACACCGCGCACATCCCGGTGATCGCCCTGACCGCCATGGCCATGAAGGAAGACCGCGAAAAAGCCCGCCTGGCCGGTTGCGACGCGTATGTGAGCAAGCCCCTGAGCTACAAAGAGCTGTACCGCGTGATCGACGCCCTGCTGCCCCCACATACCACACCCTCTGCATGAGTCCTCTCCATGGCCAGCTCACCCGCAACGCTGTTGATCGTTGATGACGAACCCCAGGTTCGCAAGCTGCTGGAGACCCTGCTGCAGCATGAGGGCTACCAGACCCTGACCGCCAGCAGCGGCGAGGAAGCCTTGCTGCTGGTAGCACAGCAGCCGCCCGACTTGATCCTGCTGGACATCATGATGCCGGGCATGGACGGCTATGACGTCGCCAGCCAACTCAAGGGCAATGCCGCCACCGCCAATATCCCGATCATCATGCTCACGGCGCTCAGCGAGTCCGAGGCGCGCATCAGTGGTTTGGAAACCGGTGCCGAAGAATTCCTCAGCAAGCCGGTGGAGCACATCGAGTTATGGCTGCGGGTGCGCAACCTGCTGCGGCTCAAGGCCCATGGTGATCAATTGAAAACCCATGGCCTGATGCTCGAACAGCAGCTGCAGAATCAAACCCGTGAAACCGTGCATGACCTGATCCGTGAGGCGCTGGAAAACGACCTGCGCCTGGCGGTCGAACGCAGCGATTTCACCCTGCATTACCAACCCAAGGTCGAGCTGGCCAGTGGCGCCGTGTGTGCCCTGGAAGCCCTGCTGCGCTGGGACCGCCCCGGCCACGGCGCGGTATCACCGGCGGTGTTTGTGCCGCTGTTGGAAACCCTGGGCTTGATCGTGCCCGTCGGCCGCTGGGTCATCGACAACGTGTGCCGGCAGATCGCCGCGTGGCAGCGCAGCGACATTGGTGCGGTGGAAGTCTCGGTGAACGTTTCCGGGCATCAATTGATCGAGGGCGACCTGATTGCCGATATCGCCGCCAGCCTGGCTAAGACCGGCGTTGCGGCCCATTGGCTGGAGGTGGAGTTGACCGAAAGCTCGCTGATGGAAAACACCCAGCACACCATCGCCAGCCTGCAACGCCTGCGCGCGATGGGCGTGAAAATCTCCATCGACGATTTCGGCACCGGCTATTCCAGCCTCGCCTACCTGCGGCGCTTCCCCATCGACACGCTGAAAATCGACATCGCGTTTATCCGCGAAGTCACCAGCAACCCGCAGGACGCAGCCATTACCCGCACCATCATTGAACTGGCCCACAGCCTGGAACTGCGCGTGGTGGCTGAAGGCGTCGAGTCCCAGGCGCAGCTGGCGTTTCTAAAGGCAGCCGGCTGCGATCAGATTCAGGGGTACTTGTTCAGCCGGCCGTTGCCGATGCAAGAGCTTGAGCGTTTGCTGCTGGAAAAGCGCAGCCTGGAACGAGGCTGATGATGCCGATGTGGCGAGGCTCGACGGCGTGCCTGAGTTATTCAAGTCCTTGGATTGGTGAACCGAACCACAATTAAAAGTGTGGGAGCGGGCTTGCTCGCGAAGGCGGGGTGTCAGCCAATACATCCTTCACTGATACACCGCTTTCGCGAGCAAGCCCGCTCCCACAAGGGTTATGTGTGTATTTGAGAGTCTAAGGGTCCAGCACCCCGCCGCTGTAGCTGTCCGACAACCGCGTCCCGGTAAATTTGGCCACCACCGAACCCTGGGCCACCAGGCGTTCACGGTGGCCTGTCACCATCCGCCCGGTTTGCACTGCGCGCAAAATCACCTCTGAAGACGGGTCGCCAGGGCGGCCGATAATCCGGGCGAAACGCTCGCCCTCTTCAACCGGGTCACCCAGGCTTTTTTCAAATACCAGTACACCGGCACAGGGCGCGAGAACGGTTTCCATGCAGCCCATGTCCACCACCTCGCCCTGCCATTCGCGGATGTCGGCGACTTCATCAATCACGCCATTGATGCACAGCCACGCCCACAACCCGTCGGCGTCTTGGTGTGCCAGCGCATCGCTGACATCGGCCTGCCCGCGTAATTCGACCGTCGCGGCCAAGCGCGGCGCGCCATGATTGATGAGGGTTTCTTCAAAGGAACCGTCACCGCCTTCATCCCACACAATCACCACCTCGACCTGCAACGCGGCCGCCAGTGCCAGGCCGTGTTCGGGCCAGAAGCTGCGATGAATGTAGAGGTACGGCAACGCCTCATCGTCGGTGTGCAGGTCAAGCACCAGGTCGGCGTCGGCCGCCAACTGCACTAACCTTTTTTGCCATTGCGCCAGGTTGCTCGCCGGGCGCTCCATGGCCAGGGAATGGTCGAACGCACGGTTAAAGTTTTGCCCGGTTGCCTCATGGAAACGCCCCAGCAGCTTGCCCTGGCGAAACTGGCCAATGCCAAAGGGGTTGGCCTGGGGCACCACGGTGACACTGCCGCGCAAACGGCCCTGCGCCTGGCTCGCCTGCAAGCGCGGCAGCAGGTGGTGCAGCACCAGCATTCCGGCGATTTCATCGGCGTGTACGCCGGCTTGCAGGTGCACCTTGGGGCCACTGCCGTCGCCTTCAAACCGCCAGGCGCCGATGTGCAGCGTGTTACCCGCATCGCCTGGCACCTGCCATGAAAGGTCTTTTGCCATGCCTTGCCCTCCTCTGATGATTTAATCGCTAGAGATTGAACACACGTTCAATTAACCTGAGCACTCTGGTCTTTTATCAAAGGCATGCCCGTGACCATCGACCCTCCCAAACTGCGCCGTGCCGACCCCGATGAACGCCGCGACTTATTGGTTGCCGCGACCCTCACCTGCCTGGCCCGTGACGGCCACGCGGGGATTTCCGTGCGCCGCATCGCCGCCCAAGCTGGCGTTTCGGTGGGTTTGCTCAACCACCATTTCGGCAGCATCGACGCGTTGATCGCCGAGACCTACCACAAGCTTGCCAATGAGCTGACCAGTGCGTTATGGGCGCAAGTCGAGCTGGCCGAAGGCGCCGCCGCGCGCCTGGACGCGTTTCTGCGCGCCTCGTTTTCGCCACGGGTGATGGACCCCGACCTGCTCGGCGTGTGGGTGGTGTTCTGGAGCCTGATCCGCCACTCGCCCCACGTAAACCAGTCCCACGAAAACAGCTACCGCGCCTACCTGGCGCTGATCCAGCAGCTGCTGGACGACCTGGCCCGCAGCGAAAACCTGAAGATCCACGACAGCCACCTGGCTGCCATCGGCCTATCGGCGATGCTCGACGGGCTTTGGCTCGAGGGGTGTCTCAACCCCGGCACTTTCAGCCCCGCCAACGGGCTGCACATCTGTCGCTGCTGGGTACAGGGGTTGCGTCACGGAGCATTCGGCGCCGACCACGTCCTGTGATTCCGGGTGGCGGGCGCTGAGCATGGCCAGGGTGCCGCTGACCGCGATCAACACGGCGCCGATGATCAGCGACACATCCATCGACGTGCCCCAGATCAGGCTCGAGAGTAAGAACGCCCAGATCAACCCGGTGTATTCGAACGGTGCCAGCAAGGTCGCCGTGGCCCGGCGGAAACTCGCAAACAACAGGAACTGACCTATGCCGCCGACCAGACCTGCCGCCAGCATCCCCAGCCAGGCCGGGGTCGGCGCTGGCGTGTGGGTCCAGGGCAACGTCACCGCCATGCAGATAACAAAAACCACGTTGGTGATCAGCATCTGTTCCAGCACCGAGGTTGCCGGGTCGACCTGGCGCAGCTGGATATAGGTGAACGCCCAGCACAACGCGGCCGCCAGGGTCAGCGCGATAGGCACTGGATCGACCATATTGCTGGGGCGACAGGCGATCACCACACCCACAAAGCCGATGATCAGCGCCACCCATTGCCCACGGCTCGCACGCTCCTTGAGGATCAGCGCAGCCAGCAGCGTGACCATGATCGGCGCGGAGAAATACAAGGTGGTCATTTCCGCCAGGGTCAGGTCCTTGGCGGCGGTGTAATACAGCAACCACGCCAGCAGCGAGAGCAACCCGCGAATGATCAGCAGCTTGCGGCTCACCGAGGTCCATGCCCTGCGCAGCAGGCCCATGCGCCCGGCGATCACACAGGCACCCACCACCACCAGGCTGCGCCAGAACAAAATGCTGAACACCGAATAATCGGCCACCAGCCATTTGATCACCGCGTCCTGCAACGCCAGAAACGCGTAGGCCAGTGAGCACAGGGCGATCCCTTGCAGCGCGCGGTCCTGTTTCATCCCACGGACCTGCGCAGCGGCGTGCCGCGCCGTTCGGCGATGGCGTAGACGCCCTCGATCAGGAAGGTCAGGCACAGGTAAACACTGGCCACCAACAGCAACGGTTGATAGATCTGCAAGGTCTGCGCGCGCACCACATTGGCCGCGCCCAGCAGGTCGACCACGGCAATGGTCGACGCCAGCGCGGTGGATTTGAGCAGCATCACCGTCTCACCGGCCAGGGTCGGCAACAGCAGGCGCATCGCCCGTGGCAAGCGCACCCGCAGCAGCGCCTGGCGCGGGGTCATGCCGAACGCCGCAGCGGCTTCCATTTCGCCCTTGGGCACCGCCAACAGGCCGCCGCGAATCACTTCACCGACATAGGCGCCCACCGACAGCACCAGGGCAAACACGATGTACCAATAGCCGTCACGCAGGAACGGCCACAAAAAGCTGCCACGGATCATCGGGAACTGTGCGAACAGGCTGCCGAGGCCGTAATAAAAAATATAGATCTGGATCAGCAGCGGCGTACCGCGCAGCACACTGGTGTAGGCCAGCGCACTGCGCGCCAGCCATTTGCGCCGTGACAACCGCGCCAGCGCCACCAGCACCGCCAGGGCAAAACCCAGCACGGCGCTGATCAACAGCAACGACAAGGTAGTCTGCAAGCCCTTGGCGATCAGCCCCGCGTAGTAACTTATCCACTCAGGCATGCGCGCCTCACTCGACAACCGGCATCCAGCGACGAATACGTCGCTCCAGGCGCCCGGACAGGTAGTTGGAAGCCAGCGTCACCAGGTAATACAAGGCGGCGGCCGTGAGGTAGAACAGCAAGTAATGACGCGTGGAACCTGCCGCCTGCTTGGCGGTGTACAGCAACTCGTTGGTGCCGACCACACTGATCAAGGCGCTGTCCTTGATCAGGTTGATCCACAGGTTGGACATGCCCGCCAGCGCATACGGCGCCATGATCGGCAAGGTCACCCGGCGAAACAGGCCAAAGCCGCTCAAGCCAAACGCCCGCGCCGCTTCGATCTGGCCGTGGGGAATGGCCAGGATCGCTGCGCGGAAAATCTCCGACGCATAGGCGCCCTGCACCAGCCCCAATACCAGTATCGCCACCAACGGCCCGCTGATATTGACCTGGGCAAACCCCAGCCACAGCATCAAGGCGTTTAGGCCCATGGAGCCTGCGTAATACAGCAGCAGGATCAGCAGCAGTTCCGGCACCGCGCGAAACACCGTGGTGTAACCGCGCATCAACAGCGCAATCGGGCGCGGCGCGCTGAGTTTGGCGCAGGCCACCACCAGGCCGATCAGCAAGCCCACGGCAAACGCGCCGACGGAGATTTGCAGGGTCATCCATAACCCTTTGAGCAGTGCGTTGCCCCATCCTTGGTCACCAAAGCTGAGGAGATCGAGCATTATTCGGTCTTCTGGGCGATTTGCTGATAGGGGCTGTCACAGGTCTTGCTCACATAGGCCGGCGTGTCGGCGCGTTTGCAGGGGCTGACCGACAGGCCGAAATAGTGCTGGGACAAGTCGTCAAAGTCCTTGCTCACCAACAGTTCGCCGATGGCTTTGTCGAGGCGGGCCTTGAGGGCGGTGTCTTCCTTGCGCAAACCGGCGCCGACGCCACGCCCGATGATCGGGTCGTAGGGCACGCTGGCAATATGCGCCAGGCCGCTGGCTTCCGGGGTCTTGACCATCATGGCGATGGCGGTGTCGTCGGCCATCATGTAGTCGATGCGCCCGGCGATCAGGTCGGCATTCGCCGATTCCTGGGTGTCGTAGTACTTGAGGTCAGCGATGTTCTCGTAGTACTTCTTCAGGTAATTGGCGCTGACCGTGGAGATCTGCACGCCGATCAACTTGCCCTTGAGGCCTTCGGGGGTAATGTCCACCGTAGCGCCTTTGGGGCCTGCCACGCCCAGCAGTGAATCGTAATAGGCGCGGCTGAAGGCGATCTGTTTTTCACGCTCATCGGTCACCGACATCGAGGAGAAAATCACATCGATTTTCTTCGCCAGCAATGACGGAATGATGCCGTCCCACGCCACTTCCTTGATCTGACACTCGGCTTTCATGCCTTCACACAGCTTGTGGATCAGGTCCACTTCAAAGCCCGACCACTGGCCGTTACCGCCTTTTACGGTGAACGGCGGATAGGGTTCGGCCGCCACCGCAAACACGATGGGTTTTTCTGCCGCCAGGGTAAAACCTGCGGTCAACATCAACACTGCACTGCCCAACCACGTTGCCATGCGCTTGCATTTCATGATTTGCCCCGTCTTTTTCTGGAGTTAGCGAGTTTGATGCGCGTTGACGAACTGTCGGCAACGCTCACTGCGTGGGTCGAGGAACACCGCGTCCGGCGTGCCGGTTTCTTCGATCAAGCCTTGATGCAGAAAAGCCACTTTGGAGGACACATCCCGGGCGAACGCCATTTCATGGGTGACCAGGATCATGGTGCGGCCTTCTTCGGCCAGGGAGCGGATCACACGCAGCACTTCGCCCACCAGTTCGGGGTCGAGGGCTGAGGTGGGTTCGTCGAACAGCATGACTTTGGGGCGCATGGCCAACGCACGGGCAATCGCCACACGCTGCTGTTGGCCGCCGGACAGGAACGCCGGGAATTCGTTGCGCTTGGCGGCCAGGCCGACACGGTCGAGCAAGGCTTCGGCGCGTTCGATGGCCTCGGCACGGCTTTCGCGCAGTACCTGGGTGGGCGCCTCGATAAGGTTTTCGAGAACGGTGCGGTGCGGCCACAGGTTGAAGTTCTGGAACACCATGCCCAGGGTCGAACGAATGCGCACCAACTGCTTGGCATCCGCCACCAGCGGCGCGCCGGGCATGCCGTAATTGAGCTTGATGCTTTCACCGTCGACATGGATGCTGCCCTGGTCGGGCACTTCAAGCATATTGATGCAGCGCAGCAAGGTGCTTTTGCCCGAGCCGCTGGCACCGATCAGCGAGATCACCTCACCTTCGTTGGCCGTGAGGGAAATGCCCTTGAGCACTTCGATATTGCCGAAGCGCTTATGCAGGTCGATCACTTCAATCATCTTGCGCGCCTCGACCGGCGCCAGCACTTCGATCTTTGGCACCGGCGCCACACGCGGCTCGCCGGCAAGCTTGGCAACAAACCCGGCGATACGCTGGCAGGCTTCGGCCAGGCGTGCTTCGCCCAAGGTGAACGACAGCCGCACAAACCCTTGCGCCGGTTCGCCAAACGCCGCGGCATCCAGCACTGACACACCCGCCTCGCGGAACAGGCGCCAGGCAAAATCCAAGGAGCCCAGGCCCGTGCCGCGCACGTCCACCAGCACAAACATCCCGGCTTGCGGCGCCTGCACCTTGATGCCGGGGCACGCACTCAGGCCAGCCACGACCAGGTCACGGCGGCGCCGGTAGATGTCGCGCATGCCCACCGTCACTTCATCATGGGCCAGCACTGCCGCCGTGGCGGCTTCCATCACAAAACCCGGCAAGCCGTAGAGCATGCTCAGCACCAGGGTTTCGGCGTGGGTGATCATTTCTGCTGAGGCGATCAGCCAGCCGGTTCGCCAGCCGGTCATGGCGTGGGATTTGGACAGGCTGCCGATCACGATGCAGCGCTCGGCCATGCCGGGTAACGCGGCGAGGCTGTGGTATTGGCCGTCAAACACCAGGCTTTCGTAGACCTCATCCACCACCACCCACAGGTCGTGGGCGATGGCCAGGTCGGCTATTGCTTGCAGTTCCTGCGGGTTGAGTACGACGCCGGTGGGGTTATTGGGGTTGGAGAAGAAGATGGCGCGGCTGCGCGGGGTGATGGCGGCGGCGAGCAAGCGTGCATCCAGGCGAAACCCGGACTCCGGCGAACACGGCACGCGCACCAGCGTGGCGCCGCTGGCTTTGAGCGTGGCTTCGTAAGTGACGTACATCGGGTCGAGCACCAGCACTTCATCACCGGCTTGCAGCAGGCACAGGGAACTGATGAACAACGCGTTCTGTGCGCCGGGCACGATGATGACGTTGTCGGCATTCAGTGAGCGTGCCAGGGTCTTGCTGTAGCGCGCCGCGACGGCTTCGCGCAGGGCGGTGCGGCCGGGGATTTCGGTGTAGTGGGTGTCGCCGCTGTGCAGCGCGCTGACGGCGGCGTCGGTGATGAACGACGGCGTGGCGAAATCGGGATCGCCGACGCTGAGGATGATGATGTCTTCGCCCTGGCTGGCGGCCTGGAACGCAGCGTGGTGGATGTCCCAGGCGGCGACGCCCTGCCCTGCAATACGTTCTACGAAGGGGGAAAACCGCATGCCAGAGCCTCTCGTTAAAAACTAAAAAGCGCGAACCCGGTTGTGTGCAAACGGGTGGATGCGGTCAACATAGTGCAAACTGAACAGTCGTTCAATGGGTATGTTTGAGGGGGTGTCGTTTATCGAGTGAACAGGTCGTGAATGACTTTTTCGGGGGCGTTTGGATCAGATTGATAGAGGCTTACCGTTGGGTCATCAAGTCACAGCGAGGGTCTTGCAGCTCCTCGGCCGACCCCAGGTTCAGCTCGGTCAAGGTCACCTGGGTGCTGAGCAGCACAAAGCTGCCATCGCCGCGGGGTGCCATCAGCAGGCTGTACTGGCTCATGCTGCCGCCCTGGGCATCCACGTATTCACGCAACACGGCCAGGGGGTCGAGTGCATCAGCGTCCGCCGCCGACAGGGTGCGGGCACTGTAGGTGTGCCCCATCAGGCGCATGGGCAATACGCGCCACTGCTCATCGAGGCTCTCGCCTTGCTGGTTGAGGAAGGCAAAGGTGTACGGGCGCAGGCAGGCAATGTGCAGGTGCAACTGGTTCTGCGAGCGGCCATAGCGGGAGTTGATCGCCACTGACACAAACGCGTCGGGGATCGGTTTGGTCAGGCCCGCAGACAGCACCGCACGGTGCCGCCAGGCCTGGGTAAAGTAATGCGGCAGCAGGTGCCGCCCCAAGGCCGGGTCTTCAATGCCGGTGACTTTATCCACGGCAATCAACAGGTCCTGGAACGGGCCGTTGCGGTCTTTGAACAGGGTGTAGCCACGGTCCAGATCCACCGCCAGGCACGGGCTGGGGTTTTGATGCTGTTGCTGGTCGGGCACACACTGCTGGCTGACGATACGCCACAACGCGTCAGGATTGCCCCGCCATTGCCAGGCCCCCGCCAGCGCCAGCACAGCGAGCACACCACCAGCGATTTTGAATACGGTACCGCGCTTCATGCAAAAACCTCGACGAACAGGGATGTTGTTTGTGTACCGACGTCCCTGTCGTTAAGGCTAACGTTTGGTGGGGGCCATAAATTCCGGCCCGATTGGATCTTTTATCGTGCTGGCGAGAATACGGTCGATATGTGTCAGGTCATCGGTGCTCAGGTGCCAGCCAAACACCTCTTCAAAGCCCTTCAATTGTTCCGGGCGTCGCGCGCCCCAGAGTGCAATGGTCGGGCCTTGGTCGAGCACCCAGCGCATGGCCAGCGCCAGCACCGATTTGCCATGGCATTCGCGCGCATAGCTGTCCAGCGCCGCCACAGCCGCCAGGTATTGCTCGAAACGCGGCGCCTTGAATTTGGGATCAAGCTTGCGCACATCATCCCCGGTAAAGCTGGTGGCCGAGTGCATGCTGCCGGTGAGCAAACCACGGCACAGCGGGCCGTAGGCCAACAGCACCAGCGAGTGTTGGCGAGCATAGGGCAGGATGTCGCTGTCAATGGCACGCTCGAACAGGTTATAGGGCGGCTGCACGGTGGCCAGCGCCGTGTGCCGACTGAAGTCGTCCATTTGCGCACAGGAATAGTTGCTCACGCCGACAGCCAGGATCTTGCCCTCACGGCGCAGGCGCTCCAGCTCATCGGCGGTTTCTTCCTGGGCCACCAGCGGGTCGGGCCAGTGCACCTGGTACAAGTCGATGTAGTCGGTGTCCAGGCGCACCAACGAGTCTTCGACTTCTTTGCGGATGCGCCGCGCCGTGGCATTGCGCCGGGTGGTGCCGTCGTCCCATTGCAGGCCGGCCTTGGTGGCGATCACCGCACTGTGGCGCATGCCGCGCACGGCCTTGCCAATCAGCTCTTCGGACAGCCCAAGGCCATACACCGGCGCGGTGTCGATCAGGTTGATGCCACAGTTCAACGCATGGCGAATGGTCTTGATCGACTGCTCGTTGTCCGCACCACCCCACAAATGCCCACCCATGGCCCAGGTGCCGAGGGCAATCCGCGAGACGGCCTTGTCGATGCCGGCAATCCGGATGGTCTCGATGCGCATAAAAAATTCCTCGAACTGCAAAAATACGTAGAAAAACAATTACTCTAGATCATCCGAGGTTGAATAGGGCTCAACGCCCCATGGAACCGAACTCCTGGTAAAGAGACTTGATATGGCGGCTTTTAATCGTTCCGAATTGGCCGATCTGAATGTGTTCATGGCGATCATCCGGCGTCGCAGTTTTCGCCATGCCGCCCATGAGCTGGGCGTGACCACCTCGGCGCTGAGCCACACCATGCGCAACCTGGAAACGCGCCTGGGGGTCAAGCTGCTGTACCGCACCAGCCGCGCCGTGGAACCGACTGACGCCGGCACCCTGCTGGCGGAAAAACTCACCCTGGGCTTTGCCACCATCCAGGACGGCCTCGACACCCTCGAACTGCACCGCGAAGCACCGATTGGCCGCCTGCGCATCAACGTGCCGCGAGATGCGGCCGTACTGCTGTTGGCGCCGATCCTCGGCGCCTTCACCGACGCCTACCCGCAGCTGCGCCTTGACCTGATCGTCGAAGACCACATGCTCGACATCATCGCCGAAGGCTACGACGCGGGTATCCGCTATGGCGCCACCGTGCCCCAGGACATGGTCGCGGTGCCGCTGACCGGTGCACTGCGCTGGATCATGGTCGCCTCCCCTGCCTACCTCGCCCGGCGCGGTACCCCACAAGTGCCCAAGGACCTTCTGGAGCATGCGTGCATCCGCATGTACCTGGGCGACAAGACCACCTACAAATGGGAATTGGGCAATGGTGCGCGCCAGCAACGCATCGACGTGCCGGGAAACTTCAGCGCGGCCGACACCGAAACCATCGTCAATGCTGCGCTGCAAGGCGTGGGGATTGCCTACTGCCTCTCCGACCGCGTGCAGCAGCAGCTTGCCGACGGCCGCCTGGTGGAGGTCATGCCGGACTGGGCCTGCATGGGCGAACCCCTGTGCATGTACTACCCGAGCCGCCGCCAGTCGCAACCGGGGTTGCGCCAGTTGATGGACATGATCCGCATGAAAACCATCGGTTCGCAGTTAATGGAAACACTTTGAACCTGGGCCGTGCGGCTATCCTCCTATTTGGATAGATCACGGCCCGGTACACACTCGATGACTTTTATTCTATGGATGGCCGTACTCGGCGCCGTACTGCTCACCCTTGCCCTCACCTCCGCCTACCTGCGCTGGATGCCGGTGACCACCTCGGCGGTGTGCCTGTTGCTGGGCATCGCCATTGGCCCGCTGGGCGTCGACCTCTTGGGCCTGGATATCAAAGGCTCGGCGCGCTGGATGGAGCACCTGACCGAAGTCGCGGTGTTGTTTTCGCTGTTCGTCAGTGGCTTGAAACTGCGCCTGCCACTCAAGCATCGCACCTGGCGCGTGGCGTTTGGCATGGCCGGGCCGGTGATGCTGCTGACCATCCTCGGCGTTTCCCTGGCGCTGCATTATGTGTTTGCGTTGCCTTGGGGCGTGTCGCTGCTGGTGGGCGCGATACTGGCGCCGACCGACCCGGTGCTGGCCGGGTTGGTGCAGGTCAATAATGCCCAGGACTATGACGCGCTGCGGTTCGGCTTGTCCGGTGAGGCCGGCTTGAATGACGGTACCGCCTTCCCCTTTGTGATCTTTGCCCTGCTGTTTATGCAACACGGCGGGTTTGATGGCGACTGGTTCGGTGGCTGGGTCCTGAAAAACCTGCTGTTGGCGGTGCCCGCCGGCTTGCTGATCGGCTACTGGATGGGCCGTGGTATCGGGCGTGTGACTCTGTGGCTACGCATCACCCATGCCGACAGCACGTTGTCCCCCAACGACTACCTGACCCTGGCACTGATCGCCCTGGCCTATGTGGCCGCCGAGGCCGTAGGTGGTTACGGCTTTTTGTCGGTGTTCGCCGCAGGGCTGGGCTTGCGCCAGGCGGAGTTCCGCTCCACCGGGCACTCGCAGACGCCCTCGGAGCATTTGGCGTTGCCGGTGGTGGGCCATCTGGAGGTGGAACCTGAGCGAGCCCTGCAAGGCGACGTCAGTGACCTGCAGGATACGCAAATTGCCGCCGGCGTGATGATGGGCGACATGCTCTCGTTTGGCAGTTTGGTGGAGCGTTCGATGGAAGTGTTCCTGGTGACCGTGCTGGGCATTGTGCTGGTCAGCCACTGGGATTGGCGCGCGCTGCCGGTGGCTGCGCTGCTGTTCTGCGTGATCCGCCCGATCAGCGTGCTGGTAATACCTTGGGGCAAATTGATCAGCAAGCGGCAACGCGGCTTGATGGGCTGGTTCGGCATTCGCGGTATCGGCAGCATTTACTACCTGTTCTACGCGCTGAACCACGGGCTGGTCGGCACCAGCAGCGCGTTGGCAGTAGACCTGACGATTTCGGTGATCGCCTTGAGCATCGTCGTTCATGGCCTGAGCACCCAGCCGATGCTGGCGTGGTATGAACGACGTGCCAAGGTGAACGCTCACTCCTGATTTTCGGTGTTGCCTACATCCGCTGCATCATCAAGGTCGTTGAGCGGTACTTCTGCATCATCCATCAATGAGCCTGGGTCTTCGTTGCCCGGGTCATTGAGTTCTTCCTCGTCATCCAGTTCCTGTGACATAACCGTCTCCTCTAACCGCCTTGGGTGTCGATATCGGCATCGGTTTCAGGCTTGGGCGCACGCGTGGGCTTGAAGTCTGGACTGTAGTCGTTTTCCCGGGCTTTGGGGTCACTGGCCGGTTTCGGGTCTTTGGGCGCATCGGCAGCGGTGCCGGGTGCCGGCTCGCCGCCATCGATGGCCGGGTCGTTACGGTTGCTGGTTTGGGGGTCGTTGCTGCTGTTCATAGGTCACCTCTCATGTAAAACGCAGCCTGCGTTAACTTAAGGGTGCGCGCAGCGCCACGAAGTTCAAATTGCTTAAGAGACCGGGTTATCCACCTGGATATAAAACGCGTACGCACCCAGCAGCACCCAGAACACCATAAACAGCCACGGCGCCCGCATGGAGAACAGCAGCGACTTGCGATAGCCCTTGTGGGATGACTCGGTCTCGCAGAACAACGGCGAATCGTCATAGGCCAGGCCCATGACCGGCTCGCTGCGCAGCAACTCACTCTGCTTGTAGTGCCAGTGGTCGATGATTTCATAGGCGGCGCGAATACCGGGCCAGGCGTTCAGTGAGCTGAGAATGCCGAGGAAGGCCAAAAACGCCGGCACGATCAAGGTGAAAAACTTGCCCCATTCCGGGTTCAGGTTGCCCATGCCCGAGACAAACGCGATCACCAGGAACGACTGCGCCGTAAGGTATGCGTCGGTGCGGTTGGCCAGGATGCTGGTTTCGTACTGGATTTCGCGGCGGTAGAAGTCGAGGCGATCCTTGGGTGAACCGAAGATCTTGGCATTGTGTTCACTGTGATCGTCCAGGGCGGCGGTCGGGGTGTTGGGCGAGATGATTCTGGGCACGGCGGTGCTCCACAAGGTGACGAGTCTTGTTAGAAGAATCGGGCCTGGGTGAAGTTCAAGTTTGTTCCTGCACCAATTGAGCGCAGCCGCTGCACCCTTGTAGTGAGCGGGCCTCCTGTGGCGAGCAAGCTTGCTCCCTGCAACAAGGGAATCACGGCCTGGAATGCCATTGCGGCACAGGCATTGCTTAATGCATTCATCTGCCCGGATACAGGAGCATTCGTTACCCCCCGACCCAGAGCCGACCCCATAAGAAAGTAAGGACCAGGCCCGATGGCACCCTCAGCCACAGGCTCATAAAAATATGCGTTTTTTTAAGCGGCAGTGCCACCCAAGGCAACCCTGGGCACTGACAAGGTACTGGAATGGCTCGATCTTTCTTTGATGAAATGAATGACGCAAACGGCGCCTGCCGTGCGCACTATCAGGATTTCTCCCGCTGGCTGGCCAATACGCCACCGGAACTGTTGGCCCAACGGCGTCGCGAGGCCGATTTGCTGTTCCACCGCGCCGGGATCACCTTCACCCTCTACGGCGACGAGCAAGACACCGAACGCCTGATCCCCTTTGACATCATCCCGCGCAGCATCCCCGCCAGTGAATGGGCCGTGATCGAACGCGGCTGCATCCAGCGCGTCAATGCGCTGAACATGTTCCTTGCCGACATCTATCATGACCAGCGCATCATCAAGGCCGGGATCATCCCGGCGGACCAGGTGCTGGGCAACGAGGGTTATCAGAAGGCCATGGTCGGGCTGGACCTGCACCGCGACATCTATTCGCATATTTCCGGCGTGGACCTGGTACGCGACGGCGACGGCACCTACTACGTGCTCGAAGACAACCTGCGCACCCCCAGCGGCGTGAGCTACATGCTCGAAGACCGCAAGATGATGATGCGCCTGTTCCCGGAAGTATTCGCCAAGCAGCGCATCGCGCCGGTGGACCACTACCCCAACCTGCTGCTCAAAACCCTTAAAAGCGCCAGCCGGCTCGACAACCCCAACGTGGTCGTACTGACGCCGGGGCGTTTTAACAGCGCGTTTTTCGAGCATGCATTCCTGGCCCGGGAAATGGGCGTGGAGCTGGTGGAAGGCGCCGACCTGTTTGTGCACGACCTTAAAGTGTTCATGCGCACCACCGACGGCCCCAAACCGGTGGACGTGATCTACCGGCGTATCGACGACGCCTTCCTCGACCCCAAGGCCTTCAACCCGGATTCCATGCTCGGCGTACCGGGCCTGGTCGCCGCCTACTGCGCCGGCAATGTGGTGCTGGCCAACGCGATTGGCACCGGCGTGGCCGATGACAAATCGATCTACCCCTATGTGCCGGAAATGATCCGCTTCTACCTGGACGAAGAGCCGGTGCTGCAAAACGTACCGACCTTCCAGTGCCGCAAGCCAGATGAGCTGTCCCACGTACTGGCGCACTTGCCCGAACTGGTGGTCAAGGAAACCCAAGGCTCCGGCGGCTACGGCATGCTGGTCGGCCCGGCTTCAACGGCTGCCGAAATCGAAGACTTTCGCCAACGCATCAAGGCGCGCCCTCACGCCTATATCGCCCAGCCGACCCTGAGCCTGTCCACCTGCCCCACCTTTGTCGAAAACGGCATCGCGCCCCGGCACATCGACCTGCGCCCATTCGTGCTCTCGGGCAAGGAAACCCGCCTGGTGCCTGGCGGGCTGACCCGTGTGGCGTTGAAGGAAGGCTCGTTGATCGTCAACTCGTCGCAAGGCGGCGGAACCAAGGACACCTGGGTGGTGGAGGGCTGAGTATGTTGAGTAGAACCGCCGCAGATCTGTACTGGATGTCCCGTTACCTGGAACGTGCCGAAAACCTGGCGCGCATGCTCGAAGTCAGTTATTCGTTGTCGTTGATGCCCCAGGCCGGGCGCAGTGACGGGCTGGATGAGTTGGCCATGTCGTTGCTCAGCAGCGGCACACTGGACAGCTACCTCGAACGCCATAAACAACTGGACGCCGAACGCATGCTGCACTTCTTCGCCCTCGACGAAGAAAACCCCGCCAGCATCTACAACTGCCTGCGCGCCGCCCGTGGCAATGCCCACGCTGTGCGCGGGCGCATCACCGCCGACATGTGGGAAAACCTCAACGCCACCTGGCTGGAAATGCGCAGCATCGCCGCCGGCGGCCTGGCGCGCCATGGCATCAGCCATTTCTGCGACTGGGTCAAACAGCGCTCGCACCTGTTTCGTGGGGCCACTTCCGGCACCATCATGCGCAATGACGCCTACCGGTTTATTCGCCTGGGCACCTTTGTCGAGCGTGCGGACAACACCTTGCGTCTGCTGGATGCGCGCTACGAGATGTTTGGCGAGGAATCGGAGGAAGTCAGCGACCTTTCGGCACGCGGCTATTACCAGTGGAGCGCCCTGCTCCGTGCGCTGTCATCGTTCGAAGCCTATACCGAGCTGTACCCGAATGCGCTGAATGCGCGCTCGGTCTCGGAGTTGCTGCTGTTGCGCAGTGATGTACCGCGCTCACTGCATGCGTGTATCGAGGAGTTGAGCCATATCCTCGCCGACCTGCCGGGCAGTTACGGGCGCACGGCCCAGCGCCTGGCGGCCGAGTTTGAAGCGCGCCTGCGCTATACCGGCATCGATGAGATCCTGGAGGACGGCTTGCACAGCCGGCTCACGGACTTTATCGACACCGTGCGCGAACTGGCGCGCGCCATCCACAGCTCGTACCTGGAAGTGGTGTGAGTGCATTCGGGTTACTTATCTGTCAATTCGGGTGATTGACCCTGCTTGAGTGCCGCTCTTATGTTGGGCAGGTGAACGACCTTCCCAACATAAGAACAGGTACAGCCCATGTCCGAACTCCACCTGAACCCTGCCGCCGCCCAAACTCTGCAACGCTGGCATGCCATGCTGGCCGCACGCGACCTCAACGCCCTGCCCGAACTGCTCGCGCCCGACGCAGTATTCCGCTCGCCCATGGCTCACACGCCCTACCCCGGCGCGCCGGTGGTGTCGATGATCCTCAACACGGTGATCAAGGTGTTCGAAGATTTTGCCTATCACCGCGAACTGGCCAGTGCTGACGGGCTTAACGTGGTGCTGGAGTTCAGCGCGCGCGTGGGTGAAAAGCAGCTCAAGGGTATCGATATGATTCGCTTCAACGAACAGGGGCAGATCGTCGAGTTTGAAGTGATGGTGCGCCCCTTGAGCGGGCTGCAGGCGCTGGGTGAAGAAATGGGCCGCCGGCTGGCGCCGTACTTGGCCAAGGCCAAATCCTGAGCCCTGAGTAGGACTAAGTGTGGGAGCGGGCTTGCTCGCGAATGCGGTGGGTCAGCCACACATGTGCTGACTGACACTACGCCTTCGCGAACAAGCCCGCTCCCGCATTGGGACCTGCGATGGTTATTGGTTTTTGACTAATACCGGCTCTGCGCGGTACTGGTCCGGGAACAGTTTTTTGAGCTGCGCCACCTTGGGCAAATCATTGATCACGATGTATGGGTAAGACGGGTTCTCGGTCAGAAAGTCCTGGTGATAGGACTCCGCCGGGTAAAACGCCTTGCCCATCTCCACCTTGGTGACAATCGGCCTGTCGAAGGCCTTGGCGGCGTCCAACTGGGCGATGTAAGCCTGGGCGACCTTTTGCTGCTCGGCATTCTGCGCAAAGATTTCCGAGCGATACTGGGTGCCGCTGTCCGGGCCTTGGCGGTTCAGTTCGGTGGGGTTATGGGCCACCGAGAAGTAGATCTGCAACAGCTTGCCGTAGCTGACTTTGCTCGGGTCGTAAGTCACCGACACCGACTCGGCGTGGCCGGTATCGCCGTTGCTGACCGACTCGTACTGGGCCGTGTTTGCCGCGCCGCCGTCATAGCCGGATACCGCATTTTTGACGCCTTGCACATGTTGGAACACGCCCTGGACACCCCAGAAGCAACCACCGGCGAACACCGCGGTTTGCAGGTTGCCGGACTCGGCGGGCAGGTCCATGGCCGGCGGCGCGATCATCACCGCGTCTTCGGCGCCACTGAAGGAGAAGGCCGAGCTTTGGCCGACGAAAGCGGCGAAGGCCAGTGCGGGTAAAAATTTGAGAAGCTTCATCACAGTCACTCCAGTGCAACTGAATAAACAGGGCGAAAAACTGATTGGGTTATCACTTGATGTGAGGCTTAGCCGAAGGTGAAGGCATACGCCGACACATGCGGGTCGAGAAATTCGATGCTGAAGGTACGGTCCTTAACGCCGGCGGGCTGACGTACCAGCTGGTACAGGCGTTGCTCGGTCACCGTGCCACTGCCATCCGGCGCCACGTCGGTGCCATGGGCATCACCGGGCGCCTGGCCATCAATCGTCACCTTGAAGCGCACCGGCTTGCCATCGGCGCCAGGCCCCAGCACCAGGTGCAGGTCACGGGCATGGAAGCGGTAAACCACTCGCCCACCGGCCTGGTCGAGGGTGGCTTGCTGGCCGCCGACATTCCATTGGCCTTCCAGGGTCCAGTTGTTCAGGGCCAGGTGGCCGGCCGCCGGGTAATTCACCACTGTGTCGGTGCCCAACGTGCCGGTGGTGACGAAGTTTTCCGCACGCTGGAAGCCCAGGTAGGTTTCCGGCGATTGCACCTCGTTCATGTCCGGCGCTTGCTGCACACCCTTGGCATCGGCCTCGATCAAACCACCGGCGACGTTGGTCGCGCCGGCCTCACGCAGCAGTTGCTGAATGACGCGCTCCGACTCGGCGTAGTCGCCTTCACCGAAGTGGTGGTAACGAATCTGGCCCTTGGCATCGGCAAAGTAATGCGCCGGCCAGTATTGGTTGTTGAAGGCGCGCCAGATCTTGTAGTTATTGTCGATCGCCACCGGGTAGGTGATGCCCAGGTCTTTCATGGCCTTGGTGACGTTGTTCACATCGCGCTCAAAGGCAAACTCCGGGGCGTGTACGCCGATCACCACCAGGCCCTGGTCCTTGTATTTGTCGGCCCAGGCTTTGACGTACGGCAAGGTGCGCAGGCAGTTGATGCAGGAGTAGGTCCAGAAATCCACCAGCACCACTTTGCCCTTGAGTGCTTCGGCGCTCAGCGGCGGGCTGTTGAGCCATTGCACGGCGCCCTCCAGCGGCGGCAGTGAACCTTCGATTGGCAGTGTGTCGCTGTGGTTGGCCGCCGCCATCATGGCGCCACCCGCCATCATCGCCCCGCTCTTCTGTGCAGGCTTGGCGCTCAGTTGGTCCACCAGGCTTTGTTCCAGGCCGCCGGTTGAAGCGCTCGACAAGCGCGACAGCACACCCGTGTCCAGGCCCAAGGCGATAGCAGCCACACCGGCCAGCATCAGCGCACCCAGGCCACGGCGCAGCCATTCGCCGGCACCCAGGGATTTTTTCATCAAGCCAAAGACTTTACCGCCGACCAGCAAGGCCAAGGCCAGGGAGGTGGCAGCCCCGGCGGCGTAAGCCAGCAAGAGCAAGGTAGTGCCGATGCTGGCCCCTTGCAGCGCGGCGCCGGTCAACACCAACCCGAGGATTGGCCCGGCGCAGGGCGCCCAGAGCAAACCGGTGGCCACGCCGATCAGGAACGACGCGCCCGGACGCGGTTTGGCATCGGCCCCGGCGGCCTCCGACAAGCGACTGCCGGCGGCCACCAACGGCCGCGTCAGGCGCTCCGACAGTTGCGGCAGTAACAGCGTGAGCCCGAACAGGGCAACGCACAGCAACGCGAGCCAACGCCCGTATTGATTGACTTGCACCACCCAACCGCCGCCCACCGCAGCCAGTGAGGCCACCAGGGCGAATGTCACCGCCATCCCCGCTAACAGCGGCAAGCCACTGCGCATAAACGGCTGCCCGGTGCGAGCGAAGACAAAAGGCAGAACAGGCAGGATGCACGGGCTGACAATTGTCAGCACGCCGCCCAGATACGCGAGAACCAGCAGCCACATGGGATCGACCCTTATACGAATTAAAAATGGACATCGGCTTAAGCCGCCGTGAACGTCATGGCGGCGCCATTCATGCAATAGCGCAGGCCGGTAGGCGCCGGGCCGTCGTCAAATACGTGGCCCTGGTGGCCACCGCAACGGCGGCAGTGAATTTCCTTGCGCACCACGCCATAGGAGGTGTCGACGTGGCTGGCGACCGCGTTGTCCAGCGGCTGCCAGAAACTTGGCCAGCCGGTATGGCTGTCAAACTTGGTGGTCGAGGAGAACAGCGGCAATGCGCAACCGGCACAGGCGAAAGTGCCGGCGCGGTGTTCATCATTGAGTGTGCTGCTGTAAGGGCGCTCGGTGCCCTCCTCGCGCAGCACGTCGAATTGCTCAGCTGTCAGCAAACTGCGCCACTGGGCTTCGGTGTGGTTGACCTCAAAGGTCTCGGCCGCTTCGACTTCGGTGACCATGTTCAGCTGTTTCAGCAGGCCCCCGGCCAGGACGGCGACGCCCAGGCCACCACCGGCCAGCAGCATTTGTCGACGTGAGTACATGGCGTTCTCCTCAATGAGCAATGTCGCCATCCTGAGCCTTGGGCGGTCGCGAAATCCTCACGCAGAGTTAAACAATTCGTGATAACTACACTGTGTCAAAACCCGCACAATGCGCGGACTACAAGCAAAGGTTTTGTTTTATGGATCAGCCCAAACGTGTCTTGGTGGTCGAGGACGATGCCCATATTGCCGACTTGATCTGCCTGCATCTGCGCGACGAGCAGTTCGAGGTGGTGCACAGCGCCGACGGCACCGAAGGCCTGGGCCTGCTCGAACAAGGTGGCTGGGATGCACTGATCCTCGACCTGATGCTGCCCGGCGTCGACGGCCTGGAAATCTGCCGCCGTGCCCGCGCCATGGCGCGCTACACACCGATCATCATCACCAGCGCGCGTTCCAGCGAATTGCACCGCATCCTCGGCCTGGAGCTGGGCGCCGACGACTATTTGGCCAAGCCGTTCTCGATGCCGGAGCTGGTGGCACGGGTCAAGGCCCTGTTGCGTCGGGTCGACGCGATGGCGCGCAACCTGAAGATGGACGCCGGCAGCCTTGAGCTGGGCGCGCTGTTCATCAACCCACTGACCCGTGACGCCACCCTGCAAGGCCAGCGCCTGGACCTGACGCCGCGCGAATTCGACCTGCTGTACTTCTTTGCCCGTCAGCCCGGCAAAGTCTTCTCGCGCATGGACCTGCTCAACGCCGTGTGGGGCTACAGCCACGAAGGCTACGAGCACACCGTAAACACCCATATCAACCGGCTGCGCGCCAAGGTCGAGGTCGACCCGGCCAACCCGGCGCGCATCCTCACGGTGTGGGGCCGTGGCTACAAATTCGCCGAGAATGCCACATGAAGTTGACCCTGACCCAACGCCTGTCGGTGGTGTTTGCCGTGTTGCTGGTGATCTGCAGCGGCACTTCGGCCTGGCTGCAGGTGCGCTCCAACCACATGCATGAACTGGAAGTGGTGCAAGGCCTGTCCCGCGACCTGGCGGCGCACATTGCCCGCGATACCCAACTGATGGACGCCGACGGCCTCAAGCCCGATGCCGTGCGCAACCTGTTCAGCCAATTGATGCTGGTTAACCCTAGTGTCGAGGTGTACCTGCTCGATATTGACGGCCGCGTGGTCGGTAACGCCGCCCCCAGCGGGCATTTGCTGCGTGACCACGTGGACCTCGCGCCGGTTCGGCGCTTTCTGAGCGGCGCCATGCTGCCGATTCTGGGTGACGACCCGCGCAGCATCGACGGGCGCAAAGTGTTCAGCGCAGCGCCGCTCAAGGCCAACGGCCAGCAAACCGGTTTTCTATACGTGGTGCTGCTGGGCGAAGCCCATGACGTGTACGACGCCAAGGACGCCACCGGCATGGCCTTGAAGATCGCCCTGTGGTCCATCGGCCTGGTCGCCCTGCTGTGCCTGATGGCAGGCCTGATCGCCTTTGCCTGGATCACCCGCCCCTTGCGGCAACTGACCGACAAGGTCGGCCGGTTCGACATTAACGGCGCGCCGAAAGCCGCCGAAACGAAGGTGCCCGAACTCGACAGCGGCGATGAAATCGCCGTGCTCGACCACGCCTTCGTGCAGATGGAAAACCGCCTGGGCGAGCAATGGCGCGCCATCACCCATCAAGACCAGGAACGCCGGGAGATGGTCGCCAATATTTCCCACGACCTGCGCACGCCGCTGGCGTCCTTGCATGGCTACCTGGAAACCCTGTCGCTCAAGGATGCGAGCCTGAGCCCCGAAGAGCGCCGGCGCTACCTGGGCATCGCACTGGACCAGAGCCGCAAAGTCGGCGGGCTGGCCCAGTCACTGCTGGAGTTGGTGCGCCTGGAGCATGGTTTTGTACAGCCGGTGATTGAGGGCTTCTCGCTGCCGGATCTGGTGCAGGACATTTTCCAGAAATTCGAACTGACCGCCGAAGCCCGCGCCATCACCCTCACCGCCACCCTGCCGCCCCAGGTGCCGACGGTGCTGGCCGACCTGGGCCTGATCGAGCGGGTGCTCACCAACCTGCTGGACAACGCGCTGCGCCATACGCCGGTGAATGGCGAAGTCGAGGTGATCCTGGCGCCGGAGGCCGGTGCCGTGGCAGTCACGGTCAGCGACAGCGGCCCCGGAATCGATGCCCAATTACACGAAGGCTTGTTCCTGCGCGCCTTCACCATCGGCGGCGCGCGCCGCGATGGCGGCCTGGGCTTGCGCATCGTGCACCGCATTCTGCAACTGCATGGGCGCAATATCGAACTGGTGGAGCGCCCAGGGCATGGCGCGACGTTCAGGTTCTCCCTGCAAACCCGAGACTCAACGCGTTGACTTGCGACTAAGCTGGCATGGCGGCCTGTGCCGCCATACCTTCTTGCAGTGCCTGCGCCCTTTGCCAACCAGCCCCCGCACGTTTGCTCAGGGTTTACAGCAGGCCTCCACCGTCGATATCAATTACCGCGCCGGTAACAAAGCCATTTTCCATGGCCAGTACGTACCCTGCCGCAACCTCCTCAGCCTGCCCGACTCGCCCGACGGGCAACGCCGCACCCGCCTTGGCGAACATCGCCAGGCGTTGCTCCTCTGCCAGCCCCGCATAGGCCGGTGTATCAATCACGCCCGGGCTGATCACGTTGACCCGCCGTGGCGCCAACTCCTTTGCAAGCTGCTTGCCCAGCGCTTCAGTCGCCGCGTTGATGCCGGTCTTGATGAACTGACCGGGCATCAACTTACGACCCAGTTGGCCCGAGGTCAGGCTGATGCTGCCGTGCTCGGCCAAAAATGGCAGCGCCTGTTGGATCGCACGCAACGCGCCCCAGAGTTTCACGTTGAAATTGTCCCGGGCCTCGTCCAGATCCGTCTCGATCAGCGGTTTGGCCTGCACCGACGGACCGGAGGTAAACACCAAGTGGTCAAAGCGCCCGACCGTGTCGAACAAACGTTGCAAGGAGGCGCTGTCGGTGACGTCCACCGGTTCGCTGCGCACGCCATTGCCTGCACCGGAGGTCAAACGGCGCCCGGCCAGCACCACGTGTGCGCCACGGGCGGCGGCGGCCTTGGCCACGGCGGCACCGATGCCGCTGCTGCCGCCGATCACGATGACGGTTTTACCGCTAAGGGAAGAGGTCATGGGGTTGCTACCTGGCTGAGAAAATGAGCGTTGATCTTCTCAGCTTGGCAATCGGCGAAAAATCCCGGTAAAACGACAAGATCTTTAAAGGATTTTTACAAATGAGCTCGACCCTGGACCTTGAAGTGTTCGTACGGACCGCCGACACCGGCAGCCTGTCGGCGGCGGCGCGCAGCCTCAACCTTACCCCGGCGGCGGCGAGTATCGCGCTCAAGCGCCTGGAAACCCGGCTGGGCATTCGCCTGCTGGCCCGCTCCACGCGCAGCATGCGCCTGACCGAAGAAGGCCGACGCTACCTGGACAGCGTGCGGGTGGCCCTCGAAGCGCTGGCCGAAGGTGAACAGGCGATCAAGCAACAAGGTCAGAGCTTGAGTGGGTTATTGCAACTGGCGGCACCTTCGGACTTCGGCCGCAACGTACTGCTGGGCTGGCTGGATGAATTCAAGCTCGAACATCCGACGATCCGCCTGCAGTTGTTGCTCAACGACAGCAACGCGGATCTGTTCCGCGACACCGTCGACATCGCCCTGCGCTTTGGTGTGCCGAGGGACTCCAGCCTGGTGGCGTTGCCCGTGGTGCCCGGCCACCATCGCATCCCCTGCGCCAGCCCTGATTACCTGGCGCGCCATGGCACACCGCGCACACCGGCTGACCTGGCGCAGCACAGCACGCTGCGCTACATGCGCCGTGGGCAGGCGAATAGCACCTGGTACTTTCGCCAGGGTGCGTTACTGCAAGAGGTCGAAGTGTCGGGCGACTACCTGAGCGACGACGGTGAAATCGTGCGGCGCTGGGCACTGGCCGGCCATGGCATCGCTTACAAGGCCAATCTGGATATTGCCAGCGATATCAAGGCCGGGCGGTTGGTGCCGCTGCTGCCCGACTGGCAAGGCGAGCCCACGCCGTTCAACCTGATGTGCCCGCACCGCTTGCAGGTGTCGGAACGGGTGAAAGTGCTGCATGGTTTTTTACAGCAGCGCTGCCAGACCTTGCTGAGTGTATGAAGAAACGCGCGCAGGGCTTGTTCCAGAGCCGTCGAGTCTGGTATTGCATGGTTGACGTTTCCCTGCCATGAGGAGCTTTGCATGATTTACCGCACATTGGGCGAGTCTGGGTTGAAGGTCAGCGCGCTGACCCTGGGCACCATGATGTTTGGCGAGCAGACCAACACGGAAGACTCGCTGCGCATCATCGACAAGGCCTGGGACCAGGGCATCAATTTTATCGACACCGCCGACGTCTACACCGGCGGGCGTTCCGAAGAAATCGTCGGCGAGGCGATCACCCGCCATCGGGCGGATTGGGTGGTGGCGTCCAAAGTCGGTTTCGGCCCGGCAGATGGCTTGCCCAACCGCAGTGGTTTGAGCCGCAAGCGCATTTTCAATGCGTTGGAAGCCAGCCTGACGCGCCTGGACACCGACTACCTGGATATCTACTACCTGCACCGCGAGGACCACGACACGCCGCTGGAGGTTACCGTGTCTGCGATTGGCGACCTGATCCGCCAAGGCAAGATCCGCTATTGGGGGCTGTCCAACTACCGGGGCTGGCGTATCGCTGAAGTGATTCGCCTGGCCGAACGCCTGGGTGTCGACAAACCGGTTATCAGCCAGCCGCTGTACAACATCGTCAACCGCCAGGCGGAAGTCGAGCAGATCACCGCAGCCGCCGCCTATGGCCTGGGCGTGGTGCCTTACAGCCCCTTGGCGCGAGGAGTACTCAGTGGCAAATACGCGCCCGACGTGACGCCCGAAGCTGGCAGCCGTGCGGCGCGCCAGGACAAGCGCATCCTGGAAACCGAGTGGCGGGTGGAATCGCTGCGCATCGCCCAGCAGATTCAGCAGTACACCCAAGGGCGTGGCGTGGGGATTGTCGAGTTTGCGATTGCCTGGGTGCTGAACAACTCGGCGGTGAGTTCGGCGATTGTCGGGCCGCGTACCGAGGCGCAGTGGGACGCATACACCGGGGCGCTGGAGGTGAAAATCACGGCTGAAGATGAGGCGTTTATTGACTCGCTGGTGACGCCGGGGCATTCGTCTACGCCGGGGTTTAATGATGTGAGCCATTTTGTCTCGGGGCGCGTTGCGCGCTCGTAGCAGATAAAAACCGCTCACTCTGCCCTTGTGGCGAGCAGGTAAACCTGCTCGCCACGGTTTCAAGCAAAGCCCTGCTCGTAAATAAATTTCTGCAAAACGCCCCCAAACAGCGCAACCACCTCTCGCCAAAAGCACCATAATCACCCACTGAAATTTCCCTTCTTTGTGTATCAGACAGTTTTGGCGAGGACAGTGTGTCTAAAGGTGTTGTTTTATCGGTCTTGGCCTCGGTGTTGTTTGCCGTGATGTACTACTTCACCTCGCTGCTCACGCCCTTGAGCGGCCTGGAGATATTTGGTTGGCGCATGCTGCTGACCGTGCCGTGCATGACCGTGTTCATGATGGTCAGCGGTGAATGGCGACGCGTGTGGGAGTTGCTGCGGATGCTGGCGGCCAAGCCACGATTAATCGGCGGCGTGGTGCTGTCGTCCGCGCTGCTGGGCGTGCAATTGTGGTTGTTTATGTGGGCGCCGCTGAATGGGCGCAGCCTGGATGTGTCGGTGGGCTATTTCCTGCTGCCGCTGACCATGGTGCTGACCGGTCGCCTGGTATACGGCGAACGCTTGTCGCGTTTGCAGCAGATCGCGGTATTTTTTGCTGCACTCGGGGTACTTAATGAGCTGTACCAGGCAGGTGGTTTTTCCTGGGCGACCCTGGTGGTGATCATCGGTTACCCGGTGTACTTCGTGGTGCGTAAATACCTGCGCACCGATCACCTGGGCGGCTTGTGGCTGGACATGGCGCTGATGCTGCCGGTGGCCTGGTGGTTTGTGCAGCATGGCGAACAAGGCTTTGCCGTACTCGATGTACACCCCAAACTGTATGCGTTGATTCCGATGCTGGGTCTGATCAGTGCCTCGGCATTGGTGAGCTATATCATTGCCAGCCGCTTATTGGCCTTTAGTCTGTTCGGACTGCTCAGCTACGTGGAGCCGGTGTTGCTGCTCTTCGTGGCGTTGTTGCTGGGAGAAGGCATCAAGGGCGGCCAGTGGCTTACCTACATCCCGATCTGGCTGGCCGTGATGGTGCTGGTGTATGAAGGCTTCAAGCATCTGGTGCATCAGCGCAAAGCCTGATTCGCAGACAATAAAAAGCCCGGCCGGGGGTTAACCTCGGCCGGGCTTTTTTGTACTTAGTCGGTGGTCAGTACACCGCGACGCACCTGGTCACGCTCGATCGACTCGAACAGTGCCTTGAAGTTGCCCTCGCCAAACCCATCGTCGCCTTTGCGCTGGATGAACTCGAAGAACACCGGGCCCATCAGGGTTTCCGAGAAGATCTGCAGCAGCAGACGCTTGTCGCCCTCGATCGAGGAACCATCCAGCAAAATACCGCGTGCCTGCAGTTGGTCCACCGGCTCGCCGTGGTTGGGCAGGCGGCCTTCGAGCATTTCGTAGTAAGTGTCTGGCGGCGCGGTCATGAAGCGCATGCCGATCTTCTTCAGCGCATCCCAGGTCTTGACCAGGTCTTCGGTGAGGAACGCCACGTGCTGGATGCCTTCGCCGTTGAACTGCATCAGGAACTCTTCGATCTGGCCCGCGCCTTTGGACGATTCCTCGTTCAGCGGGATGCGGATCATGCCGTCCGGGGCGCTCATGGCCTTGGACGTCAGGCCGGTGTACTCGCCCTTGATATCGAAGTAGCGTGCTTCACGGAAGTTGAACAGCTTCTCGTAGAAGTTGGCCCAGTAGACCATGCGGCCGCGATACACGTTGTGGGTCAAGTGGTCGATAACCTTGAGGCCCGCCCCTACCGGGTTGCGGTCCACACCTTCGAGGTACACGAAGTCGATGTCATAGATCGAGCTGCCTTCGCCAAAACGGTCGATCAGGTACAGCGGCGCACCGCCGATGCCCTTGATGGCCGGCAGGTTGAGTTCCATCGGGCCGGTTTCGATATGAATCGGCTGGGCGCCCAGCTCCAACGCGCGGTTGTAGGCTTGCTGCGAGTCTTTGACACGGAACGCCATGCCGCACACCGACGGACCGTGTTCGGCGGCAAAGTACGACGCCAGGCTGTCGGGCTGGTTGTTGAGGATCAGGTTGATCTCGCCCTGGCGATACAGGTGCACGTTCTTGGAGCGGTGGGTCGCCACTTTGGTGAAACCCATGATTTCGAAGATCGGCTCCAGGGTGCCCGGAGTCGGCGATGCGAATTCAATAAATTCAAAGCCCATCAGGCCCATTGGGTTTTCGTATTGGTCGGCCATTTCGGCACCTCATCATTCTTGTAAGTAGCAAGCAGTCAATTACAGGCAAGGATGAGGTTGCACGGTGGCGCACACGAGAGGCCCCGCACGCTGCGGGCGAGGAAGTCACCAAAAATGAGGGGGGAGCCGAGTAGCTTCATGATTACATCAGTCTCTGACGGCCGAGGCTTGCGTGAGCGCAAGTCCATATTCTTGTATGCGTAAATCGATTCTACACAGCGTAACAGTATTTGTCCGCACTCTTATCAAATCCCTATTGCCTTTGGCTGCGCAAGGGGTTTGTTGCATAAATAGATGCCCAACAGAATCACTGCGCCGCCCAACACCATGGGCAATGTCAGTTGCTCGCCGAGCAGCAGCGCGCCACAGATCACCGCCGTCAGCGGGTTCAGCGCGATGAACACGCCAGCGCGGGTCGCACCGATACGCCGGATGCCATCGTAATAGCCGATGTACGCCAGCGCGGAGCCGAACACGCCCAGATACACCAGGCTCAGCACCTGCGGCCAGTGCAGGCTGGCGAGCCCTTCAACGGTGAAGCGCCCGGTGAACGCAGTGACCAGCGTCAGCATCAGGGTGCCGAGCAACACTGACCAGGTAACGGTTTGCAATGGCCCCAGGCTTTGGTTCAGCGCCCGGGAAAACAACGAGTAAATCCCCCACCCCAGCACACAGCCGAAAATCAATACGTCACCCCGCCAGGTACTCGATGCGCCTTGCAGCAGCTGCGGGTTGCGACTGACGATCACCAGCGCAGCACCGGCCAGGCACACGGCGATACCCACAACCTTGGCAGCGCCGAGACGCTCTTTGAACAACCACCAGGAAGCCAGGCCGATTACGGCCGGGTTCAACGCCACGATCAACGAGGCGCGCGAGGCGTTGATGGAGTGCAGGCCGTAGAAGAAACACAGGTTGTAGAAAAAGATCCCGAAAAACCCCAGCAGCGCCAGACGCAGTAGTTGCCGGGGACGCGGCCGCGCCAACGGGATGCGTGCGCACAGCATGAACAGCAGCAGCCCCAGGCTCGCCAGGATAAACCGCAGGCTGGCGGCCAGCAGCGGGTCGACTTGATTGGCCAGGTAGCGCCCGGCGACAAAAGTGCCGCCCCAAATCATGCTGACAGCGGCGAGCTTGAGGTAGGTGAGGCGATCAGACAGAGGATGCATGGGAAGTTGCTCGACAGGCGACGGGATTGGCATATTCTTCGACTAATGTTCAGTAATCGTAAAATGAGCCTTTACTCATGACCTTGACCCAACTGGAAATTTTTTCTCTGGTGGCCGAACTGCAAGGATTCACCACTGCGGCTCACCGCCTGGGCATCAGCCAGTCGGCGGTATCCCATGCCGTCAAGGCCCTGGAGCAGGAGTTGGGCGTGGACTTGTTCCGGCGCCACCAGACGCGCGTGGAGCTGAGCGATATCGGCGCGCAATTACTCGGGCGCGCCCGTGCCATGCTCGGCCTGGCCGCGACCTTGCAGCAGGAAGCCGCCGATGCCCGCGGGATGAAGCGCGGTACCCTGCGCATCGGCTCCTTTGGGCCTACCGCGTCGGTGCGCTTGTTGCCGGCCATCCTCAGCCACTTTCGGCAAGCTTACCCAGGCATTGAGGTGCACGTGGACGAAGGTCCGGACCGCCAGGTAATGCAGTGGCTGGATGAGCGGCGGGTCGATGTCGGGTTTGTGGTGCTCGCCGACACGCAAGCAGACAGCGAACGCTTCGACACCGTGGCGTTGTTCGAGGATCAGCTGGTCGCGCTGTTACCCGCTACCCATCCGCTGGTAGCCAGCACGTCAGTGCCGCTCAAAGCACTGTGTGATGATCCATTCATTCTCACCGAGGCGGGTTCGTCGGAGTTGGTGATGCGCCTGTTCAGCGTCGCCCGCTTGCGTCCCAATGTGCGTTACCGCTGCGCGCAATTGCTCAGTACGCTGGAAGCCGTAAGCCGTGGCGACGGGGTGAGCATCGTGGCGCAGGCATCGTTGCCGGAACATGTCGACAGTCGTTATGTGGCCCGACCGTTATCGCCGCCCGTGCCGCGCCGGGTCGGCCTGGCGGTGTTGGACCGGCGCCAGGCCTCACCTGCAGCCCTTGCGTTTCTCGCGCTCGCACAAAGGCTGCAACACACCGGTACTCACCGATAACTCATGGTGAACGAAGCCAGCCCGTTGGCTGTACCGGGCTGGATCATTTTTTCGGTTTGGACATAACGAGCAGTCAAGGGGATCGTGATGGTGCCGTTGCTCGTGCTTGTCACCCGCCATTGGTTCAGGTTGCCCGCGGACGAAGAATCGGCGCCATAGCTCAGCACTGAGGGGCCACTCAACAGCTGTATTGCTACACCTTTGGCTGTCGAAGTGCGCGTCAGCGACAGCTGATTGCCGCGATTTGCGGGGTTGGTCTGGTCGGTCACCGTGACCCAGATGTCCACGCTGCCACCGGTGCCCCCGGCGCAGTCCAGCCTGATGTTCTGGCTCGCGCTGGCGGCGTAGCTGCCTACGCCGGTGAAATCCCGGCTGGCCACAGGCCCCATCGGCATGGCAACCGAGGGTGTCGAGACATGGCAAGTAGGCCGCAGCGGCGGCGCTATGACCGTGTTACCGAAGCTTACCGATGCGTAGCCTGGGCCTGAGGTGGTGACATTGGTCAAGGTGTAGTTGGCAAACGTGCGCGCAGTGATTGTGCCGGCCGAGACTGGGCCGGTAGCCACCAGGTAGAGCCGCCCCTGAAGCCCCCACCCATTGGGCTTGTTGTGTTTGGCGGTCAATAACGCCGTGGTGCCATGATTGAGTGGGTGAAAAGCTTGACTGGGGTCCCTGGCCATTACCGCGAACCCCACTCCTGGCAGGTTGGTGGCGTAGACCGGCATCGAGAGGCCCTCCGCACTGAACGTGATACCCGTAGCCGGCGAATTGACCAGGCTGATGTTCGCTGTCACGGGTTGCCCGATAGGCCAATCCTTGTATTGACAGCGCATTACGTAGCCACTGCCGCTGTCGAAGCCGTAGCCGTTTACTGCGCCCAGGGCCTGTCCGATCTGTACCTGGCCCTGCTGGGTGATGGGCGCAATCGAGACATTCAGGTTGGCCTGGGGTGAACAATCGCCAGCATTGCCAAAGTGAGCCAGGGCAGGTGTTGCGAACGCCCAG
The DNA here is from genome assembly GCF_005938045.2 of Pseudomonas sp. KBS0710. GTDB lineage: Bacteria > Pseudomonadota > Gammaproteobacteria > Pseudomonadales > Pseudomonadaceae > Aquipseudomonas. Next base: position 2,497,628 of record NZ_VCCF02000001.1, on the reverse strand, counting down.
CCGCTCAACAGTGCAACCGTGCCAGAAAGCCTGATCATAAAGAGCTGAACCCCGTGCATGGTGTGATTCATCAGGTGCTCTCCTCGTAGCGACACTGGCTGACCAATTGATCGGTATTTTCCTGGCGGCGACCGGGCTCACGGGCAGGCAAATGGTAATGGATGAAACACCGCTCGCCCGCCGCCTCCGCCCACTGCACGGTCAGCCTGCCGTGGTCGGCAACCCCGCGCACAAAAGCCTTGCCCGCCTGGCCGATCACCCCGACTTCGTTGCCCTGTTCATCAAATACCTGGGCTGCGAACGGCAGGGGCTTGCCGTTCGGGTGGGTGGCCTTGATTACCACCGCGCGGCCACTGACGGTCTCGAACTTGACCAGCGATACGGCGCCCAAGGTCGGCACCACGGAACGGCTCGACTCCTTTAACTCCACGTCCATGGGCATGCCTTGCGGGTCGATGTCCACGGCGTTGGGCTGGTACGCCCGCAATGAAGACATGACCCCATAGCCGTGCGTGTCGATACGCACCCCGGAACCGCCGAGCTGCGCGCCTTGGGCATCCGGTGCGTACACCAACGCCGAGGCCTCGCCGAGGTTTTGCGCCAGGGTAACGCCACCGCTGTGGGCGATAAGGCCGCCGTCGGCGCTCATGGACACTTGTGCATTGCCCTGGCTCTGACCATAACCGCCGCGCAGGTTGGCGGCGTTACTGCGATAGCCCGCGTAAGCGTTGAAGCTTGAGCCACCGTGATTGCCGGTGCCGCGACTGCCCACCCAACCGTAATGGGTTTGCGCCGTATCCCCCAGCACGCCATTGATGCCGACTTGTTGCTGACTGCCGCGCGAAGCACCCGCATCCCGCGACAGTGAACTGCTCAAGGTGGGTGCGCGCGCGCCCTCGCCCAATGGCATGGAGAGGCTCAGCACCCAGTGATTCTCAACATGTTCGGTTCGCGTCGGGCGGCCGAAGAAAATATCGTCAGCGCGTTCGTGGTCGCTCGCCCGATACACCTCGCTGACCCTCGAACGTTGCGCCGATAGGTTCCAGCTGAGCGACTTCCAGTTGGCGCCATAGCTGGCCGTGAACGACGTCTGGCGCCCTTGCTGCCCGGCCCAGTAGTCCGTAGAGCTGCCATACAGGCTCAGGGTGCCCGGCCCCAACTGCTGGCTGATCGTCAGGTCCAGGCGGCTTTTTTGCCGGGCATAGCTGTCCAGGTTGCCGCCGTGACGGCCCAGGTCGCGCACATTCAATGCGTCCGGCAGGTTCAGGTAGCCATCCGTCGAGAAGCGATAGGCGCCGAGCGCAAAATGCGTTCCCGAAAACGGCACGTTCTTGTTGTAGGCCAGGCCAAGGCTCTGTCCGCGGGCCACGGCCTGCCCCTGCACCTGTGTGCGCGAGTGGCTAGTGTCCAGGGCGAACGCGCCTACGGGTGTACTCATCGCCACGCCCGCCTTGCCTTGGCTATAGCCCTGGGAAAGCGTGGCGCCGCCGTAAACCGTGAGGTTATCGACGAGTCCATGTTGCAGCGTGCCTTGAAACACCGAAGCGTTGGCATCGCTCACGCCATGCTGCTGCACACGCCCCAGCGTTGCACTGTAGTGAGTGGCGCGGTAACGCAACAGCTGCGGGGCCACCGAATAAGGCACGACAAAGGTGCTGCGCCGCCCGTCTACCTCGGTGACACTGACGTCGAGGTCGCCACCGTAGCCCGTGGGGTAGAGGTCATCGATCACAAACGGCCCAGGCGCCACAGTGGTTTCGTAAAGGGTGTAGCCGTTCTGGCGCACCGTCACCGTGGCATTGCTGTCGGCTACGCCGCGCACTTGGGGCGCATAGCCTTGTTGCGATTGCGCAAGCATCCGGTTATCAGTGGCCAGGGTAATGCCGCGTACGCGCACGCCGTCGAGGATCTGGCCGCTGCTGAAACTGTCACCCACGGTCAGTTGCGATTGCCAGGCTGAAACGGCGCGTTGCAAATAGGTGGCCGTGGCTTGATAAGGCAGGTGGCCGCTTCGCGACGCCCAGGCTTGCCCGCCCTGGTGGCGCAGTCGCCAGTCACCCAGGTTGACCCCGTCGTCCAGGCCCAGGTAACTGCGGTCCTCACCAGCAGCCGATGTCACCGCCGCGGCGCTGAAGTGATAATTGAGCAATACGGCATCAATGCCCTTGTCCCACTCGGCAGGGTCAACGTAGTCGCGTGCGGAGCGCGTGATGTAGACCTGCGGGATGCTGACGTCCAGGGTCAGGGATTCGACATCGACACGGCTGGTGGCCATGGGGAACCATTCGGCGAAATCGCGACAGTGCTCATCAGCATCAGCATCGGCCTCGGCGTTGCCCAGTACCACGCCGAGTTCGGCCAGTTGCTGCGCGCTGACACAGGGTTGCGCCCCCTCCTGTTTGTCCTGGTGGGTGAAGGTGACCGGGCGACGGCCCAGCGGTTGCCCGTTAAGTGTCACATCAACGCGGTATACCCCAGGCGCCAACACATTGCTGGTATTGAAGCGTGAGATATCCGCCGGGCTGGACAAGCCGCTGGTAAAGGCCTCCAGGTCAAACAACAACGGGGCAGCCTCGGCCGATAACAACAGCGTGCTGAGCAAGCCGAACAGCAACAGCAGCCGAGGGTGGGAAAACAGCCAGGCAGCACCTTGGCAGAACGTGAATGACAACAAGGCAGGCATAGTCAGAACTTCAGTGGAGCACGCTGCGGCGTGGAAAACGTGCCGTAGTCATTGATGTATTTGAAATGCACCTGGGCATCTGCGGGGATTGTCTGGACGGCCTCGTGCACAGCCAGTGTCAGGTCGCCGCCGGGCGCCACCATGCCCTCTTCTGCCGGTAACAGCCGTGCTTCACTCTGCGCGCCCATGGCCAGCGCTACCTCATTGAAGGTCACGTGGTAGGCCGTTGGGTTGTGCACCTGCAGCAGCGGCCCCTTGGCACTGCGGCGCAAGCTCCAGCGCAATTGCGTGGGCGCTTCGTTCGGGCTGCCGGGCAAATCAGTCGGGCGAAAAAACACTTTGGTGCGGATACGAAAGGCAAACTGCAGGTGGTTCGCCGGGGCATCGCCCTGCTCGGTGTTGACCCTGGGCGGAATCTCCAGCGCATTCAGCCAAAACAACGATTCCCGATCAGCCGGCAGTGGCTCCTGGGTGTAGACCAAGCGCACGGTCTGGCTTTTCTGCGGGTTCAGGCGAAACACCGGTGGCGAAAGGCTGAAAGGCACGTCGCTGTTTGATGGGTCTGACGTTTGGTCACCCTGGTCCAGCCACACTTGAACCAGGCGGGGAATGGCTGGGTCGTCATTGGTCAGGCGCAGAGTGATTTCACGGCGCTGCTGCGGGTATATGTGCCGCGTGCCATCGATCACTACACCGGCACGGGCAACGGATGCCCAGCCGCTGCAAATCGAAATGGCGACCAGCAAAACAATAGCGAGCATGAGTCGGGCAAACATGGGGCTGTCCTCGAAGGCGCTGTCCAGTGCCTGACGAATCGCCAGGCACCGGGCCTTGATCAGGGGAACGTGACGGAGTACAGCACTTGCGTGCTCACCGGGCCTGGGGTTGCGGCGCCGGTAGCGAAGTACTGGGCCGCAAACGGCAGCGACACTTCACCGTTATCGGGGACTTTTGCGCTGCTGGAATTGAGCGCCAGGCGCAGGTCCATTGGCTTGTGGGAAGTACCGTCGACAATCTGCACCTCAACGAGGGTGGCAGGCACCGGCTTGGCGGGTGCCTGATTTTTCAAGTTGCCGGTAGCCGGGTTGATCGCCGGGCTGCTGCTCTCGAACAACACGGCCACCGTTGTGTCCTTTGGGCATGCACCCACCCGCACGACAAATGGGGTGGTGCCGGCCGTCTGGCCTTTTGCCTTGAGCGCGCTGGCCTGGACCTTGTTGAGCACCACGGCGAAGTTCGGGCTGGCGCCGGGCGCCGAGCCTGCACCGCCACTGATACTGCAGGTGGTGCCGGTGATTTCGCCGGTCAGGCTGATGGTGCCGTCAGCGGCAAAAGCAGGCAGCGCGGCGACGCCGGTAGCGGCCAGGAAAGCAGCAGCCAGTCGGATGTTGTTCATTACGGTTGTTTCCTTATCAGGTGCGTTAACGGGTTACGAAACGAATTTCAACAATTGAAAGTCGAGGGTCGGCCGTCCCGCCAGAAGTGGGCTGAAACGGCAGTGAGAGAGGTTGTAAGGGGTGCTGCTCGTAAGTCTCTTACGTTTTGCAACGATGTTTATCTTGCCAAGCTGAAGCAATCGCAACAACTGACCGAACGGCTAGGTCATGTCGATCCAAACAACTGAGCGCCACTGCGTAATGCCATCTATCATCGGCACACACCTCTCTTTTTATTCCGTTATTGGCTGCCCCTATGCCCCTCACCGCCAAAGGCCCTCGAAGCCGAACTGCACGCGCTTTCTTCAGCAGCGCTTGCGGTCTGCTCCCCGTTTTACTGGGGGTTGTGATTCTTCACTGGCAAGCCGAACGCACCCTGGAACAAAGCACCGCCCAAACCGCCCTGGAAGCAGTACGCCAATTCGATTTAATGCTCGACAACACCGCCCTCGCCGCCCAAGCCTTGCTGCCACTGGCCGGCCAACCGTGCGACAACGGCGCGCAACTGGCACTGCGCGAACAGGTCACTCGGCGCCCCTTTGTGCGGGCGACCACCTTGTCCTGGCAGAAAAACATCTATTGCAGTTCGTTGTTCGGCGGCAGTTACCAGTCGCCCGTCAACCCGGACGATTACGTGGATGGCACGCTGTGGTTGATGAACGGCAATCCGGTAACGCCGGATACCGCACTGTTGGTTTACCGCCTGGTCGATGGCGATAAAGCCGCGTTTGCCTCGGTTGACGGTTATCACCTGACCAACGCGTTGCGCCTGATCAGCCGATACGCGGATCTGATCCTGCAAGTGGGGCCAAACTGGCTGGACGACGGCGGTAAGGTACACACCACCGCTGCCCCGCAGTTTGCGGTGGCTCATCAGCACCTGGCCTCTGAGCGTTATCGATACAGTGTCGACGCGGGCATGCCGGCCGGTGAGGTATGGCGGTACATGGAGGCGCGTTACCCGGCGCTGTTCAGCTTGTTGGTATTTTTTGGTGTGTTGGCGGGCGTGTTGGCGCACTGGCTGCAAAAGCGCTCGTCAGCGCCGACCCATGAGTTGCAGCGCGCGTTGGGGGCCAACGAATTTATTCCGTATTTCCAGCCAGTGGTGCGGGGTGACACCCGTGAGTGGGCCGGCTGTGAAGTGTTGATGCGCTGGCGACACCCAAAGGAAGGCCTGGTGCGCCCCGACCTGTTCATCCCCTTGGCTGAACACTCCGGCCTGATTGTGCCGATGACCCGCTCGCTGCTGCGCCAGACCGCCGCACAACTGGCCCCGCATGCCGAGCGCTTCAGCCCGGGCTTCCATATCGGCGTGAACATCACCGCCAGTCACTGCCAGGACCTGGACCTGGTGCAGGACTGCCGAGAGTTTCTCGCCGCTTTCGCACCTGGCCAGGTGACACTGGTCTTGGAGTTGACCGAACGTGAACTGATTCAGCCCACCGACGTCACTGCCCGCCTGTTCGACGCCCTGCATCAACTGGGGGTGATGATCGCGATTGATGACTTCGGCACCGGCCACTCCAGCCTGGGTTACTTGCGCAACTTCAATGTCGACTACTTGAAAATCGATCAAAGCTTTGTCGCCATGATTGGTGCCGATGCACTCTCACGGCATATTCTGGACAGCATCATAGAACTCAGCGCCAAGCTGGACCTGGGGATAGTGGCCGAGGGCGTGGAAACAGCAGAGCAATGCGAATACCTTGCAGCCCAAGGTGTGGATTTCCTGCAGGGCTACCTGTTTGGCCGGCCGTTACCCTGTGAAGAATTCATTAAGTCGCTGGCCAGCCATTGAGTAGCCATCTAGTGCGCTGGATGAAATAATCTTATTTAGGTAACGCCGTGATTTACTCGTGCGGCATTAACTACTACAATTTTTCCTGCCTGTGCTGAACTCGCAGAAAGGCCACTTTCTTTGAGTTACCTTAAAGCTCTTGGCCTACATGCTTTATCTGCAGTTGATGTCAGCCAACTACACTATTGGAGTACAGATTTTGTCCAGACTCGCCGAATTTCGCGCAGCAGAAAAAGCCCTTCAAGAACAGCTGGCTCAGCTGGAATCCTTGAAGAATGACGCTGGCTTGAAAAAAGAAATCGAATTCGAAGAAAAGCTGCAAGGGCTGATGAAGCACTACGGCAAAGGCCTGCGCGACATTATCTCGATCCTTGATCCTAACCCTGGTAAAGCCAGCGCCGCTGCTGCCGCACCAAAACAGCGCCGTGCACGCGTGGTCAAGGTTTACCACAACCCGCACACCGGCGAACTGATCGAAACCAAAGGCGGCAACCACCGCGGCCTGAAAGCCTGGAAAGAACAGTATGGCGCTGCCACTGTAGATTCCTGGTTGCGCGGCTGATCGAAAGACGCTGCAAAAAACCCCGCTGATGCGGGGTTTTTTTGCTTCGAAAACGAACTTAATCAAGTGTTCCCTTTGTTCAAAAACGAGTGAGATAACCCGTTCAAAGTTTAAGGCTATCACGCACTGAACTGACTTCATCCTTACTCGCCTCGTAGGCCTCGGCCTGCCCGGCAAAGGAAAAGACATAGGCTTTATCGGTATCAACTGCGCCAACCAATGTTTGTGACAATATGTGCCGCCCGTTCTCGGTAATCACGCAAGTAGTTTCCAGCGCCTCAAGACGGCTCAAGGTGGTGGTGTGCATCTTGGTACACACGCTTTGATAACCGCTACCGGCAAAATCCTTCTGGATGGATTTGCGCATTTCCAGCAATACGCCTTGAAGATTAACTTTATGGCCCGCCTCAATCGGTGTGCCGGTCAACTCCATGACCATCAAGGTGTTGCCGTTTTCATCATTTTTGATTGCGCGTTGGCGGGACACCGCCTGCGGTTTTACCGGCGCTTCGTCGTCGGGTACTACTTCCTCGACTTGCCAGCCGCTGGGCCAATGAATTTCCGGGTCGGCCGCCAACACAAAGGGGCTGCCCAGCAACATGCATACAGCGCTCAACAGCGGTTTACGAAATTCAATCATCAAGACAAACACCCAAGGTTCAAGCGTCGAAGTTTGAGCCCGGCAACCTTGGCTCGCAAGGGCTGAGTGACCTTTTTCATTTGGCTCGGCCGGCAACGCTTGCGTATCATGGCGGTGCGGCACGGATGCCGGCCGCAAGCCAAGGGACCACTCAAGTCACGAGTCGCGTTTGCCCCATTTTTTCTGGAGGGCCCATGAGCCTGCACGATCTGAACACTTTCCCGGGCGTCACTGCCCAACCTGACACCGCCACCGCGAACTTCGTTTTCAACCACACCATGCTGCGGGTCAAGGACATTACCAAATCGCTGGATTTCTACACCCGCGTCCTGGGTTTTTCCCTGGTTGAAAAACGCGACTTCCCTGAAGCCGAATTCAGCCTGTATTTCCTGGCGCTGGTGGACAAGGCGCAGATCCCGGCCGACGCCGCGGCGCGTACGCAGTGGATGAAGTCGATCCCAGGCATCCTCGAATTGACCCACAACCACGGCACCGAAAACGACGCCGACTTTGCCTACCACAACGGCAACACCGACCCGCGTGGCTTTGGCCATATCTGCATTTCGGTGCCGGATATCGTCGCGGCCTGCGAGCGTTTTGAAGCGTTGGGCTGTGATTTCCAGAAGCGCCTGAGCGATGGCCGCATGAAAAGCCTGGCGTTCATTAAAGACCCGGATGCTTACTGGGTTGAGATTATTCAGCCAGCGCCGCTGTAAGGCGGATGCATTCCCACGTAGAACGTGGGAACGAGAAAACCCCATGATCACTCATGGGGTTTTTTATTTGCGCTACCTGAGTTTATGCAGGTGCCGAGGTGCGGATCAGGTGATCAAAAGCACTCAGCGAAGCCTTCGCGCCCTCGCCTACCGCAATCACGATCTGCTTGTACGGCACGGTCGTCACGTCACCGGCAGCAAACACACCCGGCAGTGAAGTTTCGCCACGCGCATCGACGATAATCTCGCCGCGCGGGGTCAATTCCACCGTGCCTTTGAGCCAGTCGGTGTTGGGCAGCAAGCCGATCTGGACAAAAATGCCTTCCAGTTCGATGGTCTTGAACTCGCCGCTGTCGCGATCCTTGTACGCCAGGCCGGTGACCTTCTGGCCGTCGCCTTTGACTTCACTGGTGAGCGCACTGGTGATCACGTCCACGTTCGGCAGGCTGTAGAGCTTGCGCTGCAACACGGCATCGGCGCGCAATTTGCTGTCGAATTCGAGCAGGGTCACGTGGCTGACGATACCGGCCAGGTCAATGGCCGCTTCAACGCCGGAGTTACCGCCACCGATGACGGCTACGCGCTTACCTTTGAACAGTGGACCGTCGCAGTGCGGGCAAAAGCACACGCCCCGAGCCTTGTATTCCTGTTCGCCCGGCACACCCATTTCGCGCCAGCGGGCACCGGTGGCCAGAATCACGGTTTTGGACTTGAGGGTCGCACCGCTTTCAAAGCGAATTTCGTGCAACTCACCGGCATTTTTTGCCGGGACCAGGCTGCTGGCACGTTGCAGGTTCATGATGTCCACGTCGTACTGACGCACATGCGCTTCCAGCGCGCTGGCCAGCTTCGGCCCTTCGGTCTCCTGCACGGAGATGAAGTTTTCGATGGACATGGTGTCCAGCACCTGACCGCCGAAGCGCTCAGCGGCCACGCCGGTGCGGATGCCTTTACGTGCGGCGTAGATCGCAGCAGCAGAACCGGCCGGGCCACCGCCGACAACCAGCACATCAAAGGCGTCTTTGGCGCTGATTTTCTCGGCGGCCTTTTCGATACCGCTGGTGTCGAGCTTGGCGAGGATTTCTTCCAGGCCCATACGGCCCTGGCCGAAGTTCACGCCATTGAGGTACACGCTGGGCACCGCCATGACCTGGCGTTCATCGACTTCAGCCTGGAACAGCGCGCCGTCGATGGCGACGTGGCGGATATTCGGGTTAAGCACGGCCATCAGGTTCAGCGCCTGGACCACGTCCGGGCAGTTCTGGCACGACAGCGAGAAGTACGTCTCAAAGCTGAACTCGCCCTTCAAGGCGCGAATCTGTTCAATCACTTCGACACCGGCCTTCGACGGGTGGCCACCGACTTGCAGCAGGGCCAGCACCAGCGAAGTAAATTCATGGCCCATGGGGATGCCGGCAAAACGCAGGCTGATATCGGCACCCGGGCGGTTGATGGAGAACGACGGCTTGCGCGCATCATTGCCATCGGTATTGAGGGTAATCAGCGTGGTGAGACTGGTTACGTCCTGCAAAAGGGCAAGCATTTCCTGGGATTTCGCACCGTCGTCGAGGGAGGCGACGATCTCGATCGGCTGGGTGACCCGTTCCAGGTATGACTTCAACTGAGCTTTAAGATTGGCGTCCAACATACGGGCGATTTCCTGTTTATTCGGTTTATTGCAGACAAAAAAACGCCCGAGCGAATCTCGCCCGGGCGTTTTCGGGGCGGTGCAGCTTACTTAAGGTGCGGCAATCCGCCCTTGATGTTTCACAGACTTAGATCTTGCCGACCAGGTCCAGGGACGGAGCCAGAGTAGCCTCGCCTTCTTTCCACTTGGCTGGGCAAACTTCGCCTGGGTGAGCAGCAACGTACTGAGCGGCCTTGATTTTGCGCAGCAGCTCGGAAGCGTCACGGCCAACACCGCCGTCGTTCAGTTCAACGATCTTGATCTGACCTTCCGGGTTGATCACGAAAGTACCGCGGTCCGCCAGGCCAGCTTCTTCGATCAGTACGTCGAAGTTGCGCGAGATGGTCAGGGTCGGATCGCCGATCATGGTGTACTGGATTTTGCCGATGGCTGGCGAAGTGTTGTGCCAGGCAGCGTGAGCAAAGTGGGTGTCGGTGGAAACGCTGTAGATCTCGACGCCCAGTTTCTGGAATTCGGCGTAGTTGTCAGCCAGGTCTTCCAGTTCGGTTGGGCAAACGAAGGTGAAGTCGGCTGGGTAGAAGAAGACTACAGACCATTTGCCTTTCAGGTCAGCGTCAGTCACATCTACGAAGTTGCCGTTTTTGTAGGCGGTCGCTTTGAACGGTTTTACTTGGCTGTTGATGATAGGCATCGGTGACTCTCCGTCAGTGGTTGAAAAGTTGATGAGATGAATCCTACCCACTCTTTCCCTTGATGGCTCATTGGCAAACCTGATGCTGACGATTGGTTTTCCCTATCAGGTACCTGTATTAATAGAAGAAATCTCAAAGCAGCGGTTGGGTTGCCAAGGTCATGCCTAGAAAGGGTGTCGCTTCAACATAGCGCATGGCAGATTTCATGTCGCTCCAGCCGACGTAACTCATCAGCGACTTCAAATCCCAGCCACTGCGGTGGGCCCACGTGGCAAAGCCACGGCGCAGTGAGTGGCTGGTGTATTGATCCGCAGGGATGCCCGCGCGCTCCAGGGCCTGGCGCAGCAGCGGGATTACGCTGTTGGGGTGCAAGCCCTCCTCGCCCAGGTTGCCCCAGCGGTCTACGCCACGGAACACCGGGCCGCGCACCAGGGCCGAAACGCTGAGCCATTCGCTGTAAGCCTGCACGGGGCACAGCCGCAGCAGTGCCGGGGTCTGGTAGGTCTTGCCGAGGTTGTCGCGGTCACTTTTGCTGCGCGGCAGGTACAGGCTGATGCCGGCGCCTGGCACTGCTTGCACGTGTTCGATGCTCAGGCGGCACAACTCGTCGCTGCGAAAGCCACGCCAGAAGCCCAGCAGGATCAGCGCGGTGTCGCGCTTGGCGCGCAGCAATCGCGGCTGATCCTGCGCCTCACGCGCTTGCCTGGCTTCAACCTCCAGTGAGGCTACCACCTGCTCAAGGTGCTTGAGCTGCAAAGGCTCGGCCTGCTTCTCCTGCGCCGGGTGCACCGCCCGAATGCCCTTGAGCACCTTGCGCACCACGGGCGCCTTGGTCGGGTCCGGGAAACCCTGGCTGGTGTGCCATTGCGCCAGCGCCGAGAGCCGCAGCTTCAATGTGTTGACCGCCAACACCCCGGCATGGGCCACCAGGTAGCGCGCCACGCTGTCGCTGGTGGCTGGCAGGAACCCGCCCCAACTCACTTCAAAATGCTCGATGGCCGCGCGATAGCTGCGCCGCGTGTTGTCGCGGGTGGCGGCATTGAGGTAACGGTCCAGGTCGCTCATGAAAGGCCTATTCGTACTGCTGGCGGGTGTATTAGCGGGTAAAACGCTTATGACACGGGATAATACGCCAATATCCCATCTGTTAAATCATGAATTTGAACGAGTTTTTATTCGTGATAGAGTATGTATCTACATACTACGTACCACAGTACTAAATCGACGGAGACCCCATGGCGCGCGGCGGCATAAACAAAGCAGTGGTTCAAACGGCACGCTTGGCGATCCTGGCCCGCGGCGAAAACCCCAGCATCGACGCGGTGCGTATCGAGATGGGCAATACCGGCTCGAAAACCACGATTCATCGTTATTTGAAGGAATTGGATGACAGCGAAACGCGGCTGACCATCACTGAAGCCCCGATTGACGACGAGCTAGGTGAATTGGTCGCGCGTTTGGCCCAACGCCTTAAAGAGAAGGCGCAGGAGCCTATCGACTTGGCGCTGGCGCAGTTCGAACAACAAAAAGCCGCCCTGCTCGCTCAGGTTGAAGCGCTGGAAGAGACTCAAAACCAGCTCAAGCAGCAATTTGATATACAGGCCGCAGCCCTGGCGGAAGAAAGTGCTGCACTGCAAACCGCGAGCACCAGCCTGCAAACCGAACAAACCCGCAATGCGGGGCTCAGCCAGGCGTGCAGCGATTACGAGCTGCGCATTAATGACAAGGACGAGCAGATTCGCTCGCTCGAAGACAAACACCTGCACGCCCGCGACGCGCTTGAGCACTACCGCAATGCGGTCAAGGAGCAACGTGAGCAGGAACAACGTCGTTATGAGGGCCAGTTGCAGCAGGTGCAGGCCGAACTGCGTCAGGCGCAACAAAGCGCCATGGTGCGCCAGGATGAGATCACCCAACTGCATCGCGACAATGAGCGGCTGCTTATCGAGCACCGCGTGACCAGCAAGGAATTGACCGCCCTGCAGGAGCAATCACGCAAGGAGCAGGCGCAGCAGCAAACACTCAGCGAGCAGCTTGGCCGGATAGAAAGCGAACGAACCCTGCTGCAGGAGCGTTTGCGGGTTGCGGTAGAGGAAGGTCAAGCGCGCCAGGCGGCGCTGAGTGAGCAACAGCAGGTGAGCAAAACCCTGGAACTGGACCTGATCAAGGCCCAGGCCAGTATTGAGGCATTGCGCCTGGCGGCCGTCGTTGCAACGCCGCCAGAGGCAACAACCGACGCCTGATCAGCCCGCCACAGGCGTGCGCATGGTGACGAACTCTTCCGCCGCCGTAGGGTGTACGCCGATGGTTTCATCGAAATGCTGCTTGGTCGCGCCGGCCTTGAGCGCGATCGCCAGGCCCTGGACGATCTCGCCAGCGTCCGGCCCGACCATGTGGCAACCCAGGACCTTGTCGGTGTCGGCGTCGACCACGAGCTTCATCAAGGTTTTCTCCTGGCAGTCGGTCAACGTCAGCTTCATCGGCCGGAAGCGGCTTTCGAAGATCTGCACCTTATGGCCGTTTTTCTTCGCGTCTTCTTCGCTCAGGCCCACCGTGCCGATATTCGGCAGGCTGAATACCGCGGTCGGAATCATCGCGTAATCTACCGGGCGGTATTGCTCGGGCTTGAACAGCCGACGAGCAACCGCCATGCCTTCGGCCAGCGCGACGGGCGTCAATTGCACACGCCCGATCACATCACCAATCGCCAGGATCGACGCTTCGGCGGTCTGGTACAGGTCGTCGACTTCGACAAAGCCGCGCTCATCCAACTTGACGCCGGTGTTTTCCAGCCCCAGGTTGTCCAGCATCGGGCGGCGGCCGGTGGCGTAGAACACGCAATCGGCTTCCAGCACGCGGCCGTCTTTGAGGGTGGCCTTGAGGCTGCCATCGGCCTGCTTGTCGATGCGCTCGATATCGGCATTGAATTGCAGGTCGAGGCCGCGCTTGGTCAGCTCTTCCTTCAGGTGCGTGCGCACCGCGCCGTCAAACCCGCGCAGGAACAGGTCGCCGCGATACAGCAAGGTTGTCTGTGCGCCCAGGCCATGGAAGATGCCTGCAAACTCAACGGCGATGTAGCCACCGCCGACTACCAGCACGCGCTTGGGCAGCTCTTTGAGGAAGAACGCCTCGTTGGAGCCTATGGCGTGCTCACGCCCCGGAATTTCCGGGATCTGCGGCCAGCCGCCCGTGGCGATCAGGATGTGCTTGGCCGTAAAGCGCTCGCCATTGATCTCCACTTGGTGCGGATCAACCAAACGCGCATGCCCTTCGTGCAAAGTCACCCCGCTGTTCACCAGCAGGTTGCGGTAGATGCCATTGAGGCGGTTGATTTCGCGGTCTTTGTTGGCGATCAGGGTTGCCCAGTCAAAGTTCGCTTCACCCAGCGACCAGCCGAAACCGCTGGCCTGTTCAAAGTCTTCGGCGAAATGCGCGCCGTACACCAGCAGTTTTTTCGGCACGCAGCCAACGTTAACGCACGTACCGCCCAGGTAACGGCTTTCGGCCACCGCCACTTTGGCGCCAAAACCCGCAGCAAAACGCGCTGCGCGCACACCGCCGGAACCGGCGCCAATTACATACAGATCAAAATCGTAGGCCATTTCACTCTCCTCGGCAGCTCATCAGCATACCGACTTACATGGGGCTGAAAAACGAAAAAGCCACCCGAAGGTGGCTTTTTAGGCGGGCTGCTGTGAATCAGTAAGCCTTACCGGTCTTGTAGAAGTGCTCGTAGCAGAAGTTGGTGGCCTCGATGTAGCCTTCAGCGCCACCGCAGTCGAAGCGACGGCCTTTGAATTTGTAGGCAATCACGCAGCCATCTTTGGCTTGCTTCAACAGGGCGTCGGTGATTTGAATCTCGCCGCCTTTGCCTGGCTCGGTTTCTTCGATCAGCTTGAAGATGTCCGGCGTCAGGATGTAACGACCGATAATCGCCAGGTTCGAAGGTGCATCTTCCGGCGCTGGTTTCTCAACCATGTCACGCACGCGAATCAGGCCATCACCGATGTCGTCGCCGGCGATCACGCCGTACTTGTTGGTTTCCTGAGGGTCGACCTCTTGAACCGCAACGATGGTGCAACGGTATTTCTGGTACAGCTTGACCATCTGGGTCAGTACGCCGTCGCCTTCCAGGTTAACGCACAGGTCGTCGGCCAGGACCACGGCGAACGGCTCGTCACCGATCAGCGGGCGGCCGGTGAGGATGGCGTGGCCAAGGCCTTTCATCTGGGTTTGACGGGTGTAGGAGAACGAGCACTCGTCGAGCAGTTTACGGATGCCGACCAGGTACTTTTCCTTGTCGGTGCCCTTGATCTGGTTTTCCAGCTCGTAGCTGATGTCGAAGTGGTCTTCCAACGCGCGCTTACCGCGGCCGGTAACGATGGAGATTTCGTTCAGACCGGCATCCAGTGCCTCTTCGACGCCGTACTGAATCAGTGGCTTGTTCACCACCGGCAGCATCTCTTTGGGCATGGCTTTGGTCGCTGGCAAGAAGCGAGTGCCGTAACCGGCTGCTGGGAACAAGCATTTCTTGATCATATAAGTCCTTACAAAGGGCTGTGCGTACGGAATTCGGCGCAGTCTAATCAGGCCGCAGTCACCTTACAATGGGTCCTGCTGGCGTTGCGATGTCAACATAGAGAAAAAATCCGCGCGTAAGTTCCGCTGATCCTACGAAGAGCATTCACTCATGGCGCGACAAAACCAGCCTTTACTCCTTCACTTAAAAGGGCCTCAATGGTTTTAGCATGCTTTTCGATGCAGGGCACTGACCTGCAACAACTTGCGCGCCGCAGGGCCAATTGGCGCTATCATTGCGCGATTGAACCAGACTACGAGATTAATAGATGTCAGAACCAAAAGGCGTAAACGGCTACCTGATCACCCAGCGAGCGGACGGCTGGCACCTGATCAACTTCCACGGCGACAGCGTCGCTGGGGTATTCGCGAGCGAAAGCATGGCCATTGCGGTGGCTGAAGTGTTTGTGGACGAAGCCGGTCACGCATCGAGCAAGCGCCCCAAGGACAAAAAGTAAGCGCTATTGCGTTGCGCACAAAGCCCCGGTCGACGGGGCTTTTTTGTGTTTGTCTGTACCTTGATGGCCGTTCGCTATAATCTTGCTGAAAACGCCCCACGACAGTGTCTGCGCCCCTCCTACACCCTCGACGACGACCCAACTCATGAACAAGATTCTGGCACTGACTGCGGCCCTGGCGCTGATGACCGGCTGCACCACCACGTCCGACACCTACCTGAAAAACGGCGAGCAAGGCCTGACCATCGACTGCTCGGGCGAGGCCAACTCGTGGGCCAGTTGCTACGAAAAAGCTGACGCTTCGTGTGCAGGCACCGGTTACCGCATCGTCGGCACCGAAGGCACGCCGGCACTCAAGGAAAGCGACAAGACTCTGGGCAAAGACGTGGGCAACTTCAAGAGCCGCAGCGTCGTGGTGGTGTGCAAGTAACCCTGCGCGTTACAGATGAACTTCGGCGAACTTGATACCCAGGCCACGCAAGGTCTCGATCAGGTCATCCAGGCGCGGGAATGACTCAACCTCGTCCTGATCGTCTACCAGGAAGTAACTGCGGCCGCCGCTCTTCTTGAAAAATACGATCCACTCGCCCAGGTCGGCGGGGTTCTGGATGACATGGGTGGCCGATATCTGGCCTTCGGCATGTCGGGCTTTAACGTGTTCTCGTTTCATGTAGGACTTTCCACGAAGGACAAATGCCGCGCAAACCCAGGGTTTGAGCGGCATCTTTACATTGAATGGCGCATTGAATGGCCGACAGTTTAACGGATGCCCTGCCCGATCAGCACGCCCTCTAGCGTCTGGCCATAAAGATTGACCCCGTCATTGGCGTGAAACTTGACCCGGGTTTTCTCTATCGAGCCCTCAACCAGGCGCGGGTCCTGCGGCCGTTCATGGCTGTTGACGTAGGCCGCCACATCCCACGCCTGCTGATCGCTCAGGCTGCCACCCTCGCCCAGTGGCATGTTGTGCTTGATGAAGGACGCAGCCGTGTTGATTCGATGCATGCCGGCGCCCCAATTGTAGGAGTCCTTGCCCCACAGCGGTGGCATCACATAGCTGTCACCGACCTTTTGCCCCTGCCCTTCACCGCCGTGGCACACCGCGCATTGACCCTTGTACACCTCGGCGCCCTGGGCCAGGTTGTAACCCTTGGCCGGTTGCGCCACGTCCGGGTAGCCGCGCCCCGCAAGCTCCACACCCAACGGCGCTTTGCTGGCCAACCAGTAGGAATAGACTGACAGCGCGGTAATCTCGGGGCTGTCGGCGGCTGGAGGCGTGCCGCCATTCATGCTGAACTGGAAGCAGCCCTGCAAGCGCTCGGCAAAGGTGTTGACCTTGTCGTTCTTCTTTCGGTACGCCGGGTACATCGGGTACGCGCCCCACAGAGGCGCCGAGTTGGCCAGGCGACCTTGATCCAGGTGGCAATTGCTGCAGTTGAGCCCGTTACCGACAAACTCAGGCGCCAGACGCTTGGTATCGACGAACAAGGCGTAGCCCTGGCGCACCAGCTTGCCGTAGGCATTGTCGGGCAGCTCGCTTTCCTGCGGCGGCTGGAATTGCTCGGCCGCTGCAGGCTTGGCCAGCGGCTGCAACTGGGATTGGTCTTCCATGGCAATTGGCGCCGCATGGGCAGGCAGTGCAGCCAGCAAGCCGAGTACCGACGCTAAGGTGAATTGCTTCATGGCTTGGCCTCCGGCTTCAACGCTGCAAAATACTGGGCAACGCCCTGTACTTCTTCTGCCGTCAGGGACTTGGCAATATGGCCCATCAAATCATTAAGGTCGTTGTGGCGACTGCCGTTCTGCCAGGCCATCAACTGCGCCGCCAGGTAAGCGGCAGGCTGGCCCGCCAACGGTGGGAATGCATCGCCTACGCCAGCTCCGGCAGGCCCATGGCAACTGACGCACGCGGGAATCTGCCGCTCCCAGGCGCCTTGCAACGCCAGTTTTTGCGCGGCGCCCACCGGCATGTCACTGCGGTACGCCGTTGCGACGGCCGGAAACGGCATCGTTGCGACCGCTTCGCTGAGCGCCGTCACTTCCTCTTCAGTCAGCGCCTTGGCCAACGGCTGCATCACCGGATTGCTGCGCGCCCCGCTGCTGAAGTCAGCCAATTGTTTGCGCACATACGCGGCCGGCAACCCTGCGAGCCTGGGGAAACCGGCGGCCGCCAGGCCCAACCCATCGGCACCGTGGCAAGCCATACAGGGCATGGCGCCCGGTTGCGATCCGCCTTCGGTAAACAGCTTTTTTCCGTCCTGCGCGTGGGTATTGCCCAATAGCAACAGCAACGCGCTGCCTATCAACAGTCGTTCCAGAGACATCATCACGGCTCCTTCCTTATAGTTATATGCTTAGACTACAAACGCATAAGCCTACAAATAGTAGGGCAATGATCCTCAGGCGACAACACTCAAATAAACGCAAAAAAAAGCCCGACCCTGCCAAGGCAGGGTCGGGCTTTTCTATCGGGATCAGTAAGCGGATAAACCAAAGACTTAGCCGGAGATGCAATCCTCCGCGGCTTTCTTGATATCGCCTGGGCGGATCGGCACATTTGACATGCTCTCATAGAGCTTGATACTGCTGCCGCTGGAGCGGTCTTCAATCTCGAGGATCGCCGAAGGGTCAGCCGAGAATTTCTGCGGCACAATCACCTGTACGCCGTCCTTGTGCGGCTCAATCTGCGACGGCCGGCGGGTCGCTTCCAGTTTACGGACCACGCACGCGGCATATTCAGGCGGTTTCTTGCCAGAAATAACCACCAGGGTTGGCGGGGTCTGCTTGATATCTGCAACCGAAGCACATCCACCCAACGCCAAGGCCAGAACCAACACACTCCACTTCATACTTAAACCTCCGATAAAGACCCTACGACAGCGTAGAGAGGAAATTTCTCCCGCTGATGTAGGATTTATCTCTGAAAACTCGGGAAATAACTGTTTTAAATTGTCGAAGTCGTCGACGACGACCCGATAATAATCGCGTCAGGGCTGATAAACTCTATCTTAACCTACGTATCATTCTGATTTTTCAGAAAAAGCCCTTCTGGAGACACCCCCAATGAAATTCATCCACCAGCGCGAGCACCTCAACGAGGGCGACATCGTTGTCATCGAATGCTCGCAGACCTGCAATATTCGCCTGATGAGCGATGCCAATTTCCGCAGTTTCAAGAACGGCGGCCGCCACACTTACCATGGCGGCGCGTTTGACAAATTCCCGGCGAAAATCACCGCACCCAGCACCGGGTTCTGGAACATCACGCTGGATGTGGTCACGCGCCGCGCCATCAGCGTGACCCGCAAACCTGCGCTGTCCCACAAGATCCGTATCGTTCGCCGTACCAGCACCAAGCTGAGCTGAGCCGAACCCTCGACAGGAAAACTGCTGTGACCAAATACGTAATCAAATACAAGCTCAACGGCGAACGTCGCTTTGAATTTGCCCTTCTGCAGGCAGGAAGCGTTGAAGAAGCCAAGGAAGCCCTGGCAAAAATCCACGATGCCAGTGACGAAGTCACCGACATCAATGTGAGCAAGGCGCTGTAATCCATGCCAGGCCCGACGGCTGATCTGTTCGCTGAGGACGCCTTGCAGCAACCGGCGGGGCGCGAGCAGATTGGCGAAGAGTCCTACGTGCTAAGGGGCTTCGCCTTGCCCTGGATTGACCGCCTGCTGCCTGAGCTACGACTGATACTGGCCCAATCGCCGTTCCGGCAAATGGTTACGCCCGGCGGTTTCACCATGTCGGCAGCGCTGAGCAGTTGCGGTGCACTGGGCTGGACCACCGACAGCACCGGCTACCGCTACAGCCCCATTGACCCACGCAATCAACAGCCGTGGCCGGCTATGCCCGAGACCTTGCGTGAACTGGCCAGGCTGGCGGCAGCCGAAGCTGGCTTCAGCGCGTTTGCGCCGGACGCCTGCTTGATTAACCGCTATGTGCCCGGCGCCAAGATGTCCCTGCACCAAGATAAAAACGAACGGGTCTATAGCGCCCCAGTCGTTTCAATCTCCCTGGGTTTGCCGGCTGTATTCCTGTTTGGTGGCCACGAGCGCAGCGACAAAACCCAGAAAGTCTCACTGTTCCACGGCGACGTAGTGGTGTGGGGCGGTGTCGACCGTTTGCGCTTTCATGGGGTGATGCCGATCAAGCAAGGCGTGCATCCGATCATGGGCCCGCAACGCATCAACCTGACCTTTCGCACCGCCGGCTAATTTGACCGCAAGCTTCAGAGTGCCGGCCATCTGCAACGCGGTTAATCTGGGCGTGATCCGTCAAGAGTGCAGGCCATGACCACCGAACAAGACCCACGCTGGGCCGCCATCGTCGCCCGTGATGCCAAGGCCGACGCCCTGTTTGTCTACGGGGTTAAAACCACCGGCGTGTATTGCCGCCCCAGCAGCGCCTCGCGTTTGCCGCGCCCGGAAAACATCGAGTTCTTCGACACGGCGGCGCACGCTGAAGCAGCGGGTTATCGCCCCAGCAAGCGCGCAGCCGGCGACCAGACTCAACTGGCGGCCCACCACGCCCAATTGGTGGCCGAGGCGTGCCGACAGATCGAGCTGGCTGAAACCCCGCCCAGCCTGGAAGTACTCGCCCATGGCGCCGGGCTAAGCGCATTCCATTTTCATCGCGTATTCAAAGCCGTCACCGGCCTGACACCCAAGGCCTATGCCAGCGCCTTGCGTTCGCGCAAAGTGCGCGACAGCCTCAAGGGCGAGCATTCGGTGACCGACGCGCTGTATGACGCGGGCTTTAATTCCAACAGCCGCTTTTATGAATCAGCCGATCAACTGCTCGGCATGAAGCCCCGCGACTACAAGGCCGGCGGCACCAACAGCAGGATTCTTTTTGCGCTGGGCCAATGCTCACTGGGCGCGATTCTGGTGGCGCAAAGCCAACGCGGCGTGTGTGCGATTCTATTGGGCGATGACCCGGACACCCTGCTGCGCGACTTGCAAGACCAGTTCCCCAAAGCCGAACTGGTCGGTGCGGACCCTGCGTTCGAACAGTTGATCGCCCAGGTCGTGGGTTTTATCGAAGCCCCTGCCCTGGGTTTGAATTTGCCCCTGGATTTGCGCGGCACCGCGTTTCAGGAACGGGTGTGGCAAGCACTGCGCGACATCCCGGTGGGCAGCACCGCCAGCTACGCGCAGATTGCTGCGCAGATCGGCGCGCCCAAGTCGTTTCGTGCGGTGGCCCAGGCGTGTGGCGCCAACAGCCTGGCCGTGGCGATACCCTGCCACCGCGTGGTACGCAGTGATGGCGAGCTGTCAGGCTACCGCTGGGGCGTAGAGCGCAAGCGGCAGCTGCTGGAGCGCGAACAGTCGGTGAAACCCTAGCGGATGCCGATATACACACCGGCTGCTATCTGAGCGCTTGCAGCACCGTCTGCTTTAAAGCGCCAGTTTTCGTTTACGGAATTCGGCCACCTTATGCCGGTTGCCACACAACGCCATGCTGCACCAGCGGCGCTTGTGAGCCTTGGTCCGATCATAGAACCACAGGATGCATTCCGGATGCTCGCAGCGGCGAATCAAGTTGAAGTCGCCGACCACCAACAAGTTCGCCGCTGCTTCGGCAATCGGCGATAAAAATTGCTCGGCGGTCTGCACTTTGCGTTGGCGCTCCAATTGCGGCGCTCCGGATGCCGGCCAAACCAGTTGCGGATGGCTCACCGCCTTGCGCAAGAAGCCGTTGAGGGCCGCCGGGTTGGCCGCCTGGCCCTGCTTGCGGGCGGCGACCAATTCACGAACCACCTCACGCAACTCCCGCGCGGCACGCAGCAACGCGCCATCTGCAAATACCGGCACGCCGCCCTCCTCGGCCCACTGCAAGCGCAGCAGCCAGCGCTGCACGTCGGCGTCTGTCTGCCAGAAATCCCACGGCACGCCGTCGATGTTCGCCAGGGTATTGAGCATGTCCAGTACCGGCTCATCGGCCAGGACATAGGGTTCGGGCGGTGCGGTGGTGGGCGTTGAAATGGCCATGATGAGTCCTCTTGATCACCGCGCAATCGTAACCGCTATTTTAACGGTTGGATAGTTACAGCGGCTCGAAAGCTAACCTGTTTAATTAATTTGACAGGTTACATATTTTGGCGCAGCTTTTTAAGCAGTAACCCGTATAACTAACCAATCAAGTTACAAAAGGCGCCCTCATCATGTCTATCCAAGCCCCTGTCGTTCGCTACCACCACATCGATGCCGACGGTGTGCGCATGTTCTACCGTGAAGCCGGCGACCCGGCGGCCCCGGTCATTTTGCTGCTGCACGGTTTCCCGAGTTCTTCGCACATGTACCGTGACCTGATCCCGCTGCTGGCCACGCGTTTTCGGGTGATCGCGCCGGATTTGCCGGGCTTTGGCTTCACCGAAGTGCCTGCCGAACCTGACTACCACTACAGCTTCGATAACCTGGCAACCACCGTGGGGCATTTCGTCGATGCGCTGAACCTGACGCGCTACGCCCTGTACGTCTTCGATTACGGCGCACCGGTTGGCCTGCGGCTGGCCGTGGCGCACCCACAACGGGTCAGTGCGCTGGTCTCGCAAAATGGCAATGCTTACCTGGAAGGCCTGGGCGATGCCTGGGCACCGATTCGTGCCTATTGGGCCGAACCCAGCCTGGCCAACCGCGAGGTGATCCGCAACGCGGTGATCAGCCTGGAAGGCACGCGCTACCAGTACCTGCATGGCGTGAGCACACCTGAGTTGATCGCGCCGGAGGCCTACATGCTTGATGTGCTGTTGATGCAGCGCCCCGGCAATGACGAGATCCAGTTGGACCTGTTTCTCGACTACCGCAACAACCTCACGCTGTACCCGGCGTTCCAGGCGTTTTTCAAGGCCACGCAGGTGCCGACGCTGGTGATCTGGGGCGAGCACGACCCGTTCTTCATTCCACCCGGCGCCCACGCTTACAAGGGCGACAATGCCAATGCAGTGGTCGAGTTGCTGGACACCGGCCACTTCGCCCTGGAAACCCACGCCGCGCATATTGCCGAGCGCATTCACGCGGTACTGGGGCATGCCATCGACTGACCTGAGCGCACGAAAGTACTGCTTCGTCCAGTGAATAAAACAGACTGGCCGGGTGCCAATGGCCCTGCTAAAACAGCGCAAAGTCTTACTCACGCTGGAGACGCATCCCATGAGCACCTGGCCA
This sequence comes from Pseudomonas sp. KBS0710, assembly GCF_005938045.2. Taxonomy (GTDB): domain Bacteria; phylum Pseudomonadota; class Gammaproteobacteria; order Pseudomonadales; family Pseudomonadaceae; genus Aquipseudomonas. The sequence goes on along the minus strand of NZ_VCCF02000001.1, from coordinate 2,475,245 downwards.
GACACCCGCATTCTCGACCTGCTGGGCATCGACGTGCCTATCATCCAGGCGCCGATGGCCGGCGCCACCACCCCTGCGATGGTCATCGCCGCCAATCAGGCCGGCGCCTTGGGCTCAATGCCCGCCGCCGCGCTGAGCATCGAGCAACTGCGCGAAGCCTTGAGCACGATCCGCCTGGCCAGCGCAGGCCCGATCAACGTCAATTTCTTCTGCCATCAACCTCCATCTGCTGATCAAGAGCGTGACCACCGCTGGAAGGCGTTGCTGGAACCTTACTACCGCGAGCTGGGCGCCGATTTTGATGCACCGACTCCAGTGTCCAATCGCGCGCCGTTCAACGAAGCGGCCTGCAAAGTCGTCGAAGAATTTCGCCCCGAGGTGGTGAGCTTTCACTTTGGTCTGCCGGAAAAAAACTTGCTCGATCGGGTCAAAGCCACCGGCGCCAAGGTGCTGTCCTCGGCCACCACCGTTGAAGAAGCCGTATGGCTCGAACAGCATGGCTGCGATGCAATCATTGCGATGGGCATTGAAGCCGGCGGGCACCGTGGGATTTTCCTCAGCGACGACCTCAACACGCAAATAGGCTTGATGGCGCTGGTGCCGCAAATCGTCGACGCGGTAAAGGTGCCGGTGATCGCCGCAGGCGGCATTGGCGATGCACGCGGCATCGTTGCGGCATTCGCCCTGGGTGCTTCTGCGGTGCAAATCGGCACCGCGTACCTGTTTACCCCTGAAGCCAACGTCAGCGCCTCCCACCACCACGCACTGCGTCACGCCCAGGCCAGCGAAACCGCGCTGACCAACCTGTTCACCGGCCGCCCGGCGCGTGGCATCGTCAATCGAGTGATGCGCGAGCTCGGTGCGATCAACCCGGCGGCACCGGCATTCCCCACCGCTGGCGGCGCCCTGATGCCGCTCAAGGCCAAGGATGAAGCCGGCTTCAGCAACCTCTGGGCCGGCCAGGCGCTGCGTCTGGGTAAAGATATTTCCAGCTATGACCTGACCCGCCAGTTGGCCGAACAGGCGCTGGCCAAGCTCAAGCGCAACTGACACCTGGGGCAACTTTGCACTGTACCGGCAATGGCCAACCGCTATATATTCCCATACATAGCGGTAAAGCCTTCTACCTATAACAAGCCGTACAACCCCCAAGGAGCTGCTTCATGATGATCCGCGCCTCACGCCTGGCCCCTACTGCCCTGGCCAGCCTGATTGCCGCTTTTGCCTTTGGCTCGGCCCACGCCGATGAAGTCCAGGTGGCGGTCGCCGCCAACTTCACCGCGCCGATCCAGGCGATTGCCGCCGATTTCGAAAAAGATACCGGCCACAAACTGGTCGCCGCCTACGGCGCTACCGGCCAGTTCTATACCCAGATCAAGAACGGTGCGCCGTTCGAAGTGTTCCTCAGCGCCGATGACACCACCCCGCAAAAACTCGAAGCCGAAGGCGACACGGTCAAAGGTTCACGCTTCACCTACGCGGTCGGCACCCTGGCGCTGTGGTCGGCCAAAGAAGGTTATGTGGATGCCAAGGGCGACGTGCTGAAGAAAAACGACTTCAAACACCTGTCCATCGCCAACCCGAAAGCCGCGCCTTATGGCCTGGCGGCCACTCAAGTGCTGGCTAAAGAAGGCTTGACCGAGAAGGTCAAGGACAAGCTGGTCGAAGGCCAGAACATCACCCAGGCCTATCAATTCGTGTCCACCGGCAACGCTGAGTTGGGCTTTGTCGCGCTGTCGCAGATCTACAAAGACGGCAAGGTCACCAGCGGTTCGGCGTGGATCGTCCCGGCGGCCATGCATGACCCGATCAAGCAAGACGCGGTGATCCTCAATAAAGGCAAGGACAGCGCTGCGGCCAAAGCCCTGGTTGAATACCTCAAGGGGCCAAAAGCCGCTGCGGTGATCAAGTCCTACGGTTACGAATTGGCCAACTGACTATGCCGTTGTCGAGTGCCGATTTTTCCGCCATCTGGTTGACCATCAAACTGGCGTCACTGACCACTGTGATCCTGCTGATCATCGGCACTCCGATTGCCCTGTGGCTGTCGCGCACCCGCTCCTGGTGGCGCGGCCCCATAGGCGCGATTGTCGCGTTGCCGTTGGTGTTGCCACCGACGGTCATCGGCTTTTACCTATTGTTGACCATGGGCCCCAACGGCTACTTCGGCCAGTTCACCCAATGGCTGGGCCTGGGCACCCTGACTTTCAGTTTCGCCGGGCTGGTGATCGGCTCGGTGATCTATTCCATGCCGTTTGTGGTGCAACCGTTGCAAAACGCCTTCTCCGCCATCGGCACGCGCCCATTGGAAGTGGCGGCGACGCTGCGCGCCAACCCTTGGGACACGTTTTTCACGGTGATCCTGCCTCTGGCCCGCCCGGGGTTTATCACCGCCTCGATTCTGGGCTTCGCCCACACCGTCGGTGAGTTCGGCGTGGTATTGATGATCGGCGGCAATATCCCCGACAAGACCCGCGTGGTCTCAGTGCAGATCTACGATCACGTCGAAGCCATGGAATATGCACAGGCCCATTGGCTCGCCGGTTCCATGGTGGTGTTCGCTTTTCTCGTATTGCTGGCGCTCTATTCCAGCCGTAAAACCAAGATGGGCTGGAGTTGACCGCCATGATTGATGTACGCCTGAACCTGAAGTACCCAGGCTTCGCCCTCGACGTGGACCTGCACCTGCCCGGCCGTGGTGTAACCGCGCTGTACGGGCATTCCGGCTCCGGCAAGACCACCTGCCTGCGCTGTATCGCCGGGCTTGAGCGGGCTGAAGATGGGTTTATCCAGATCAACGAAGAGGTCTGGCAAGACAGCCGCAACGGCGTGTTTGTACCGCCGCATAAACGCGCACTCGGTTATGTGTTCCAGGAAGCGAGCCTGTTTCCTCATCTGTCGGTGCGCGCCAATCTGGAGTTTGGCCTCAAGCGTATTGCCCGCATGCTTCGCCGTGTGGACATGGCACAGGCCGCCGAATTGCTGGGCATCGGCCACTTGCTTGAACGCCACCCGCAGCACTTGTCCGGCGGCGAACGCCAGCGCGTCGGCATCGCCCGCGCCCTGCTCACCAGCCCGCAGTTGTTGTTGATGGATGAGCCGCTGGCGGCCCTGGACAGCAAGCGCAAAAGCGAGATCCTGCCCTACCTTGAACGCCTGCACGATGAGTTGGATATTCCGGTGCTCTACGTCAGCCATGCCCAGGACGAAGTGGCGCGCCTGGCCGATCACATCGTGCTATTAAGCGACGGCAAGGCGCTGGCCAGCGGCCCCATCGGCGAAACCCTGGCACGCCTGGACCTGCCGATGGCGCTGGGCGATGACGCCGGTGTGGTCATCAACGGCACGGTGGTTGCCTTTGACGCGCACTACCAATTGCTCACCTTGCAGTTGCCCGACAGCCCTTTGCAGATCCGTGTGGCCCATGCGCCGCTGGCGTTAGGTAAGCATTCGCGGGTCAAGGTGCAGGCGCGCGACGTCAGCCTCAGCCTGCAGGCCGAAGAAGCCAGCAGTATCCTCAATCGCTTGCCGGTGACGGTCACCCAGGAAATTGCCGCGGACAATAACGCCCATGTACTGGTGCGCCTGGACGCCGGCGGTACGCCTTTGCTGGCGAGGATTACACGCTTCTCCCGCGATCAACTGCAACTGCATCCGGGCCAGGCCTTGTGGGCGCAAATCAAGGCGGTGGCCGTGCTGGCGTAAGTATTTGGCACGCGCGCAAAACCCTGCGGTCAATCAGGTATACCGGCCTGATCTGTTGCCAAGGAATTTGCACCATGCCCGACTCTGCGCTGCCTGCCGACCTGCCCCGCGACCTGCATTATGTGGACGACACCCAACCCGGCATCCGCCGTAAAAAACTACGCGGCAAGTTTCAGTACCTTGACGCCAAAGGCCAGCGCATCACCGATGCCGATGAAATCAAGCGCCTGAATGCGTTGGCCGTGCCACCGGCCTACACCGACGTGTGGATCTGCGCCGACCCGCGCGGCCACCTGCAAGCCACCGGCCGTGATGCACGGGGCCGCAAGCAGTATCGCTACCATGCGCGTTGGCGCGAAGTGCGCGACACCGACAAGTACTCGCGCCTGCAAGAGTTCGGCAATGCCTTGCCCAAACTGCGCAAGCAATTGGAAGCGCAAATCGCCGCGCCGGGTTTCACCCGTGAAAAAGTCCTGGCCACCGTGGTCATGCTGCTGGACGCCACACTGATCCGCGTCGGCAATACTCAGTACGCCCGCGACAACAAATCCTACGGGCTGACCACCCTGCGCAACCGCCATGTGGACATCAAGGGCAGCGAGATCCAGTTCCAGTTTCGCGGCAAGAGTGGCGTCGAGCACCAGATCAGCGTCAAGGACCGGCGCCTGGCCACGGTGGTCAAGCGCTGCATGGAACTGCCGGGGCAGAATCTGTTTCAGTACCTGGACGAAGACGGCGAGCGCCACACCGTCAGTTCCCACGACGTGAATGCCTATTTACACAGCCTCACCGGCGCCGACTTCACCGCCAAGGACTACCGCACTTGGGCCGGCACCGCGATGGCGCTGGCGGTGTTGCGCGAATTGGAGTGGCAGCCCGAATCCGATGCCAAGCGGCATGTGGTGGCAATGGTCAAAGATGTCGCCAAGCAGTTGGGTAATACACCGGCAGTGTGCCGCAAGTGCTATATCCACCCCGCCGTGCTTGAGCATTTCAGCCTGGGCGAGCTGTCCAGACTGCCCAAGCCACGGGTGCGCAAAGGCCTTAAAGCCGAAGAAGTGGCGCTGGCGATGTTCCTGGAGCAATTGACGGCCGACTTGCCCAAGCGCGCCAAGCTGGGTTAGCCTGCGGGTCCTTTCTGACTCACGGGATGAGCGCCGACGTGAACAACTAAGCCTTCCAAAATGTATCTGCAACGAGCCGCCTGGCGCGCTTGTTGGCCTGCTCGACATTTTTTGGAGGTGCTGATGACTGACGTCAAACGCCTACCCGTATTGGTTTCCCTGCAACACGTGTCCTTCCAGTTCGCCAATGGCGAAACCTTGCTGGACGACTTCAGCCTGTCCATTGATTACACACCCACCGGGATTGTCGGCCGTAACGGTCGCGGCAAAAGTATCCTGGCGCAGCTGCTTGCCGGCGTGCTTGAACCCTCCAGCGGCACACTCGATGGCAAGGCCCGCGTGGCCTACGTCGCCCAAAGCCTGACGCTGCAGCCTGGACAAAGCCTTGCCCTGGTGACTGGCACCGCCCAGGCATTGTCGGCACTTGAGCGCATGGCCCGAGGCGAGGCCCAGCCCGGTGACCTTGAACTGATTGACGATCGCTGGGACCTTGCCGAACGCTTGCGCACGGCACTGGATGACGCTGGCCTGCACGCGCTCGGTTTTGAAGCGCCGGCCAATCAATTGAGTGGCGGCCAACTGGCCAGGGTGGCCGTGATCAGCGCGTTGTTGGCGGTTCCGGATTTGCTGGTGCTGGATGAGCCCACCAACCACCTCGACGGCAATGGGCGCGAGTGGCTGTTGCGGGTTCTGAGCGAGTGGCGTGGCGGTTTGGTGGTGGTCAGCCATGATCGACAGTTGCTCAACAGCCTGTCACGCATCGTCGAGCTGTCGCCCCTTGGTATGCGCGTGTATGGCGGCAATTACGACGCCTATCGCCAGCAGCGCGATACCGAACAGCACGCTGCCGCCCTGGCGCTTGAGCATGCTCGCCTGCAACGCAGCCGCGAACGCAAGCGCCTGCAAAAAGATCACGACAGCCTGCAACGCAATGCCGCCCGCTCACGCAAGCATGCCGAAACCGCCAACGTTGATCGCTTTACCAAAGCCCGCTGGAAAGGCGCCGCCAAGGAAATCGTCAGCACAGTGCGCAGCGCTCACCACGCCTACAAGAATGAGCTGGATGGGCAGGTGCGCCAAGCCTATGCGCGTGTCGTCGATGAAACCCCGACCTTGCTCGCCCTGCCCGGCTCGGCCTTGCCCAATGGCCGACACGTACTCACCCTGGAGCATGCCCAACTGCCGTGGCTCGACCCGCACCAGCCTGCAACTTACCTCACGCTCAACCTGATCGGCCCGGTACGCGTGGCCGTGCGCGGGCCGAACGGTTGCGGCAAGTCCACGCTGCTCAAGCTGCTGGCGGGCCAATCGCAAGCCGTCAGCGGCAACTGCGCGGTGCCGGTGCCCGCTGCGTATATCGATCAGCACTTGGCGCTGCTGACGGATGAGCGCTCCATCGTCGAACAGCTCAACCTGCTCGACACGCCCCTGGCCGAAGCCGAGCTGCGCACGCGCCTGGCCTTGTTGCAACTGGACGCCCTGCGCGTCACCCAGCCCACCGGTCAACTGAGCGGCGGCGAACGCTTGAAAGCCGCGATGGCGATTGCCCTGTGGCGCGATTCCCCGGCGCAACTGCTATTGCTGGACGAGCCCACCAACCATCTGGACCTGGAATCGGTACTGGCCTTTGAGCAGGCGCTGCGCGGGTTTACCGGGGCCATTGTCGCGGTGTCCCATGACGAGGCGTTCATCCAGGCAATCCAGCCGACCCACCACTTGCTCTGGCAGCCCACCGGCTGGCGACTGGAAAGTGTCTGAGGTCATTGCAAGCGCGGCCGAAGCGTCCTACGGTAGTGGCCGAATAATCTCAACGCGGAGCCCGGTCCCATGTTGCCTTCGTCCCACAGGCCTTACGCCAATGCCGCGCTTGCCCATCGCCAACGCTGGCGCGGGCGGGTCGGTTTGATGCTGGTGGCCAGCCTGTCGGTGCTGGCAGGCATGACCGATGCGATTGGCTTTATGGCCAGTGGTGATTTTGTTTCATTCATGAGCGGCAACACCACACGCCTGGCGGTGGCGATCAGCGCCGGTGACCTGGGCCTGACCGGGCGCCTGGTGTTGCTGGTGGCGGTGTTTGTGCTGGGCAACGCCTTGGGCGTGGTGGTCAGCCGCTTCAGCCGTCGGCATGCACTGCCTTTGCTGCTGTGCATCGCCGCCTTGCTCTGCGGTGCGGCGCTGTGGCCTTTCGACAATGCCTTGCCGGCGCTGCTGGCGGCGATCCTGGCCATGGGCATGCTCAATGCCGCCGTGGAAGAGGTCAACGGTTTGCCGGTAGGCCTCACCTATGTGACCGGCGCGCTCTCACGTTTTGGGCGCGGGCTGGGGCGCTGGATGCTGGGGGAACGGCGTAATGGTTGGCGGGTGCAACTGGTGCCATGGGCCGGCATGTTTGTAGGCGCAGTGCTCGGTGCGGTGCTGGAGCATCACCTCGGGCTCAAGGCGCTGCTGGTCAGTGGCGCATTCGCCGCCGTGCTGGGGCTGGTGTCACTGAAGATTCCCCGGCGCTGGCATTTGGGCTACATGCCGCGATAGGAAGGAAACGAGGCCCGCTCGACGTTCAGGCCTCGACGTCCGTGTACTGGTAAAGAGCCATCACGTCGAGCGAGCGGGAGGAATGATAAGCCAATGCCCGGCGACTGTCCCGCCGGGCATTTCCGAAAAATGCTAAGGAGACAGCCTACAGACAGGTTGCCAGTGCGGCCAAACGACGCTTGGCCGGCATCGTGCCCTGGGCTGCATAATATTTGACGCTGGAGCCGGCACCGGCTACGCGCACATCGGCGAAGTAGTCGCCGCCTGTGGTGTAGACGGTGAAACCGCCGGCTTCGAGCGGTTCCTTGAAACCACCGGCATCAACGCCGAACACCGCCTCGTCCTGCCAGCCGAACTGGATGCACTGGGCAACCACCAACGTGGCTTTGTCCGACGCCAGGGTCTTGTAGGGCTGACCGGTGCGCGCGTCCTTCATCTTCGAGCCTGCACAGCCGGACAGTGCGGCCACTGCCAATGCGCCAATTACCAGCTTTCGCATGCCATTGCTTCCTTGGAAAAAATGCGACTTTACCACTCTCCGGTGATTGTCTGATGCGTGCATGAACTTTGTTTCACTGTGAAGGGTGGGGTTGGCACCTATAGTCGGCAGGCTCATTTTTAAGAAGTCTCCCTTCTGCCCGCTCTCCCGCGGGCTTTTTTTTGTTTGCGGTTTGGGGTGGGGGCGGTTGAGCCCGTGGTGTTGATGTGTGGTGGGTGCATATTCGCCATAGAAAAGGATGTAAGGGCCAAAACAACAGCAACTCTGCCAACCTCACCATCAAGGTTGGATGCAGTCAACTGTGGGAGCGGGCTTGCTCGCGAATGCGGTGTATCAGTGACAGATGAATTGACTGGCACACCGCATTCGCGAGCAAGCCCGCTCCCACATTTAGATCGCGTTGCATCAGTTAGACAGGCTTTTGCTTTGCACTTGATCTGGCTTTTGCTTCAACCACTCAGGTCGCCGTGCTGTAGATTTTGATCTGAGAATCGCCCCGTCAACCATGTGTACGGTCCCCCATACCCCTCGTCAAAACCACCACCGAAACAAATAAAACAACCCCATGCTCAACAGCACCGTAATCAACACGCTACGCGTCCAGAACATCAATGCCACCGCACAGACGCCCGCCAACAAATAAGGATTCGCTGGGCTCAAATTCAGCTTGTGATCGGCGAGAAAAATAATCGGCCCGCAAATCGCCGTCAGCATCCCAGGCACTGCAAACCCCAGAAACTCCCGCGCCCCGCGGTTAAGGCGCACCGGCAAACGCGGCTCGATAAACAGGTAACGGTTAAGAAAAACCACCAGCCCCATGGCCACAATCATGATGTAAATCATCGTTGCCCTACCCCCAGCCGCTTGCAGGCAAACCCCGCCATCATGCCCAACACCCCGGATACCACCACCGCCGATTCCCAGTGCAAAAAGCTCAACCACACCGAAAACAGCAACGACACCGCCACACACACCACCGTCGGCACATCGCGCACCACCGGCGTAATCAACGCAATGAAGGTGGCAGCAATCGAAAACTCCAACCCCAACTGATCAAGCCCGGGAATGCTTTTGCCGAGCACAATGCCAGCCAGGGTAAAGAGATTCCAGGCGATGTAAAACGTCAGCCCCACCCCCAACGCGTACCAACGATTGAACGTCTCGCGGTCATAGTGGTTGACCAGCGCGAAGAACTCATCAGTGAGCAGAAAGCCCAGGCTCATGCGCCAGCGGGCGTTGAGTGACGAGAGTGTCGGGCGCATGTGCATGCCATACAGCAAATGCTGGGAAGTCAGCAGCAAGGTAGTCAGCACGATAGAGATCAGGCTGGCGCCGCTCTTGACCATGCCGATGGCCACCAGCTGCGCGGCACCGGCAAACACGATGGCGGACAACCCCTGGGCCTGCAGCGGGGTAAATTGCGCGTCAATGGCCATGGAGCCGGCGAGCAGCCCCCACGGCGCACAGGCCAGGGATAACGGAATAACGGCGATGGCGCCGCGGGCGAAGGCGTAATGCGGTAAGGCAGCAGGCATGGAGACGGCTCATCGACAGACAGTCGACAAGCATGCCAGCGTTTAAAGCAGGTTGTCTTGAACGATCTTGCGCACTCAGGCGAGTTTGACCGACACCTGCTCCACCGAGTCGCGCGCCTCACGCAGTTCATGGGCGTCCTGATTGAGCCGGTGAATGGTATTGAGCAGGCGTTGGCGCAACACTTCATCGCCGAGTTTTTCGACGGCGCGCATCAGGTCAAACGCCGCGGTTTCATTATTGTCCGCGACGGAATCGAGGGTCTTGCGCAGGTTGCGAGTGGCACGGGTCACGCGGGTTCATCCTTCATCAGCAATGGGCAGGCACTTTAGGACATTCGTGTTTCATTTTAATTTCAGTCACTTGTGGCGGATTGAAGGGCGTTTGATCCACATCAATCGAATTCAGGAATTGACTTGCATATATGGACATACATATATTTGCATAACCATATATGAAAAGACCTTGATCATGTCGGACCTCTTCTCCCCGCCCACCCTGTTCAAATGCCTGGCCGACGCCACCCGCGTACGGCTGACGTTATTGATCCTGCGCGAAGGCGAACTTTGCGTGTGCGAACTGATCCATGCTCTGGACGACAGCCAGCCAAAGATCTCCCGTCACCTGGCGCAACTGCGCAATTGCGGGCTGCTGCTGGATCGTCGTCAGGGCCAATGGATCTACTACCGTATCAACCCGGCACTGCCCGCTTGGGTCACCCAAGTGCTGGACACCACCTTGCAAGCCAACCAACCCTGGTTGCACAGCGACGCGCAGCGTCTTGATGCCATGGGCGACCGACCACAACGGGCCAGCACCTGCTGCTGAGCCATCGGAGCGTTAATTCATGCTTGTCGCAATTGGCATTTTTATCTTCACCATCGTTCTGGTCATCTGGCAACCCAAAGGCCTCGGGGTCGGCTGGAGTGCAAGCATGGGCGCCATTCTGGCCCTGGCCTGCGGGGTGATCAGCCTGGCGGATATTCCGGTGGTGTGGCACATCATCTGGAACGCCACCGGCACCTTTGTTGCGCTGATCATCATCAGCCTGTTGCTCGACGAAGCCGGCTTCTTTGCCTGGACCGCCCTGCACGTGGCGCGTTGGGGCCGTGGGCGTGGCCGGCGGCTGTTTGCCTATATGGTGCTGCTCGGTGCGCTGGTTTCGGCGCTGTTTGCCAACGACGGCGCGGCGTTGATCCTCACGCCCATCGTCATGTCGATGCTGCTGGCCTTGCGCTTTTCCCCGGCGGCGACCCTGGCGTTTGTCATGGGCGCGGGGTTTATCGCAGATACCGCGAGCCTGCCGCTGGTGGTGTCGAACCTGGTGAACATCGTCTCGGCGGATTACTTCAAGATCGGCTTCAACGAATACGCGGCGGTGATGGTGCCGGTGAACTTCGTCAGTGTCGCCGCCACCCTTGCGGTACTGCTGTGGTTCTTTCGCCGCGATATTCCCCAGGCCTACGACCCGGCCGACCTCGAAGACCCCGCCAGCGCCATCCATGATCGTGCGACCTTTCGCGCTGGCTGGTGGGTGTTGGGCATCTTGCTGGTCGGCTGCTTCGCGTTAGAGCCGCTGGGCATTCCCATCAGTGCAATTTCTGCGGTGTGCGCCGTGTTGCTGCTGGTGATCGCCGCCAAGGGCCACAAGATTTCCACGCGCAAAGTATTGAAAGAAGCGCCGTGGCAGATCGTGGTGTTTTCCCTGGGCATGTACCTGGTGGTCTACGGCCTGCGTAACGCCGGCCTCACCACCTATCTCGCCACCTGGCTCGACACCTTTGCCACCTACGGCGTGTGGGGCGCGGCCATGGGCACCGGCGTGCTGACGGCGCTGTTGTCATCGGCGATGAACAACCTGCCGACGGTTTTGATCGGCGCCCTGTCGATCGAGTCCAGCCATGCCGTGGGCGTGGTCAAGGACGCGATGATCTACGCCAACGTAATCGGCAGCGACCTGGGCCCCAAAATCACCCCGATCGGCAGCCTGGCCACCTTGCTGTGGCTGCATATCCTGGCGCGCAAAGGCATCACCATCACTTGGGGTTACTACTTCAAGGTCGGCATTGTGCTGACCCTGCCGGTGCTGTTGATCACCCTCGCCGCCCTCGCCTTGCGCCTGAGTCTCTGAAGGAGATATCGCAATGAAAGTCCTGTTCATGTGTACCGCCAACAGCTGCCGCAGCATCTTGTCCGAGGCAATGTTCAATCACCTGGCACCGCCAGGTTTCGAGGCAATCAGCTCCGGCAGCTTCCCCAAGGGCCAGGTGCTGCCGCGCAGCCTCAGCACGTTGCAGGCAGCGGGCATCAGCACCGCAGGTTTGTACAGCAAGGGCAATGACGCCTTTGAGGGCAGCCCGCCGGATGTGGTGATTACTGTGTGCGACAAGGCCGCAGGCGAAGCTTGCCCGGTGTATTTCGGGCCGGCGGTGAAGGCGCATTGGGGGTTGGAAGACCCGTCGGATATTCAGGCTGATGAAGCCCGAGTGGATGCAGCGTTCAAGGCCACCCTCAGCACCATCGAAAGGCGTTGCCAGGCGTTCTTCGCCCTTCCCTTCAGCCACCTCAACCCTGCCGAGTTGAAAGCTGAACTCGCACGCATCGCAGAACTGTAGCCGGAGACCGCAATGACCACGCTGCCAAACCTCAACAGCGCCCTTGCAGGCCCGCTGCCTGTCGGCCCAGGCCACCCGCCGCGCATCCTGCTGCTTTACGGCTCCACGCGTGCGCGCTCATTCAGCCGTTTGCTGGTGGAAGAAGCTGCACGCCTGCTGCGCCACTTCGGTGCCGACACACGCATTTTCAACCCGTCCGGTTTGCCGCTGCCTGACGATGCGCCTAGCGATCACCCCAAGGTCCGCGAACTGCTGGAGTTGATGCAATGGTCCGAAGGCCAGGTGTGGTGCTCGCCTGAACGTCACGGCTCGATGTCGGCGGTGTTCAAGGCGCAACTCGATTGGGTGCCGCTGGCCCTCGGCGCCGTCCGCCCCACCCAGGGCAAGACCTTGGCCGTGATGCAGGTGTCGGGCGGTTCGCAATCTTTCAATACCGTTAACCAACTGCGCGTACTCGGACGCTGGATGCGTATGTTCACCATCCCCAACCAGTCCTCGGTACCCAAGGCATTTATGGAGTTTGATGACCAGGACCGCATGAAGCCTTCGGCGCTCTACGATCGCGTGGTCGATGTGATGGAAGAACTGGTGAAGTTCACCGTGTTGCTGCGCGACCGCCCGGACTTGGTCGACCGCTACTCGGAGCGCAAGGAAAGCGCGGATGAACTGTCACAGCGCGTCAACCAACAGTCGATTTGATCGAGCCCTTCGGCGTATGCTCACGCACTTTCTCGAAAGGACGCGGGCATGCTGGCGATTTTCTTTTATGCACTGGTATTCGGTTTTGTGTTTTGCCTCTCACCCGGCGCGGTGCTGGCAGAGACGTTGCGCCGTGGCTTGCTTCATGGTTTTACCCCGGCCCTGCTGGTGCAAATCGGTTCTCTGGTAGGCGACGCTGTATGGGCGGTGATCGGCCTTACCGGCATCGCGTTGCTGATGCAACATGACGCCGTACGCATTCCGCTGACGGTCGTGTGCGCGCTGTACCTGGCCTGGCTGGGGGTGCGCAGCCTGATCGATGCCTGGCACTTGCCCGAAGCGGATAATGCACCGGCCAGCTCCCGTCAGAATGCGCTGGCGGTAGGGGCCGCGATTTCTCTCGCCAACCCAAAGAACATTGTCTATTGGGGCGCGCTGGGCAGTGCCTTGTCCGGCATCGTCGGCGCGACGCCGAGCCATGGGCAAACCTTTATGTTTTTTGCGGGGTTCATGCTCGCGTCGGTACTGTCATGCTTTCTGATTGCCGCACTGGTCAATCTGCTGCGAAAGAATGCATCACCGGTATGGCAACGCATCAGTTATGGCACCTGCGGTGTAGTGTTGTTATATCTGGCAGTTCTGGCGGCCCAAGGGATATGAAGTTATATATCGCGCAACTTGCCGAGGTCTTTATCTGAATGAACTCTGAACGCGGGATAATTTAATTAATCATGCGTTGACATTTTGTATTCAGCTGAGTAGATTGCCCCTGCCCACAACTGGGGCCTTTTTTAAACCTCACAAAAGAAGCCAATGGACACAGTATCTAGTCGCTGTCCGAGCACCGCATTAGCGGGCATCGGGCGCCAAACCCAGAATATGACAGGACTCGCCTTCCAGGTCCGGTAAGCTGCGCTAGAGCTTGATGCTCCACCGTAACTGCCTCACCGGTCGCCCGTCCGGTCCCGAGGTGTGTTATGACCTTTCAACTGATTGTTTTGCCTGACATTCGCACGCTGGCCGCAGCCCTGCGCGCCAAGCTGTGCCGCGAGCCTGTAGGTTTTTCACCTACGCGCTCAACCTTTGCTGCACCCTCTCCCCTAGCCAGTAAAGATCAGCTGCGCCCAGCCCCCCCGCTGGCGCACTGGCGTGTCTGCCCTGCCAGCGGCCAATTGCTGCAGCACTGGGACCACGCCGACCCTCAAGACCCGCAGAGACCCAAGGTTTCCACCCTGGCTCAAGCCAGCCTGTTGCTCGAGTTCTACCTGAGCAATCGCGCCGCTTAAACCAGCTGGAAACAGCAACTTCCTGATGATTATTCTGGAGTTCGTTATGAACACATCCAGTAGTAGCCCGCTGCGCGCCAATTAACTAACGCGTCAGTAGCGGGCGCTGTAGAAGTTATGTGAACACCTTATTTAAACCGATCGCGAAGTCCGCGGCTCGGCATGCTTTCGCTCGCCTGTATTCAGGTAAGTACCGGGTATGTTTTGTCGAGAATTGGCGACAGGAGTACAGACAATGAGCGCCGTAAAGAACACGCCTCTGCACAAGAAAAATGGCACTGCACCCGACACCAAACTGTCGATGCGTGCCGCCCGTGAAGCCCAGAACGGCCTGTCGGCCACCCTCGCCAATGTGCGTGCCACCCAGGACGGCCTGACCGAACTCGACGCCTCGGCACGTCTGCAACGCGAGGGCTACAACGAAGTAGCCCATGACAAGCCGCCTCACGCCATCGTCCAGTTCCTGCAGGCACTGAACAACCCGTTCATCTACGTGCTGCTGACCCTCGGCGGGATCAGCTTTATCACTGACTGCTGGCTGCCGATGCAGGACGGTGAAGAAGCCGACCCGACCAAAGTCATCATTATCATGACCATGGTGCTGCTCAGCAGCCTGCTGCGTTTCTGGCAGGAACACCGCTCGGCCAAATCCGCCGAAGCCCTCAAAGCCATGGTGCGCACCACCGCAACGGTGTTGCGCCGCGAACAAGTCGGCAGCCAGCCGATCCTGCGCGAAGTGCCGATGCGCGAGCTGGTCGCCGGCGACATCGTGCAGCTGTCTGCCGGCGACATGATCCCGGCCGATATCCGCCTGATCGAGTCCCGCGACCTGTTTATCAGCCAGGCCGTGTTGACCGGCGAAGCCTTGCCGGTGGAGAAGTACGACACCCTCGGCGATGTCACGCAAAAATCCGCCTCTACGCTGGCGGCCGACCAAGGCAACCTGCTGGACCTGCCGAACATCTGCTTCATGGGCACCAACGTGGTCAGCGGCCGCGCCAAGGCCGTGGTGGTTGCCACCGGGCCGCGCACTTACTTTGGCTCCCTGGCCAAGGCGATTGTCGGCTCCCGCGTGCAAACCGCCTTCGACCGTGGCGTGAACAGCGTCAGCTGGCTGTTGATCCGCTTCATGCTGGTGATGGTGCCGATCGTGTTCTTCCTCAACGGCTTCTCCAAAGGTGACTGGGGCGATGCGTTCCTGTTCGCCCTGGCGGTTGCCGTGGGCCTGACCCCGGAAATGCTGCCGATGATCGTCAGCGCCAACCTGGCCAAGGGTGCTACCGCCATGGCCAAACGCAAAGTGGTGGTCAAGCGCCTCAATGCGATCCAGAACTTTGGTTCGATGGACGTGCTGTGCACCGATAAGACCGGCACCCTGACCCAGGACAAGATCATCCTGGAGCATCACGTCAACGCCTTCGGCCAACGGGATGACGCGGTGCTGTCCCTGGCCTGGCTCAACAGCTTCCACCAGAGCGGCATGAAAAACCTGATGGATCAGGCCGTGGTGCAGTTCTCGGAGCAGAACCCCAAGTTTCAGTTGCCGCTGGCCTACAGCAAGGTCGATGAACTGCCATTTGATTTCGTGCGCCGACGTCTGTCGATTGTGGTGCGCGACACGGCCGGCGACCAATTGCTGGTGTGCAAGGGCGCCGTGGAAGAGATGTTGAGCATCTCCACACACATGCTCGAAGGTGGCACCGCCGTGCCGCTGGATGATCAGCGCCGCGAAGAACTGTTGGCATTGGCCAACGACTATAACGAGGACGGCTTCCGCGTCTTGGTGGTCGCGACGCGCAATATCCCTAAATCCATGGCGCGCCAGCAGTACACCACCGCTGATGAGCGCAACCTGGTGATCCAGGGCTTCCTGACCTTCCTTGATCCACCGAAGGAAACCGCAGGCCCGGCGATTGCCGCGCTGCAACAAATCGGCGTAGCCGTAAAGGTGTTGACCGGCGACAACGCGGTAGTCACCAGCAAGATCTGCCGCCAGGTCGGCCTCGAACCCGGCCAGCCGCTGCTGGGCGTGGAAATCGAAGCAATGGACGACGCCACCCTGCTGCGCCGCGTGGAAGAACGCACGGTGTTCGCCAAACTGACGCCACTGCAAAAATCCCGCGTACTTAAAGCCCTGCAAGCCAACGGCCACACCGTGGGTTTCCTTGGCGACGGCATCAACGATGCGCCGGCGCTACGTGATGCCGACGTGGGTATCTCGGTGGACAGCGGCACCGATATCGCCAAGGAATCGGCCGATATCATCCTCTTGGAAAAGAGCCTGATGGTGCTGGAAGAAGGCGTGCTCAAGGGCCGCGAAACCTTCGGCAATATCATGAAGTACCTGAACATGACCGCCAGCTCCAACTTCGGCAACGTGTTCTCGGTGCTGGTGGCCAGTGCGTTCATCCCGTTCATGCCGATGCTGGCGATTCACTTGCTGCTGCAAAACCTGATGTACGACATCTCCCAGCTGGCCTTGCCGTGGGACAAGATGGACAAGGAATACCTGGCCAAACCGCGCAAGTGGGATGCGAAAAACATCGGCCGCTTCATGGTCTGGATCGGGCCAACCTCGTCGATCTTCGACATCACCACCTTTGCGCTGATGTGGTACGTGTTCAGTGCCAACAGCGTAGAAATGCAAACCCTGTTCCAGTCCGGCTGGTTTATCGAAGGGCTGCTCTCGCAAACCCTGGTGGTGCATATGTTGCGCACCCGCAAGATCCCGTTCTTCCAGAGCACGGCCGCCTGGCCGGTGTTGATGATGACCGCCATCGTCATCGGGCTGGGGATCTACGTACCGTTCTCGCCGCTGGGCACACTGGTGGGCCTGGAGCCGCTGCCGCTGGCGTACTTCCCATGGCTGGTCGGCACCCTGCTCGCCTACTGCTGCGTGGCCCAACTGATGAAAACGATCTACATCCGCCGCTTCAAGCAGTGGTACTGATCACCCCCGCCGTTTAAACGGTGGCGGTCGCCCGATCGCCACCGTGCATCACAAGGACCCTGACTATGCGCGTGCTTATCTGTGCAGGTCGTCATTACGCTGACACCAAAAAGTCCCGCCAAGTGCTGGACGCCTACCACCGCCTGCGCCCCGTGCAGGTTTTGATTCACGGCGGCAACCAGTTCCTCGGCAGCGACATCGAGGAATGGGCGCGGGAAATGAGCATCGACGTGGTGCGCTACCCGCCCAATTGGCAACGCCACGGCAAGCAGGCGGAACGCCAGCGCAACCTTTTCATGCTCGCCGACAGCCGTCCCGACGTGATCATCGCCCTGCCGGGTGGTGACGACACCTCGGAGCTGGTCTGCCAGGCCAAAGCCAGCGGCATTTCGGTGCTGACCGTAGAAAGCTGAATTCAAGCGAGGTGCATCATGCACAAAAAACATAGCCCACAGCGTCCGGACGGGTTTGCCAAATACCGCGAACGTCACTACCGGGGCGCTCGCCATACCCTGTTGCTGCTGCCACCGGCCAAGCGCCGCGCGCTGCAACGCAACCTGATCTTTATCGGCACCACACTGGGCCTTATTTTACTGATCGCGCTGTTTTCCAAAGCCCAGGCGGCCGGCGGTTCCTATGTGGTCGACGACGGCGGCATCAACGATCCGGGCGAATGCAGCGTTGACGCCTGGTACACCGCCAACCGCCATCAAGGCAACATTCATAACCAGACGCTTAACCCGGCGTGTACCTTCAGCGCGCTGCCGGCCGTGGAATGGAGCGCAGCACTGTCGCGCGCCAGTAATGCGGGGGATGCCGAGACGCAGATCAGCCCACAAGTAAAGGCGCAGGTGTGGTCACAGGAAGCGTTGGGGCTGCAAATGGCAGTGTCTGCCACCAGCCACTTTGCCCTCGACCGCCAGCATGCATTCGACGGCGCGGACTTTAACGTGCCGTTGACCTGGCAACCGCTGCAGGCATTGCGCCTGAGCCTCAATGGCGGCTGGACCCATGCCTACAACGGTGGAGAGCAAAACCACCGCCTCACCTGGGGCACCGGTTTTGAGTACCAGTTGGCGGACGCGCTCACGCTGATCGGTGAGCGCTACGGCCAGGAAGGCGGTGACCAGGCGTGGCAAGCCGGGCCGCGCTTCCATGTGGGCAAGCTGGTGGATGTGGATGTAGTGGTTGGGCAGAACCTCACCGGTGATCACAACCAATGGCTGACCACCGGCGCAACCGTGCGGTTTTAAACTTTTTTAGCTTGCTGCTCCAGATGCAGTTGCAACTCTGGTTCGAGTTGCAACTGCGCGGCCAGTTCGTCCAGGTAGCCGCGCTCTGCGTCCTGCTGATCGTCGACCAGCATCACGCTGGCCAGGTAGATCTCGGACGCCAACCCTGGATCAGCGGCATATTCGGCAAAATCGGCGGCATTCAGGGGCTTTGCGACTTCGTCGTTGAGCCACTGCTTCAACTGCGGCTCATCGGTATGGCGGCCCATCTCGGTTGAGATCATTTGCTGCTCGTTTTCATCAATCCTGCCATCGGCTTTGGCTGCCGCAATCAAAGCACGCAATACCGCATGGCTATGGGCTTCAGCTGCCTGACCGTCAAGCTGGTCAACCGTCTGAATCGCTTGCTGCGGTGCGCTGGCCTGCTGGCGTTGCCACGCCTGATATGCCTGGAACGCGGCCATCCCCAGGGAGGCCAATGCCGCATAGTTCATCCCGCCGGAGCGTGTTTGGTTGGTGCCACTGGCCGGCGCACCGCCCAACAGTCCGCCCAGGCCACCTAATAAACCACCCAGCCCACCACCTGGCGTAGCGTTGTTGGTGTTGCCGCTGCCGGAGCTGTTCAACAAGCCGCCCAGCAAACCACCCAGGCCACCGCCCGAGGCCCCGCCGCCTTGCTGGCTGGCACGCAGCAGCTGTTCAAGTAAATTGCCGGTATTCATGGTGTCACTCTCCCGCAGCATAGTATTGGCGTTTATCAACCATAGCTTGCCGCCGCAGGAACACCAAGACCGCCGGGCGGGCACGCCTTATGATGGCCTCACCACGTTGAAGGAGAAACCACGTGAACCGTCTTGAACACCTTTTGTTGATGGCTGACTACAACCAGTGGATGAACCGCAAGGTGTATGCCGCCGCCAGCCAGCTTACCGATGCCGAATTGACGGCGGATCGACAGGCGTTCTTCGGCTCGATCCTTGGCACACTGAACCACCTGACGCTGGGTGATACGGTATGGCTCAAACGGTTTGCCGAGCATCCGGCAGGCTTTGCCGCGCTGGCGCCATTGGCTTCAATTGCGACGCCCTCTGACTTGAAGCAACTGGCCTTTGCCAACTTGCGCGAGCTATCGGCCCGCCGCACTTGGCTGGACCAACTGATCATCGACTGGGCCAACAGCCTGCGCGAGCCCGATCTGGACCAGCGTCTGCAGTACCACAACATGCGCGGCGTGGCGAACCACAAGCCGTTCTTTGCACTGCTGATGCATTTTTTCAACCACCAGACCCACCACCGGGGCCAGGCAACCACATTGCTGACCCAGGCGGGCGTGGACGTCGGTGATACCGACCTGCTGGCCTTGATTGATTGAACTCAGCCGGCACTGAACGCCGCGTAGGCTTGCATCAAGCGCGGGAAGTCCTGCGGCTCGGGCAACTGCGCAAAGCTTTCGACCGCCGGCGTTGCGGCCCAGGGCAGTTTTTCGCTGGTCCAGGTTTCCATGAACGGCACGTAGTCGCGGGCGTTATCCAGCAAGGCCGCACGCACATTGACGAACTCATCGATACCATGGGGGCGCGTAAACAACCAGCTCATGCAGTGCGGGCAGCAATAATGGCGGTCCACGCCGTGCAAGCCACCCATCACCGGGCAACCCTGGATCACGGTAAAGCCAGCGGCCGGAATCAATGCGCTAAGGGAAAACGCACTGGCGGTCATCTTCTGGCAGCCGCTGCAATGGCATGCCATGGTGATTACCGGCGGCAAACTCACACTGAAACGCACCCGGTTACAACGGCAACTGCCTTCCAGCGGCAAGGTTTCGACGCTCATCACTCACTCCTTTTTATGATTGTTGGCACCACAGGGTAGCGTGAACCGCTCATGGAATAAAACCGAACGCCGCGCCGCCAGCGAGGTCACAACCCTGAGGGCTCGGGGTTGATTGCCCCCGCCCTGCCCACGCGCCGCCGCTGCTTTATGGCCGCGCGTACCCCCATAAGAAGGAGACGCTTACATGGTCACTCACTTCAAGGTCGCCGGGCATCTGGCTTGCGGCCATCACGGCACCAACCTCACTTCCAGCACCGAGCTGAACCGAGTCAAATGCCGCACCTGCCGCAATACCGACGCCTACAAAGAAGCGCGCCGCACCCAGCGCAACGCTGCCCGCCGCTCAGCGCGCAAAGCCAAAACCCATACTGCTGTTGACTGGCGCAGTGCCTGGACGCAACGCCTCACCGACCTGCCTGGGCTGCAGCGCCTGCCACGCGGTTTCAGCGGGCAGCCATTTGTCTGAGCTAATCAGGCTTTGAAAACAGATTAACCCGGTTCCCATCGGGATCCTGCAGCAGCGCAGACGTATTGCCCCAAGGCATTTTCGTCACCGGCATCAACACGTCTGCGCTGCGCAATTTAAGCAACATCGCCGCCACATCCGCCACCTCAAATTCCAGAATCGCCGAGCGATTACTCGCCGCGACGGCCAAACCTTGGTTGTGCAGGCGGATCAAGCGTTCATCGCTGATCGCCAGGACCAAACCCTCGAAATGAATCTCGGCAAAACCCTCGGCAAGGCGCCGGGGCTCGAGGGTGGACAGGTTCTGGTAGAACTGTATGAGTTGTTCGAATTGCTGGGTGACGAGGCGCACAGAGGCGAATTTCATGGGCGTGACCTGCACTGAATGTGAGGGCGTACCTTAATTCAGGGCAGTGTCAGTTTTTGTCAGGACTGTTGGCAAAAGTGGCGGGAGCGAGCCGCGCGGGTCGCTCAGAGTCGATCCCGCGCGATGCCGCTGCGAATTCGAAGAATATCGGCCAGCACTGCCAACGCGATTTCCGCCGGGGTCTTGCTGCCCAGATTCAGACCGATAGGCGCGTGAATGCGCGCCAATTCGACCTCGCCCAAGCCGCCAATTCGGCGCAAGCGCTCAACGCGCTTTTGTGACGTCTGCATCGAACCCATGACACCGATGTAAAACGCGTCGGTGCGCACGGCTTCCATCATGGCCAGATCATCAATGCGCGGGTCATGCGTCAACGCGACCACCGCCGTGTCGCTATGGCAGCCGCCTTCGGCGATGAACACCGACGGTAACTGGCGACGAATTTCGACGCGCACGCCTTGCTCACTGTCTGCAAACACACTGCGCGCACCGCTGGCCAGATCGACCTCGCGAATTAATCGGCGCTGGCCCAGCAACGCGGCTTGCAACTCGCGCAAATGGGCCTGAACCACGCAATCGGGCTCAAGCCTCTCCACCAGCACATCAAGCATGCCACCACAGGGCAGGCTCACGTGCGAGCGCGGTGCCTCGCCGTCGCCATAACGCACAACGCTCACCGCCTCTGCAAACGCGCCCTCGGCAACCCGTTCAAGGAAGTCTTCCTCAACGCAACCACCGGACAGCGAGCCGATCCATTGACCGCCAGTGTTCACCGCCAACAGCGAGCCCGGCGCACGGGGCGCCGAACCGTAGGTGGCGAGTACCGTGCACAGCCAAACCTGCTGGCCCGCTGTCGACCATTCCAGCGCCCGGCGAATGACTTGCAGATCGAGATGCTGCATGTCAGTGCGCCTTGTGCTCGGCTGGCGGTGCATCGGCCGCAAGCTTCTGCACGTCGCTGACCGCCAGCTCACCCGACTGACCGCCCCAACCCTGGCGCAGATAGTTGAGCAGGTCGGTCAGCTGTTGGTGATTGAGTTTGTCGGCAAAACCCGGCATCGGTTGCATGCGTTCGAACCCGGTGAATTGCTGCTCGCCGATGCCGTCCTCGATCACTCGTAGCAGGTTGCGCGGATCTTCCAGGCGCAACGTGGTGTTGCCGCGCATGGCCACCGCGATATGCGGCTTGCCCTCGCCGTTCGGCGCGTGGCAACCGGCGCAGCCGTTCAGATAGTCCTGACGACCGCGCTGGGCACTTGGGCTCATGGCGTCCAGCGACGTTTCGCTCAGCACTTTGGCCACCGGCGGTTGATCGCCCAACAGGAAGGTCGCCATGGCCGCCAGGTCTGGATCGGTAAGGCCCTGGGTGCTGTTGTGGAACACCGGGAACATCTCGTTGAACATCGTGCCCTGGGCACTCATGCCGTGCTTGAGAAACGTGCTCAGGTCCTGATGATTCCAGCCGCGAGCGGCCAGGTCATTGGCCAACAGACTGGGCGCCAAATAGCCGTTGAGCACGCCGCCGGTCAGGCGTTTATCCTGCTGCATCGCGCCGGGCAAGCCCCGTGGCGTGTGGCATTCACCGCAGTGGCCGAGCACTTCAACCATGTATTGGCCACGCTGGAACGCTGCGCTTTTGCCCTCGGTCGGCGCAAGTTTCACATCCTTGCCGTAGAGCATGTTCCAGCCCATCAGGCCCAGACGCACGTTGAACGGAAAGCTCAGGCGGGTAACCGGCGCCGCACGCTCGATGGGCTCGACGGTTTTCAGGTATGCATGGATCGCATCCGAATCTGCACGGGGCATCAGGTGGTACGAGGTGTACGGCATCGCCGGATACAGATTCGCGCCGTCCCGGCGTTTGCCTTCGGTGAGCGCGGCGAAAAATTCGTCATCGTTGTACAGACCAATGCCGTGCTCTTTGCTCGGGGTGATGTTGGTGCCATAGATAGTGCCGAACGGCGAGACGATCGGCAGACCGCCCGCAAACGGCGCGCCACCCGGCGCGGTGTGGCAGGCCATGCAATCAGCGGCGCGCGCGAGGTATTCACCGCGTTTGACTTGATCGTCCGCGTGCGCCAACAACATCGGCGCGGCCAGGCCAACCGCCAGCGCAAGGCGGGAAAGTAGTTGCTTCATGCTCAACCCTCCTTGACCAGGCCGAGATCGGTCAGCACGTTGCGGGTCGCGTTGTAGTAACGCACGTAGCCGGTGCAGCGGCAGATGTGGTGGCCGAGGCTGTCCTCGATGACCTTTTCCAGCTGACTTTTGACGATGGGCTGACGCTGCAGCTTCTCCACCAGCACGGTCGCGGCATTGACGAACCCCGGTGCGCAGTAGCTGCACTGGAAGGCGAATTCATCGACGAAGCGCTGCTGGATAGGGTTCAGTTCAGTGACTTTGCCCTGCTCATCGCGAGTCGCATGGCCTTCGATGGTGCGGACTTTTTTGCCTTCGAAATAGTGTGCACCGGTGATGCAGGTGCGCACTTCTTCGCTGGTGCCGTCCGGGTTGTCGACGATCACCACACAGGCGTGGCAAATACCCTGGCCGCAGCCGAGCCGCGAGCCGGTGAGGTTTTTGTATTCGTGCAGGTAGTCGATCATCGGCAGGTCATCAGGGATGTCCACCGGGCCGACGGATTGACCGTTGAGGGTCAGTTGAAACGGACGGTTAGCCATTGAGGGCCTCCTTGATGCGCGCAGGTGTAATAGGCAGGTCGCGGACACGTTTGCCGATGGCGTGGGCCACGGCGTTACCGATGGCGCCAACGATCGGGATCATCACCACTTCGGCAATGCCCTTGGACGGGTCGCTCGGCGACAGCGGCGGCAGGATTTCGGACGTCTGCTTCCACACGGCAACGTGTCGAGCCATCGGCAAACGGTAACGGTTGAAATTCCAGTCACCCTCCCCCGGCCCGCCTTCGTACAGCGGCATCTCTTCCATCAACGCATGGCCAATGCCCATGGCGATCCCGCCTTCGAGCTGGCCCTTGACCAGCTCCTCAACCAGCACCCGACCGCACTCGATCCACGAGTGATGGTTGAGCACTTGCACTTCGGCGGAGCCCTTGTTCACTTTCAATTCCACCAGCGTCGCGACCGGGCTGTAGTAAGTCACCGCCGCGTTGTTCAACTGGGTGTCAGGGTAGTGAACGTTCTGGCGATCCAGCAGGTGGAAACCGTTGCTGGTCATCTGGGCCAGTTTCGCCTTCGGCGCGCCGTCGCCGTACTTCACGGCCAGACCGTCGAGCGGCAGGCGCTCACGCACGCCGTCGATGCTGTAGTCGGCCTCGGCCCAGCTCCAGCGGTTGAAGCCGTGCACGGTGGCGCCGGTCACCAAGCCTTTTTCGTGGGCGTGTTTGGCCAATTGCTCAAAGCTCAGCGGCTGCATGCCGTTGGCGGTGAGCTTGCCGTCGACCCAATGCGCGTCTTCGCGGCGCACCACATACGGGTTGGCCTGGCCGCCGTAAGGGCCTTGGCCCCAGATCTGCAACGCCGCCGGCCACAAGCCGTGGTTGAACAGCACCCGGGAGGCTTCACGGGTGGCGTGGCTGAAGTAGTACGCCGAATTGGTCGCCGACGAGGCCGACGCGAGTTTGCCGACCCAACGCGGGTTGCGCAGGAAACCATCCTGTTCGGCCTGGCTCATGACGTAAGGGTTGCCGCCAGTGATCAGTTGCAACTCTTCCCATTCGGTTTCGCCGGTCTTCACTTGCGTGGCCGGGATGCCGATGAAATCCGCCACCACCAGCGCTTGCGAGGTGGACATGCCGGTGCCGATTTCAATGCCGATATGGCGCAACGTCACGTGGCCTTCGGCGGTGAACTCGATGCTGGCCATCGGTGCCTCGGAACCGGTGCCGAAGTCTTTTTGGCAGATGGCAAAACCCACGCCATACCAGTTATCCGGGTCAGCGGCTTCGCGGGTCTTTTTGATTTGGTCGCGGTTTTTCCAGACGTCGTGGGCAGCCGCTTTGTCGAGAATTTCGTGTAAGCGCAAAGCACCAGCCGGCACCGCACCCTGAGTGTTTTTCATGCCCGAGAGCATGGCGTTTTTTTTGCGCAGGTCGATGGCATCGATGCCCAGACGCCCGGCGATTTCGTCGACCATCATCTCGGTCGAGGCCATGCTTTGCAGGGTGCCGTAACCGCGCATCGAACCCGCTTCAACCGCGCGGGAATGGTAGGCCGTGACCTGCAAATCGTTCTGCGGCATGTAGTAGATCGACTGCGCTGCCGTGGCGCCAACCGCCGCCACCGAAGGGCTGTAGTTGATCCGCCCGCCACCATCGACGTTCATCTCGGCGCGAAAAATCTGGAAACTGTGATCGTTTTTGTCCACCGCCAATTGGTAGCGGATGTCGAACGGGTGACGCTTGATGCCGCTCTGGAACTGCTCATAGCGGTCGTTGGCCAGGCGCACCGGGACACCGGCGCCGTATAACGCGGCGAGGGCTGCGTAGTAGACAAAAATGTTGTGGTCCTTGGAACCGTAACCAACGGTGTAGCCCGGGTGCATGTTCAGGTTCGCCAGGCCGAAGCGCGATGGCGCGATCATCTTCGCGGTTTCGGTGGCGGCTTCCAGCGGGCACTGGGTCGCGACCACAAAGTGCAAGGTCTTGGTGGCCGGGTCGTACCAGCCGTTGCCGTTGTCCGGCTCCATCGCCGCCGGTTCAATCGATGGGGTTTTGTAGCGCTCGTCGAACACCAGCCAGTTATCGGGCGGCGCGTCGATTTGCTGCTGCATCCGGTCGGCGTAAAACAGCCCGCGCTCGGTCAGGTTGCCATGCAGGTCCGGCTGGGAATTCCACACCGGCCGACGGTTTTTCAGCATCGGGAACAGGATCGAATCCTTGAGGCTGGCGAATTCATCTTCGTCCGCCGAAGTCGCACCGCCGACGCGCACGTAGCGGAAGCTGCCGTAAGGGTCACGTTCGTAGTACGGCACCTGGGCGCCGTAACGGATGGCTTTGTCATTGAATTTGAGTTTGGCCTTGGCCTGGCGGAAACGCTCGAAGTCGTTCCAGATCAGGATCGCCACAGGGTGCCCGATGAACATCGGCACCTTGCCTTCCGGCAGCAGCGGATCCGGCGCGTGTTCTTCCGGGAAGACGATACCGTCCTTGTCCAGGTCGGCGGCAGTGACGATGCGGTCAGGTTGCAAGTCGGCACCAAGCCACGACAAATCGTAGCCGGCGTAAATGCGATCGGCCTTGGTTGTTTTCAGCAACATGGCGTGGCCCTGCTGCTGGGGCCAGCCTGGCATGTCCTTGGCGCGGATGTCGCGGGCAAAGACCTTGCTGCCGCAGACCTTGGACAAGGCGTCGTTACGCGAGCGCGCCTTGCCGTTGTTACCGAGCCATTGCTCGGACGGCACGGTCACACTGTTTTCCATCAAGGCAGCCAGCGCCTGGCTGCTGAGCGGTGTAAGCGTCACGCTCACACCCGCCACCAGCCCGCCCTGAAGGAACGAGCGCCGGGAGATATCACGGTTGGACATGGATCATCCTCTGGGCGGTTATGGGTCCGCCCTTTTAGTTATGTACTGGGGATCTCGATCCTTGCAGGAGCGCTTTCGCCGGAAGCAAAAGGCTTGAATTGACAGTGCAAAGCTGACCGAAAGGTTAACTTTATAGGTTTCTGCGCTTGCCGCAAACAATCTGTTACAAAAACCGAGCAAAGAATCAACGCGTTGCCGCTTTGCTCTGAGTAAAAGCAAAGGTCGCGAAGGATCAGGGGAATGTCAGGATGGCTACACACGCAAAGGGATCGGCAAACAGGTCATGCCGACAAAACGAGCGGTGGAGTTTTCTAATTTTGGGGAGCACAAACGAAAAAGGGCTCGCATGAAGAATCATGCAAGCCCTTGATATCTATGGTGCCCGAACCCGGAATCGAACCGGGACGCCCTTACGAGCGGGGGATTTTAAGTCCCATGCGTCTACCAGTTTCGCCATTCGGGCGGTAGCGCGGTGTTGCAGGGTTGGGAATATATAGACCCCGGCGCTTGGATGCAAGGTCGAGGCGCACCTTTATCGTGCTCATCCTGAGCTGAAAAACCTTGTCAGATCAGTGATCTACGCAGCCAACCTGGCGTTGCACCAAACGGGTTAGCTGACTGTCCTGGGCCGATGCCACGGGTTAAATGCAGCACTCGTTTTCCAGAATCAGCTAAGTTGAAGACTTTGGCGACACCAAAACCAATGATCAAACAGGAATGATCGCAATGCGCACCTTTTCAATCCAACATATAGATCATGTTGTTTTACGCGTGAAGGACATCACCCGCAGCCTGGCGTTTTACACTTCGGTACTGGGCTGTGAGGTCAAAAAGCGCCGTGACGACCTCGGCATGATCCACCTGAGTGCCGGGACGTCCCTGATTGACCTGGTCGATGTGAACGGGTCGATCGGTCGTGAAGGTGGGGAGCCGGCGGGCAAGCAGAGGCATAACGTCGATCACGTCTGTTTGAGGGTTGAGCCATTTGACGAGTCGGCCATTCTTAGCCACTTGGCTGATGCGGGGGTGTTCGCGGAAAAGGCGCAGAAGCGCTATGGCGCAGACGGGACAGGCTGGTCGATTTATGTTAACGATCCGGATGATAACCGGATCGAGCTGAAAGGCCCTGCCGTTTAGTCTGGTTGCATGGAGGACGGCGAACGATACGTTTATCGTGCGCCATCCATAGCCCTCAACGCACTAGTCAAACGCGCCGTTAAGCACTTCGTAGATGATCCCGGAGGCAATAGCCACGAGGATCAGATCCGTGCCTGCCTGCTGCCATTCGTAGCCGTCGTAATGAGGCAGCCTGCCGAGTAATCGGCCGTCCAGCTTTTTCGCAATCCCTGGAGGCAGCGGCTTTCCTCGGGCGAGGTTCTTTTGTATGCCAGGGGGCAGTTGTGGGCCAGGCCGCCAATAATCACGATAGCCACCGAGCACGCCCAGCACGCTGCCTCGATCAATGCTGGGGCCATATTGCGAACCGCCGCCTTTGCCCTTCTTGCCCTGCCCGCCTTGGCCGTTGCCGTTGCCGTTGCCATGGCCTTGCCCCTTTGCGTTACCAGGATCAGCCAACGCCGTCGCCGAGCCCGCGACCAGGGCAATGCAAGTGATGACGACTACCAACGAGCGAGATTTGAACATGATCATTCACTCCAGAAGGGACTGCCCTTTTGAATATAGATCGAATTGCCGAAATCAGTAGCGCTCGCCCATTACGGAGCGCTCAAATGTAGCTCGCTCAACTTTATAAAAACGATTCTCTTGCGAACGCCCAGCGAACGTTTTTACCGAAGTATGCGAAAGCTGCCCGCCGATTTTCTCCATTGCCCGTTGCGAGCGAATGTTGTCGGCGCCGACGTGGAACCATACGGTATCGACCCACTGAAAGGCGTGCTTGAGCATCAGTTGTTTAAGCTCGCCATTGGCCCCGCCGCCCCATTTTTCACGCGCCAGAAACGTGTACCCGATAGCCACCTCACGTTGCGTCTCACTGAAGTCGTAGTAACGAGAGCTGCCCACCACCCTGTTGTTCTCACGGTCGATCACCACCAGTACGCTGGGTGACGCCAGCGCCTGTTCGAACCACTCGCGAAACACCGGCTCCTGGTAGCGCGTGGGGCTGGGGTGCTGGGCCCAGATCAACGGGTCGCAGGCGACGCCATACAGGGCCTCGAAATGCCCGGCTTCCAGCGGGAGCAGCTCAAGTAACGTGCCCTTGATAGAGGGCGGGATGGGTAGCGATTGCATCACTGTGCTCCAGGCGCTGAGGGTGCCAGATCATCGCGCAGGTGCACGGTACTCGCAAGAACCGGAGAGCCGCAGTGAAGTTACGCCCCCACTTCTCTGTTGCGTACAGGTGCCACAAGGCTGGAATCAACTTTCGCCATGAGCTGGGTGAGCGTGTCGAGATCCGGCAACGGCAATGCACTGATCAATACCTTTTCCTGACGGCATACCAGAAACGCCGGTATACCCGATTGCCGCTCATCGTAGATCATTGCGTAATGCACGTACGGGTTGTCCATGCAGAACGAAAACAGATCAAATTTCACGCCCTTCACCAGCGAAGCGTTGATGATCAGTAGGTCCAATGGCGCGCAGTCATACTCCAGTGCGCTTAATACCTCCTCCAGTCGGTGCATCGGTGCGATCCGGTAGTAGCCTAGATGGTTCAGGGCTCGCTCTATTCTCAACCGAGAAAAGTGCTGGTCATCTGCGATCAGAATCCTGAGTGCTTTATTTGGCATCTTTCGCATCCTCGCGATCAGTTTTGCGTACTCCATCACTGATAAGTAATCGTGAACGTCGCCGACGCGTTGGCCGGCCCCGGCGTGACCTTGGTCCGGGTTTGCAGATAACGGGCGCGCAACGGGATTGAATAGCTGCCCTCGGTCGCTCGCAGGGCCAGGCCGCTGTTTCGATTCGTCGCTAAAGGCAAACCGATTCCGTTAGGGGTTGCGACCTGCACACCTACGCCTGTGGCGGCGAGTGCACTGCCGCCCGTTGTAGGGTCGAGGCTCAGCACGCCATTGCCCGCGTTGATCGCTGCCCGTGCCGGGTCGACGCGATATTGCAGGGTATTGTTGACCAAGGCGCCAGCGGTGCCCGAGCCGGAGGGTGAATTGCCGCTCTGGGAAATCCAACCGGGACCTGTAGCCCCGAAGGTGCCCGTAAACGCCGGGCAATCATTTAATCGAATGGCAAAATCGACCCAGGCGCTGGCAGTGTTTACTCCGGTAAACGTCTTGGTCTGATGTGTACCCATAGGTACGTTCACATCCGGCGTGCTGCAGGTGCGCGAAACAATCTGGATGGTGCCGGAAATACCCATCTTGAACCCGTTCATTCTGGCGTCGCCAAAAATGCCAAACAGGCTCACGGTCGGCAACGTGCTGCCGATGAGTACACCCGGCGTCACGTCGCCCAGCTTGATCAATATCAGTTCAAAGTTGGCGGGACCAGCACCCTTGGCATCACCAAACGGAATAAGGCATCTGTAACCCTGAGTGCAGTTGGACGGCTGTGTACTCGTGCGCCTTGGCAGCAAGCCGCCCGTGCTGTTGAAGGCCACACCCAGCCCTGGAATGCTGGTTCTGTAGACTTTGTTGGCATAGGTTCCGCTGGACCAATTGGCCAGGGCGGAGGTGGTGTCCACCGTAAACTCGGTCCACATTTGAAACGGGGCATACAGGCATTCAAGCGTCGGCGTCTGGCCTCCCGCGATAGTGAATTTCTGTCGATACACCTCAGTGCCCACGGGCACATCGCGCCCAACGCTGATGGAGGATATCTGCAACGGCATGGAGCCCACTGCTGGCTGGATACCATTCATGTACGTGCAGGTAATCGCCATAGCCGTGTTGGCTGCGGCCCACAACGCCATGACTGCCAATCCCGATTTGATCAATGCCTTCACGTTCATAACGGTACCTTTTGCATAGTGTTGGGCCGCACGCTGTCAGCGACCTGTTTGCCTGCCGCGCACACGGCGTCCAACTGCTGCAACTGCTGGCCCTCGCCCGGGCCTGGCGGAATCACCAACGCGCATTGCTGATGCGCTTTGCTGCCCCAATGGATCAGCAATTGACGGGTGTCCGGCTTGATTCGTGCGTAGAGCTGACCGCCCTGCCCGACCACGCCCACCGTGGCGCCTTCGCCGTCCGTTACGCCGGCACCGAACGGCAAACTGTTGCCATCGTCCAGGCGCACATTGAGCAGTACTGCGCGACCTTGGTTGGTGGTGTATTTGAGATGGACAACGGCGCCGGCACGTGGCGCGACTTGTTGACTGGTTTCGTTGAATTCGACGTCCAGAGAGCTGCCGATCGGGTCGATGGCGACCTCGTTCAGCTCATAGGGCCGCAAGTACGGCACCACGGCGTTACCGCTTGCGTCGAGCCTCAGACCTGGATAGCCCGACACCTTGGCACCCTGCGCCCCCGGCGCGCTGATCACCGCCATGGTCTCGCCACGATAAGGCGTCATGGTCACACCGTTGGTATGGGCCACCAACGTGCCGCTGGCGCCCAGGGAAGCACTCGTATAGCCATCGCCACGACCCAGTGCGGCACTGAGCATCGAGCGGGCTCCGGTGTACTGCCCATTAAGCGCGACACTCTTGGTATTGCTGCCACCGTCATGCCCGAAGGTCGCGCCGTAGCCATACTGGCGATCCTCGCCGGCGGTGCCGCTGATTCCGGCCTGCTCGCTGTAGTTGCCCCGAGTGTCGCGGCCAACCTGCGCGGTCATCTGCGGCCCATAACCAGACCCGCCGAACTCCAGCGGCATGCTCAGGGTCAGCAGAAAGCTGTTCTGCATATCGCCCAGGCCCATGCGGCTGCGGTTGGCATTCAAGCTGAAACTCACCCGATTGAATTGCTTGCTGTAACTGAACTGGTACTGCACGTCGCTGCCCGGCTGGTTCCAGTAATTCTGGGCATAGCCGCTGAGAGTCACTTGGCCCCACGGCCCGAGCGTCTGGTCAGCGGTGATGGACAGGCGGCTACGCGGGCGTCCAAACAAGCTGGCGTCCCAGCCATTTTTTTCGGCGTCCAGCAGTTGCACGGCATTGCTGAAATCCAGGTAATCACCGGTAGAAAAACGATAAGCCGCCACCGAAAAGTTACTGCCCGTGCTGAGCACATTCTTGCTGTAGGACACACGCATGCTCTGCCCTTTGGCCGTACCGGCCGCCAAGTCGGTCTGGGCGTGGGTCACGTCCAGCGCCATCGCACCGATGGGCGTGCCAAATGCCACCCCCGTGAGCAGCGCGGTGTACTGGTTGCTCGATTGCACACCGCCAAAGCCGGTGAAGGTGTTGTTAAGGCCGTATTGCAACGTGCCCTGCAGCAGGCGTGCCTGTTGGTCGACGAAGTTATTGCGGGTTTCACCGGCAGTGACGCTAAAACGCGAGGTGCCGGGGCGCAGTAACTGGCTCACCGAGGCATACGGCACGATAAAGTTCTGTTCGGTGCCGTCTGCCTCGGCAACGCTCACGTTAAGGTCGCCGCCGTAGCCAGTGGAATACAGGTCATCGATGACAAATGCGCCGGGCGCCACCGTGGTTTCCAGTAAGACATTGCCAGCCTGGCGAATGGTGACACGTGCGTTGGTGCGGGCAATGCCGCGGATGACCGGGGCATACCCGCGCATGGAGTCAGGCAGCATGCGGTCATCGCTGGCCAGCTGCACGCCGCGAAAGGACAAGGTATCGAAGATCTCACCGCTGGTGTTGGACTCCCCGGCCGTAAACTGGCTTTTCAGCGCTGTCACATCGCGCTGTACGTAAGTGTCCAGGGCCTGGTACTTGTTGCCCTGGCGCGACTGCCAGCTCATCGACGCGTTGTGGCGCAAGCGCCAGTCACCCAGGTTAAGGCCCGCATTGAGGCCCATGAACGCCGAGTCATAGTCGCCGCTGCGGGTACGGTTGCGATTGGCATTGAATGTGTAACCGAGCATGCCGGCAGTCACGCCACGGTCCCACAGCTCAGGGCTGACGTAACCCCGGGAATTGCGCTTCAAGGCGGCCTGGGGGATGCTGAGATCGAGCGCCTGGTTCTCCGGTGAAAAACTCGCGCTGGCGCCCTGGATCAAACTGCCCAGAGCCACGCAGCCTTGGTTGCCAAGCGTTTGGCCGGCCGCCGACGACAGCTTGGCCATGTCCACACCCTGACGTTCAAGCAGGCCATGGTCCATACACACCACCGGCTTGCTGCCGTCGGGCTGCGCCTCAATGCGAATGTCCTGGCGGCTGTTCAGTTGGCCGTTGAGCAATACATCGGCGCGGTATTGCCCCGGCGTCACCGGGTTACCGGCCTGGTACTTGCCGAGGTCAAGATTGCGCGAATCCTCAGGCAGGAATGCGTCGTTGAACTGCACCTCTTGCGCCAACGCGCCTTGTACGCCCCATGCACCAGGCGCGATGGCCAGCACCTTGAGTACCAAGGTCGTAAGCGGATTCAAGGCAAAGCGAGGCTGTGCCCGCAGGGCGAGCCCGGAGCTGGAAGAGGTTTGCATAGATGACTCGCGTGTAAAAACGTCAGGAGTTGATCAAGGCTTAAGTGCTTTCCGAGTCGGGATCAGCGCGCCGTAATCGTTGATGGCACTGAACTCCACCCGCGCGTCGGCGGCAGGTCGAGACTTGAGAGCAGGCAGCGGGAACTGCCGGGTTTCACCGGGAGCGAGCATGCCGTCCTCGCTGCGAACACGCACTGAACTTGACACCAGTTCCAGTTCAATCAGCGACACGTAAAAGGCCGACGGATTGAACGCCTGCAAGGCCAGGCCCAAGCCATCTCGGCTGGACACCACTTGCCATTGCACCTGTTCAATCGCTTCAGTAGCGGTTCCCGGCAAATCGGCAGGGCGATAGAACAGCTTGATCCGCGAACGAAATGCCATTTGCAGGGTGTTGAGGTCAGCACCCGCCTCGGGCTTGGGCGGAATTTCCAGCACGTTCAGCCAGAACACCGACTCCTTGTCCGCGGCCAACGCTGCACCCGTGAACAACACTCGCAGGCTTTGGCCTTTGGCCGGGTCGATACGCGCCACCGGCGGCGAAAGCAGAAACGGCGCCTTGGAACTGGTGGGGGTGCTTGTAACACTGCCGGTGTCGATCCACGCCTGCATCAACGCAGGTTGCGTGCCGTTGTTATTGAGCTTTACGGTGATTTCCTTCTGGCCGGCCGGGTAGATTACCCGCGTGCCAGTAATCACCACACCCGCATTGGCCTGAAAACTCACCAGTCCCATGAGGCTTGCCAGCAGCATCTGTTTAAGTGGAAGTTTACAAAGCATGACAGTGCCCCATTGCCGCCCGAAAACACGCCCTTTTAACCAAAAGACAGGGCGTGTGTTCATTGGCGTGCGACTTACTGATAGTTAATGGAGTAAGTCACGTTACTGATAACGGTACCCGGCGTAGTTGCCGCCTGAGCGTAGTACTGAACGGCGTATGGCAGTTCGGCACTCAGGGTTGTCGAATCGATGTTGATACGGCTGGTAGAAGCAACTTGCGAAGTGTCGCCTGCTTTGATGGGCTGGCCATTAGTGGCATCAACTAATTGCAGCTGAGTTTGGGTGGCCGTGCCGGTCAAGTTCTTCAGATTGCCGCTGGCCGGGTCAACCGAACCCCCTGATTCAAAGAACGCAGAAGCGGTTTTGAGTGCAGCAGAGCATTTGCTGAGCTGAATAACGAAACCGGTTTGAGCCGCGACCTGGCCGAGTGCAGTCAGCTGGGAGGTGGAGATTGTCGGCAGCGTAACGGTAGAACCCGCAGAGCCTGCAGCACCGTTGACTGCTATTTGGCAAGTTTCGGCTTTCAGTTCGCCGTTAAAATTGATGGTGCCGTCCGAAGCCATGGCGGCAGAGGTGGCGGTGGCTGCGACCAGTACAGCGAGGACGCGGGCTTTGTAATTCATGGGGTAACTCCGAGAGTGCAAGATGCCAAGTAGAAGGTGAAGTTTCCTGTTGCAGGACAACTCCTGTGTTATTGCGAAGTTAAGTGTAAGGCGCTTACCGAACCGGCCAAATAGGACTGCTCCGAAAAACAACTAAGCTGGCTGGAATTTCAACAATAAACTTACCGATGCGACGCTACACAACTCACTCTGGCGAGGGTTGTTTTTATTGTTCGGGCGATTCTTTCGTCAATAGGAGCGCTCCTAAAAACACTACCATCGCCACTTCAAGTCAGCGGCAAAACTCAAGCGCTTAGTGCTACCCACTGTTCAACCATATGGCTGAGATGGCCTGCAATAACTACAGCGGGCCAGCCGTCCACATCCTGCAAGGCTGGCGCGATCAGTTCGGCCGTGGTGGCGATGTCCGTCCACCCCGACACCAACGCGGCGTCTTGCAGGCCGCGCAAACCCTGCAGCGCAAGGTTGGCATCACGCAAGGCCACCGCCTCAAGCAATCCGCCAAGCTGCTTGCGCAGCACCTCAGGCCCGGAAGTATCGGGCAGCACTGCCGTGCCCATCAGGATAACCTCGCACCACAGCTCAATGGTTTCGCGAAGAGGGCCCTGGCCAACGGGTTTGCCCAGCGAGCCATCCATACCTGCATCAAAACAACGTTGCAGGTGTTCATTGCCGGTTAACTGTGAGATCGCAATGATCGGGCAATGTGCCCGCTGTTGTTGGCTCTGCAACTGACGAAACTCCTCGACCAGGTAATAACCATCGTCTGCCGGCAGGTCACAGTCGATCAGTACCAAATCAACCTTGTGTGCGTTGAAAAGCCTCAAGCCCTGGATGGCATCGTCCACTGGCAAGGGCCGGCAGCCCAACGCACGCAACCGCGCCGCCAGCCTCTGTTGATCGCTTTTCGTGCCGCCCACCACCAACACCTTCAAGCCCACAGATTCGTCGAGCGAAGGCGTCACCCGCACTGGCAAATCAAGCGGCGCAGCCCATTTAACCGGCAACATCACACCGACTTGGGTTCCTTTGCCCTGGCTGCTGCTGAGCCTCAACTCGCCCCCCATCAACTGCACCAACTGCTTACAGATCACCCCACCCAGCCAGGTGCTGCCCCCGGGCCTGGGACGCGCGGACAGGCTCAGCAATGAGGCTTGTGTCTGCTCGGACAAACCGACCCCATTGCCGATAACCTGAACCACCAGTTGCCGATCGCCCTCAAGAACCTGAAGCCGAATCTCTATCTGGTCGCCGTCGGTGAATTTGATGGCGTTGGCGATCAGGTTGCGCAAGACCTGCTCCACGCGCAGTTCATCCAGCAACAATGGCGCGTGTGGTTGCTCGCCCGTCACCCTCAGTTCAAGGCCTTTTTCCTCTGCACAGGAGCGCTGGTCGTCCACCACGCGTCGGACCAGCACGCCGAGGTTCACGGCTTCCACATTCAGCGTCAATTGACCGGCCTCCATCCTGGAGATATCCAGCACATCGTCGACGAGCTGCAACAGGGTATTGGCACCGTTATTTGCGAGCGCCGCGAAATGCTGTTGTTGTTCGTCCAGCGGTGTGTGCTCCAACAACTCAACAGCGGCCAGTACCGCGTTCATGGGTGAACGAATTTCATGGCTCATGATCGCCAGGAACATCGCCTTCTCCCGCTCGTTATGAACGGCCCGTCGGCGTTGCACTCGGCTTTGCCAGACCAGCGTGACGAGTATCAGCACAATGCTCAGCAGCAACCACAGCTCACCTTCGTAGTGATCGGCGATAGCCTTGATGGTCGGGATATCGAGGTTCATGTCTCCGAACCAGGCATCGTAGATCGCCTGGCGCTCTTCCCCGGAGATGGACGCCAGCACCTTCTGCAGAATCGACAGCAGGATCACATCGTCATCGCGCACCGCCATGCTCACACCGGTATGCTGCTCGGGTACCACGCCGGAAACCTGCAGCACACCCTGGTACTGGCGAGAGAGATACGGGATCAGCAACCATTCGGACGCAATGGCGGCGTCCGCATCGCCGTCCTTGACCATTGCCATCATATCAATCGCGTTCTGGGCCGAAAGGATCGTGATGCCCCGTACCCGCTCGCGTAAAAACGCTGAATAGCCCTCACGGCCCAGCATTACCAGGCGCTTGCCGGCAAGCTGGCTCAGTTCGACAAACGGGTGATCGTCAAAACGGCTGACAAGGATGGTCGAACTGGTGTTGTAAGGCAGGGTATAGAGGATTCCGCGGTCTTCAGCGGGGTCATCCGAGCGGCGCCGGGTGGACAAGATATCGACCTCGCCATTGATCAACATGTCCTTGCGCGCGCCACGTGAGGTGGTCGGCACAGGCTTGAAACGCAGGCCCGTGCGCTGTTCAATCAAGCCCAGGTATTTGGCCGATAGCCCTCGCAGTTCGCCACCGCTGATGTACTCAAAGGGCAACAGGTTATCGAATACCCCCACGCGCAACTCTGTTTGGGCCGCGATCCAATCGAGTTCCTGGGGTGTCAACGTCAACTGCGCAACGTTGGCTTGTGCGACACGCAGGCTGATGTGACCCATCAGGGCCAACACCGCTAACATGCGCGACATCAGGGTTGTATCCGGTGCGGCCGGGTGATCGGCAGTGCATCAACGTGCCCCTCGCCGCCCAGCTCATGCCATTGTCGCAGCAGGACCCGCAAAGCCTGCGCACAAGCCGGGTCATCCCACCCCTGCTGCGCGCGCAACAGGTTCTCCAGGGCCTCGGCAGCCTGCCCCATGGCTGACCACTCCATGATCAGCGCAGCCCCGTGCAAACGATGGGTAACGTGCAAGGCGTCTGAGCGATCACACAATGCTATCGCCTTGGTCAGGCTGCCCAGGTCAGCGGCTACTTCCCGGTTGATTCCAGCCTGGTCCAACACCGGGGCCGTCAGGTTTGACCGAGGGTCTGCCAGTGTGACCTCGCACCAACGCTCAATCGCCTCGCGCAATGGCCCCAGACGAATAGGCTTGCTCAACACCGCGTCCATTCCCGCCGTCAGGCAGCGCTGAAGGTGCTCCTCACCGGTCAGGGCCGAGATGGCGATGATCGGGCACCGCAGGCGGCCCTGTTGCTGTTCGAATGCGCGCAGCTCGCGGGTCAGGCTGTAGCCGTCCTGGTCAGGCAGGTCGCAGTCCATCAGGACCACGTGGTAAAGGGTGCGCGTGAACAAGGTGCGGGCTTGCGCAGCATCGCCGGCCACCACCGGCATGCCGCCGAAGCTGCTGATTTGCGCGCGCAGCACCTCTTGGTTCGCACGGGTGTCTTCCACCACCAGAATCTGCAATGCGCTGCCCGCTTTGGAGGGTAACGGGACCTCTGCCGGTGGCGACGCAGGCGGTTGCGGGGCAGCCGCCACGGGCAGGCAGATAGTCACTGTCGTGCCTGCACCCGGCACGCTTTTAAGTGTCAAGGTCCCGTTCATCAAGCTGACCAGTTGCCGGCAGATCACCAGCCCCAACCCTGAGCCGCCCGAGCGTTTGTATGACTGGCTGTGTTGCGCGTAAGGTCGAAACAACGAAGCCTGCACCGCTGCCGAAATGCCGATGCCAGTGTCGCGTACCTCGATCTGCAAATGCTCGGTGCTAACGCCCAGGTCAACCTGCCGCACGTCGATATCGATACTGCCCGCATCGGTAAACTTGATCGCATTCGAAAGCAGGTTATGAAAGATTTGCGTGAGGCGCGCACTGTCGAGCATCAGCAAGGGCAACGGCACTTGGATGTGCGGTTTCATATCCAGGTGTTTTTCCATGGCTCGCAGGCGGTGCAGCCCGACGACGGCCTGTACCAACGCCGTCACATCGGTCGGCTCGACCTTGAGCCGTTTCGGTTTAGGCACCGACCCGGAGGTTTCGAGGATATCGTCCAGTAAACGCGCCATCGCGTCGGCACCGCTGTTTGCCAGCTGGGCAAAATGACGTTGTTGCTGATTGAGCCGGGTGTGGCCCAGCAACTCCATCGCCGCCAGCACTGCGTTCATGGGCGAGCGTATCTGATGGTTCATGACCGCCAGGAACATCGATTTTTCTTGCTCGTTGCGCAGTGCGCGCCCGCGCAACCGGTAACCGCGATAGACCAGCGCGCACAGGCTGGCCAGCGCCAACACACCAAGGATCAGCACATGCGCAAAGTGATTGAAGATGTTTAACAGCGACGGCGCATCCACATCCAGATCGTGATACCAACTCTCATAAATACTATTGCGTTGCTGCGCTGTAATGGAGTCCAGTACCCTCTCAAATATTGAGCGCAGGATGACGTCATCAGCACGCACAGCCATGCTCACATCCAGCATCTCGCTGCCGACCACACCGGAAATCTCCAAAACCCCCTGAAATTGTCGATACAGGTAAGGCATCAAGAAGGTTTCCGAGGCCACTACCGCATCGGCCTTGCCCTCCTTCACCCTCGTCAGCATCTGCATGGCCGAGGTGCTTCTGGTCAAATGGGCCTTGGTCGCCTTGCCCTGGAACATCGTCTCGTAATAATCCACGTCGGGAATCATCACGTTTTTGCCTTGCAGTTGTTCAAGATCGAAAATGCCGGGGCTGTCGACACGCGTGACGATGATCGGCGACGTGGTGTGGTAAACCAAAGCGACAAGGCCCTTGGTCGCAGGCTCTGAGCGAAAGCGCAAGTATGAGGACAGCAGGTCGACCTCGCCCGTCAGCAGCATGTTTTCGCGCGCGGTCAGGGTATTTCCCGGCACGTAATTGAAACGAAGGCCCGTAGCGGCCGTCACGAATTGCAAATACTGCATCGACCGCCCGCGCAGCACACCATCACTCATGTACTCGAAAGGGATCAAGCCTTCCACCACCCCGACACGCAGCACCGGGTGCAGTGCTATCCACTGCAGTTGCTCTTCGCTCAACTCGACCGAAGCGGCCCAGATGAGCGGCGAACCCAACATCAACAACGCCAGCAGCGCTGCCCGCCACAACCAGGCTCTCATGGCGTGCCGATAATTTTATTGAGCTTGAACAACGCATTGTTCGAGGTGACCCCAAGCTTGCGAAACGCTGCGGTTTTCTGGGTGCTGATGGTTTTAATACTGCGATTGAATTTTTCGGCAATTTCACTCACCGTCATGCCCGCCAAGTAACAACGAATGACTTCCTGTTCACGACTGGTCAACTCCGCCTGGACTAACGCGTCAGGCACATCGCCGCCTTGGCCGGTATCACTGGTCACTGTCTCCGCCAGTCGATAGGTCATGTCGGTACTCAGGTATACCGCACCCGCCGCCACCTTGCGGATCGCCTTGACCAACTGCGCCATATCTTCACCCTTGCCGACAAAACCACGGGCACCGACGCGCATGGCCAGGCTGACCGTCGCCGGGTCGTGATGCGTGGACAACACAAGGATATGACAGCAGGGAAACTTGACCCGCAAGGCGCGAATCAATGAGACCCCGTCCAACTCGTCGGGGCTCAGGGAGAAGTCCAGCAGCAATAAGTCTGCCGGCGCCGAGGCGAGGCCTGCGATAAGGTCGCGGCTGCGCGCATAAATGCCAACCACGTCAAAGTTTGTCTCGGCTGCCAGCGTCGTGGCCAGCCCATGTCGAACTACGGCGTGATCATCCAGCAAAGCAATGCGTATTGTTTTCATTGTGGTCGACCTACTCAGCCCAGCGCTGTCGGAATACAGGGATAACCCACCGCTACAACGTTCAGCCCGCAATTGAGTATATGCAAGGATCGGCAAATGACATCCCGCGTGTGCCTGCCTGTTGGGTGATACGAACTTGAATCAAATACCGTCGATAATGTGTTTGATCCTGAACAACTCATTGTTCGACACCACGCCCAACTTTCGAAACGCCGAGGCCTTTTGTGAACTGATGGTCTTGATGCTGCGATTGAATTTTTCGGCGATGTCGGTAATGGTCATACCCGCCAGGTAACAGCGAATCACGTCCTGTTCACGCGCTGAAAGTGTCACAAAACGCAAGGCTTCATCGCGGTTCTGCTCTTCGCCTACCGGATTCACCGCCGTCGCTTCGGCGACTCGGTAAGCCATGTCCGGGCTGAGATAAACCTCGCCGGATGCGACCAGCCGCACCGCACTGACCAACTGGTTGATATCTTCACCCTTGCCAAGAAACCCACGCGCGCCGACGCGCAGGGCCAGGATTACGGTTGCGGCATCGTGGTGCGTCGAAAAGATCAGGATGCGGCACTGCGGGTACTTCACCCGCAACGCACGAATCAACAAGATACCGTCCAACTCGCTGGGCCCGAGCACGAAATCGAGCAACAACACCTCTACCGGCACCATTGCGAGCCCAGCCATCGCTTCACGGCTACGGGCGTAAACACCCACCACGTCGAAATCAGGTTCCTGCTGCAATCGATTGATTAACCCATGCCGTACGATTGCGTGATCATCGAGCAAAGCAATTTTTAAGCGTTTCATAACTTCGAAGGCACTCTTTATAACGAGCAAAAGGATGAGACTTACAACATTCTCATCTTTAGTAAGTTCTCGTCATCGCAGACGAACCTATAAAATCAATGACATCCGTGCTATTGAACAATCGCACTAGAAAAAAAGCCAAACTAACGGAGCGGCCACTAATTCAAACAGTGAGCGGGTGCAAAAGTTAATGCACTGGCATTCAGTTGCCTATCAGATCACTCCTAAAAGCACTCAGCGCGAGGCACTATTTTCCCGTTGGATAACGAAGTTCAAGAAGTCGTCCATTTCCATTGGACGAGCCAACGCATAACCCTGCCCCACCCGGCAACCCAAACGGTACAACAACGCAATAGTCGACTCGTCTTCAATGCCCTCGGCTACCAAATTCAAACTGAGCAGGCGCGCCCAATTAACGATACCGGCAATGACTTTACGTGAAGACGAGTGCTGTTCCACCCCGCGCACGAACGACCCGTCAATTTTCATCTCATCAAACGAAAGGTTCGCCAACAGGTTCAACGTAGCAGCGCCCGTGCCGAAGTCGTCCATCGATACCTGGAACCCCTTGGCACGAATCGCCGTCAACGAGGCGGATAAGTAGAGCTCATCCGGTTCGGGTACATCTTCAGTAAGCTCGATTTTCAGCAGCCGGTTCGGCAGGCCGGCCTGGCGCATCCGCGCGGCCAGGCGCTCGGAGAAATCGGGGGTGCAAATGGTTTTAGCCGACGCGTTTACAGCAATGGGAATCCCGATATGTTCGCGTTTGAGCGCGAGCATGGCCTTGATCGTCCACATCTCCACCAGGCTGAACAGCAGCAGGTCCAGGCCCAAGCGGTTGACCAAGGGCATCAATACCGAAGGGGGGATTTCCCCAAATCGTGGATGCTTCCAACGCACCAGCGCTTCGGCCCCCACGATACGCCGGCTCAGCAGCTCAAATTGCGGTTGGAACACAAAACGCAAGCCCTCGCCTGTGGTCAGCGCGTTGATCACCTCATCTTCGGCCAAGTCATCAAAAGTGTTCATATTCAGCCTTGCATCCGGCTGCG
Source organism: Pseudomonas sp. KBS0710 (assembly GCF_005938045.2). Taxonomy (GTDB): domain Bacteria; phylum Pseudomonadota; class Gammaproteobacteria; order Pseudomonadales; family Pseudomonadaceae; genus Aquipseudomonas. The sequence goes on along the minus strand of NZ_VCCF02000001.1, from coordinate 2,433,487 downwards.
CGCGCGTCAGCACGACCGCGCGCAAGGCGTCGCCCAGCGCCAGGGTTGCGCCTTCGCGCAGGATTTGCACGGAGATCCCCGCCGTTCGCGCCAACCGCGCATGGGACTCCAGCGCACTGACCGCAACCCCGCCCATGTACTTGATCCAGAGCGGGCTTGCAGGCGTTTTACGGGTCACGTCGACCTCGCCCGCGGGCGCATCCAAGGCCGTCTCTCCGGTCCAGAAGATGCAGGGCAACCGGGCCAGTGTGCCTGCTTCGTGCAGCCCCCTGAGCAGGCTCGGCAACATCAGCCCATCACCGCACTCTGGGCGAATTTCGCAGACAATGACGTCGATCGGGGACTCGCGCAGCCAAGCCTCAACGGCGCTCAAGGTGCCAATATTGGCAATCGGAGTTACCCCCATGCTGCTCAAGGCGAAGGCGAGCCGATGCGCACAGGCAGCATCGGATGCCAACGTGACGACACGTAGCGCGCTGAACTCGTTGGGCACGACGGCATTTTGGATCATGACAAAAATTTCCCGAGATTGTTTCAGGAAAAAAGCTTATCAGCGCCAAAACAGAAACAAATAGGACTGGGACTAAAACCGCAGTACCGCTCAGTCGACCAGTTCGCCCTTACGCGCCAACGCCCACGGCGCAATCAACCGTTGCGGCGTCTGGCAGGCTTTACGCTTGAACACAAAGTTGCGGCACTTCTCGGCAAACTGCTGGCGGTTGTGCACCATGTCCAGTTCCATCTGGGCCAACTCGTTTTGGCGGCAGCGATCCATTGGCTCAAGGTCGATAGTGGCTTTGCGCATGCGTTGCGCGGCGTATTTCTCATCGCTCAGCGCGCCTTGGGCCGCTTGCAGTAACCATGCACTGAACGCACTCGGGCAACGTGGCCCAATGTCCTGCACCATGCCCCACTGCTGTGCCTGAATGGCGCTGATCGGCAGGCACTCTTCAGTGAGCTTATGGGCAATTTCACTGCCCACCGCACGCGGCAGGCTGTAGGTCCAGTATTCGGAGCCATACAGGCCCATGCTCTTGTAATGCGGGTTGAGCACTACGCCGGCACGGGCGAAGACGATATCGGCCGCCAGGGCCAGCATTACACCGCCGGCACCGGCACTGCCGGTCAGGCCGCTGACCACCAGTTGGCGGGCCGTCAGCAGTTCCTGGCACACATCATCGATCGCCTGGATATTTGCCCAAGCCTCCAGCCCTGGCACGGGTGCGGCCTGGATGACGTTGAGGTGTACGCCGTTGGAAAAGCTGCCGCGCCCGCCCTTGATCAGCAGCACCTGGGTGTCCCGTGCCTTGGCCCAGCGCAGTGCAACGACCAGCCGCTGGCATTGTTCAGTGCTCATGGCGCCGTTGTAGAACTCGAAGGTCAATTCGCCGACATCGCCGCATTCACGGTAGCGAATCGGTTGATAGGCCTGCTCATTGAAGGCTTGGTGGGCAATTGAGCTGTCCAGCACGGGCACACGCGCCAGGCGCCCGGCCAACACGTGACGGGCCGGCAACTTGAAGGTTTCCTCGCCTGGCTGGGCCTTGCGTTTAAGTGAGCCGACCCACACGCTCTGATCGCCGGCTGCGACCAATACCGCATCATCCTGTACCGCGAGCATTTCACCCGGCAGGCCCCGGCGTGCATCCAGGTGCGCGTCGTACAGGTAATACTGCTCGCCGTGGATACTGGCCAACACACCCGGCTGGCCGTCGGCGGCGTCGATGCTGCGCTTGATGAAGCGTGCGCAGTCGTGCCAGCTGAAAGCACGGTCAACCTGCTTCATGTTCGGCTGCAAGCGCCCGATGACGTTGGGTTGTGTGTAATCCAGGGGTGTGGGGAGCACACCACGGGTGAATTTTTCCACCACCTCGCGGATACAGGTGATCGCCGCCTCACTCACCAGTCCGTTATACAACTCGGACTTGCGCACCTCGGCGGGCATGTCGAATTCACAGGTCGACCACACCGGCCCCGCGTCCATCTCCTCCACCGCCTGCAACGCGGTGACGCCCCAGCGGCGGGCCTGTTGGGTGATGGCCCAATCCAGCGCGCTGGCGCCACGGTCACCGACAATCCCCGGATGAATGATTACCACCGGGCGGTCGAGGTTGCTCCACAGCTGCTGCGGCACGCGGTCCTTGAGGAAGGGGCAGATCACCAGGTCGGCGTCGGACTCCTCGATTTGCCGGCACACCGAGACTTCATCGGTGAACAGCACCACGCTGGGGTCAAACCCCGACTGGCGCAAGTCCAGCCAGGCCCGCTGGGTCAAGCCGTTGAATGCTGAGGACAACAAGATGATCTTCAGTGATCGCATGGCAGACTCTTCCTTGAGGTGCACGGCCACAGGCTCGCAATGAGCCGTCCCTGGCCTTTGATGGAAGCACAAGGTTAAAAGGCCTGCCAGGCAGGGCACATGATCGAGATCAATTTTCGGTCAGCCAAGTGTGAATTGCGTCGCAAGAACCGGAGTTTCTGCGACTAGACGCCCGCCTACACTGGCGCAAATGCACAGTGAACGAGGCTTTGATGACCACACTTGCTGCCACCCTTGAACGCCTGGATTGGCAAACCATCGGCCTGGAACTCGACCGCGAAGGTTTTATCGTGCTTCCCGGCCTGTTCCGGCTTGAGGCTCCAGGCTTGTTCGGCAACCTTCTGAGCGGGTTTTACCCTCCACTGGCACAGGTTTCCAACCAGTGGAACGACATCCTGCAACTGCCCTACCGTTTCCCTCCTCAGCTCAACGACTTTCACGCGCAGTGCCGGGCCGTCGGCCAACAGCAAGCACTGCCCCAGCTGACATGCCTGCGCAAAGATGAACACCTGGCGCTGGGGCAAGATGCCGAGGGCGAGTACATATTTCCGTTTCAATTGGCCGGCGTACTGTCTGCGCCCGGCGAGGATTTCACCGGCGGTGAATTTATCCTCACCGAGCAACGCCCCAGAATGCAATCGCGGCCGATGGTGGTGCCGTTGCAGCGTGGCGATCTGGCAGTCATCACCACGGCGCACCGTCCGTTCAAGGGCAGCAAGGGTTACTACCGGGTGAATATAAAACACGCGATCAGCCCAGTCCGAAGCGGCGAACGGCGCGGCTTTTTGCTCAGTTTTCACTTAGGCACTCACTTAGGTGTTGGGGCGGCCCATGACAACTGAGCGCATGTGGCGGCTGTTGGGCAGCGATGGTCAACCCTACTCAAGCGCCCAACCGGGCACGCTGGGTGGCCATCGACGCGGCAAACGCTACGGCCTGCTGGATTGCCGCGCGGCGCTGCACGCCATCGCCCGTGGTGGCTATGTGCAGCACCGGGTGTTTTTCCTCGATCAAGCCAGCGCCATCGCTGCGGGCTATCGCCCCTGCGCCATGTGCATGCCAGCCGAGTATCGCGAATGGAAACGTCAGCAGCCTTTATGAACACTCATCTGGAAAGTCTCGATTGGCCAATGATCGAAGCGGCTTTGATGAACGACGGCTTCGCGCTGCTGCCGAGACTGTTGGCTCGGCAAACCTGTCAGCAACTCGCGGCGCTCTATGCCGATGAAAGCCATTTCCGCAGCCGCATCGTCATGCAGCGTTACGCTTTCGGGCAGGGTGAATACCAATACTTTCGCTACCCGATGCCGGCGCTCGTCGACAACCTGCGCTCGCGCCTGTACGAGCGCCTCGCACCGGTCGCCAATCGCTGGCACGCGGCGTTGAAGATCAATCAACGATTCCCCGACACCCATGTCGAGTTCAAAGCGATCTGTCACCAGGCCGGCCAATGCAGGCCCACGCCGCTGATGCTGCGCTATCGACAAGATGACTACACCTGCCTGCATCAGGATTTGTATGGCGAGCAGGTGTTTCCGTTTCAGGTGGTATTCCTGCTGGACCAGCCGGGCCTGGACTTCGAAGGGGGTGAGTTCGTCCTCACGCACACCGGTTCCAGCAAGCCCGCTCGGGCTGAAGTGGTCCCCCTTGAGCAAGGCCAAGCGCTGATCTTTGCCGTCAACAGCCGCCCGGAACGCTCCGCGCGTGGTTTTTGCAAAGTCAGTGTGCGTCATGGAGTGAGCCGCCTGCATCGTGGAGAGCGCCACACGCTGGGGATCATTTTTCACGATGCCAAATGAATGCGGTCATCGAGTCGGAATTCTGCTTTTATGTGGGAGCAGCCCCTGGATTTGGCGCCTATAACTGCTGTAGTGAAAAAACCACCTGACGGAGCATCATTATGAACCCGACGAAAACCGCATTGGTCCTGATTGAATTTCAAAACGACTTCACCACTGCGGGTGGCGTGTTTCACGACGCAGTCAAAGGCGTCATGCACAGCACCGACATGCTGGCGAACACTGCAACCACCATTGAGCAAGCACGAAAACTCGGTGTGAAGATCATCCATATGCCGATCCAGTTCGCCGATGGCTACCCCGAACTGACGCACCGCTCCTACGGCATTCTCAAGGGTGTGGCAGACGGCAACGCCTTCCGGGCCGGCAGCTGGGGCGCCGAAATCACCGATGCGCTAAGCCGTGAGCCGGCTGACATCCTCATAGAGGGCAAACGCGGCCTCGATGCGTTTGCTACCACCGGCCTGGACCTGGTGCTGCGCAACAACGGCATCCAGAACCTGGTCGTCGCAGGTTTCCTGACCAATTGCTGTGTCGAGGGTACGGTTCGTTCGGGCTATGAAAAAGGCTACGACGTGGTGACGTTGACCGACTGCACCGCCACCTTCAGTGATGAGCAACAGCAAGCCGCCGAGAATTTCACCTTACCGATGTTCTCGCAAACGCTGAAACACACGCAGTTTCTACAGGCGTTGAACGCTCAATAAAAAAGGCGGCGACTCATCGCTGAGTCGCCGCCTTCTTGCAGGCCTGCTTCACTCGTCAGGTACGTACTGCATCTCACCGTTGCCAAACGACCAATCTTCGCGCTTTACATCCACCAGGCTGATCCACACATCTTCTTTGCGCAGCCCGGTTTTGGCGTGGATGCCCTCAGCGATAAATTTATAAAAAGCCTTTTTCACCGCGATGCTACGCCCGGCACTCCAGGTCACCTGGATAAACACGATGTTCGGCGTGTAGGTAATCCCTAGATAACCCGCCGCCGGATACACCAGCTCATCCTTGGCGTGACGGTTGATGATCTGGAATTTGTCGTGCTCAGGCACGTTGGCCACGCTGGTCATGGCGGCGTAAACCACATCGCCAATCGCCGCGGCGGTTTCAGTGGAGGTGTCGGCGGCCAGGTCGATTCGAACTAAAGGCATGGAAAAATCCTCGGCAGGTCAGTGGCCGGAGCTTGAAAGTGGCCATTGGCGCTACGCTAGCCCGAACGACAAAATACATCAAGCGCATATTTATTTAATTAATAATGCGTAAATTGCATGCTACTCATTCTCCCGACAAATTCATAATCCGCGCTGATCGACGAGGCGATCAGCGCTTCGGGCGCCTAAAGCATCGGCGACAGGCTCACCACCCGCAGCGCCAACCCTTCATACGCATCCAGCGTGATGGTGAACTCACCCTCAGCAGTAAGATCGCCCTCGACCCGCTCATTGATGATGTCCACCACCGGCCCCGGCGCAATGTCGGGCAGGTGCAGGGTTTCGGTCAGCGGCGTACTGCCGAAGTTGAGCGCGGTGATTTGCGTGCCTTTCCCGGCCGGCAACTCGTGAACCATGATCAGCAGGCCTGGATGCTCTACATCCGGCACCAGGATCTGGCGGCTGGCGGCGATCCCGTAGGCGTTGCGCACAGCGAGAATTTTCTGCAACTGGGACGCGAACGAGTCCGGGTCCTGCAACTGGCTGTTAAGGCTACCGTACAAGGTTTGCGCGCGCGGCATCTGGCCGGCGGACAGTTCGGCATCCGGGTTCAGATCCACCAGGTCATAGGCGCCTCGATGAATCCAGCGAGTGTCGCCATCGCCCATCAAGTGCGCAACCGCATCGGCTGCCAACGGCAACGCGCCGACCAGGTCCCAGCCAGACAAGGCAAACACCCCAGGCTGCATGGCGTTGTACATCACCAGCAGCACATGGATCCGGCGGATCTGCTCGATATCGGCCGGAGTGATCGCCTCCAGGTCACGGATGCCCAAAGCCGCCGTGATAATGCTGGCGGTGGTGCAGGAAACCCCGTTAGTGACGAACTTGAGGTTATACGGCGCATGCTCGCCCGCCAGGCGCTCATACATCTGCTCGCGGATATGCTCACGCAGGCTGTTGCCGGGGAACGTCTGGCCCTGGTAGAGGTAGCTGTCGTGGGCGTGCAAGGTCCAGAAGTGCACCAGTTCCAGGGTCAGTTCATCGTGGTTTTGCAGCGCATGGATCAACGAGCCTGGGTCGATGCCCTGGCTGTGCATCTCGCGCAGCATCAGGCGCAAAAACTCGGTGTCGCCCATCAGCAACGCATGCTGATACGCCGGGCGCGTGATGAAGTCATAGGACAGGTCGGCACCGCCATGGGACATGGCGGCGATATCGTCGACGGTGAGGTTCAACTCCTGAAAGCTGAAGCCGCCCGCCTTGCGAATCGCCCCGCCCAGCAACTGGTTGCCGGTGATCGACAGCGGGTGGCTTTCCGACCAGGCCGTGCCGTCCAGCTTGCGTTCCACGCCGAGGAAGCCGTTGGCGTCCAGGCGCAGGATCTTGGCACCCATCACATCAATGGCATGCAGGGCGTCGCCGATGATCATCTGCTGCGCGGCAAACGAGGGGTCGAGCCAGTTCAGTGACGGCTGGCCTTCCTTGAAGTAATGCAGGTACACCCAGCGGCGCGGCTTGGCGTCCACACCAACGACCACCGGGGTTGCGCTCCAGTCGGTTTCCTTGACGCCCGGTTCGAAGAAGATCACCCGCTGCAACTGGCCGACGATGTAATGCTTGTCACGCAGCGCATCCACCTGCGCGGGGCTGAGGTTCTGCGCGTCCCGTCCTTCGGCGACGTCAGGTAACAGCGGCCAGTCTTCCTCGCGGATCTCGACCATGTGGTAAAGCCCTGGATAATCCTCATACGCCATCTCGGCCAGGCGGAAGTCTGCGCCCTTGCCCGTGTGGGAGGGGATCACATCGTCGATGATCACCGCGTTGTGCGCGGCGGCCATGCGCGTCAGGGCCTGCAACTGCGCTTCGGTGCCCAGCTGTGGGTCGATCTCGAAGCTGATGCGGTCGAAATTGCCGTCGATGGTCGGCGTATGCCGCGTACCGTCGAGCCCGCCGGACTTTTTCAGCGGGCCGTTGTGAATGCCCTGGATGCCGATCTTCGATAAAGCCTGCCACAGGCTTTCGTCGCCGAGAGCTTCGAGCACCGTGCCGTTTTCACGGGTCACAATCGAGGCCGGGTAGGCGGTGAACCACACGGATGACAACGCTGAGGCATCACGCGGCCGGGTCTGCGCGTACGGCTGCTGCCATAAGCGCCCTTGGCCGCTATAGAGCCTGGCCCGCTGGCGCGCCGCATTGAGCATGGATTGTTGCACCAGCCAGTTCACATGATCGTTGTCCGCCGCCGTCATTAGCCTGTTTCCTATTGCCGTGAAAAGGTTATTCGTAAGCATAGGAGCAGTGCGCGGCGTGATTCGTTGCATTTAGTCCAATTGCCGGTACTGCCTGGGTGTAAACCCGGTCAAGGCCTTGAACTGGCGGGTAAACGCGCTGTGGTCGGTGTAGCCGCATTGCAGCGCCACCTCGGTGATGGGCAAGTCGGTGTGCAACAGCCGGTGTGCATGTTCCAGACGCACCTTCTGGATCATCTGCCGGGGCGTCAGGTGAAACACGCGTTTGCAGTAACGCTCCAGTTGCGCCACGGAAATCCCGGCAATGCGGGTCAGCTCACCGAGGGTGACGCGTCGGTTGAAATGCTGGCGTATGTGTTCATCCACGGCGGCCAGGCGCTGGTAGGCCGGATGCTTTTCGCTGGCCGATTGCAGGTCGACCGAAATGCCCGCCAGGCCGATGATCGCGCCCTTGTCGTTGTACAGAGGCCATTTGTGCGTCAGGCACCAGCCCGGTTCGCGGCTGCCATACAGGTGCAGCTCAAGCTGGTCTTCGAGCACAAAACCCTGCTCGAGCACGCGCCGGTCCTGCTCGGTGTAGCCCGGCCCCAATTGCGCGGGGAACACTTCGGCGCTGGTTTTGCCCAACAGCGGCTGCAGCTGTTTGAGGCCACAGCGTTGTACCAGGGTGTGGTTGGCGAGGACGTAGCGGGCATCGATATCCTTGATGAAAATCGCGGCATTGGGGATTACGTCGAGCAAGGGCAACAACTGCGCGACCCCGGCTAATAGCTGCTCGATGCTGGTGGGGCGATTGGCCTGAAGAAAGCTCGCAAATGCACTGGGCAGCATGGCCTGAGGCTCCGATTTTTTTAGGCAGATTGCCCTATGCCAGCAGGAGTATCTATAAAGTTTTCGGGGCTTTTGGCCAACACTCGGTCGAATGTGGGAGCGGGCTTGCTCGCGAATGCGGTATCTCAGTCGCCAGATGTATTGGCTGATCCACCGCATTCGCGAGCAAGCCCGCTCCCACATTTGGTCCAATGAGCCACCCGGACCGAACACAGCAAACTGTGCCGAATTCGTCATTCACATCAACGCAAAACATCAATCGCCGCGCCCTTGATCGGTTCAGGATATCGCCACTGCATGCCTATCCAATAACTCACAAGAAGGCGCCGCCATGTCTGCTCAAGGCAAGTTCAAGAAACAACTTTCACTGATGGACCTGACCTTTATCGGGTTAGGCGCCATCTTCGGTTCGGGCTGGTTATTTGCAGCCAGCCACGTGTCCGCGATCGCCGGCCCGGCGGGGATTATTTCCTGGCTGATCGGCGGTTTCGCCGTGCTGCTGCTGGGCATCGTGTACTGCGAACTCGGCGCCGCCCTGCCCCGTGCCGGTGGCGTGGTGCGTTACCCGGTGTATTCCCATGGGCCGCTGCTGGGCTACCTGATGGGCTTTATCACGCTGATCGCGTTCTCAAGCCTGGTGGCAATCGAAGTGGTCGCCTCGCGCCAATACGCCGCGGCCTGGTTTCCCGAACTGACCAAGGTCGGTTCCAGTGACCCGACCACCCTGGGCTGGCTGGTGCAGTTCGCCCTGCTGTGCCTGTTCTTCGTGCTCAATTACCGCAGTGTGAAGACCTTCGCCATCGCCAATAACCTGGTGAGCGTGTTCAAGTTCATCGTGCCGCTGCTGGTGATTGGTGTGCTGTTCACCTTCTTCAAACCGGCGAATTTCCAGACTCAGGGGTTCGCCCCGTTCGGCCTGTCGGGCATCGAGATGGCGGTGTCGGCCGGCGGCGTGATCTTTGCCTACCTGGGCCTCACGCCGATCATTTCGGTGGCCAGTGAAGTGAAGAACCCGCAACGCACGATCCCGATTGCCTTGATCCTCTCGGTGCTGCTGTCGACCGCCATTTATGTGCTGCTGCAAACCGCGTTCCTCGGTGGTGTACCGACCGAGATGCTGGCCGATGGCTGGGCCGGTATCAGCAAGCAACTGGCGCTGCCGTATCGCGATATCGCCCTGGCGCTGGGCGTGGGCTGGCTGGCCTATCTGGTGGTAGCCGACGCCGTGATCTCACCCAGCGGCTGCGGCAATATCTACATGAATGCCACGCCGCGCGTGGTGTACGGCTGGGCGCAGACCGGCACGTTTTTCAAGATCTTTACGCGCATTGATGAGAAGTCCGGCATCCCGCGCCCGGCGCTGTGGTTGACCTTTGGTTTGTCGGTGTTCTGGACCCTGCCGTTTCCGTCCTGGGAAGCGCTGATCAATGTGGTGTCGGCGGCACTGATCTTAAGCTACGCCGTAGCCCCGGTGACCGTCGCCGCGCTGCGCCGCAATGCACCGGACATGGTGCGGCCGTTTCGGGTCAAGGGCATGGCGGTGCTCGGCCCGCTGTCGTTCATCATCGCCGCGCTGATCGTTTACTGGTCCGGCTGGAGCACCGTTTCGTGGCTGCTGGGTCTGCAAATCCTGATGTTTGTGGTGTACCTGTTGTGCGCACGCTGGGTGCCGACTGCGCACCTGAATATCAAACAGCAGGTGCGCTCGTCGGCCTGGCTGATCGGCTTTTACGCGGTGACCATCCTGCTGTCCAAGCTCGGCAGTTTCGGCGGCATCGGCGTGATCAGCCACCCGTTTGACACGCTGGTCGTCGCCCTCTGCGCCTTGGGCATCTACTACTGGGGCGCCGCCACCGGCGTGCCCGCGCACCTGGTGCGCCTGGAACACGAAGACGACGAAAGCGAAGCGGTCAGCGACGCACATTACAGCGCGCCACTGTCGCCAGCCACCCATTGATGGAGCCTGTTATGAAGCGCCTGCATGTTATCGACTCCCACACCGGCGGCGAACCCACACGCCTGATAATGGACGGCTTCCCTGCGCTGGCCGGCGCAACCATTGCCGACCAGTTGCACACCTTGCGCAGCGAACACGATCAATGGCGCCGCGCCTGCCTGCTGGAGCCGCGTGGCAATGACGTGCTGGTCGGTGCGCTTTACTGCGCGCCGGTCACGCCCGGCGCCACCTGCGGGGTGATCTTTTTCAACAATGCCGGTTATCTGGGCATGTGCGGCCACGGCACCATCGGCCTGGTTGCCTCCTTGCACCACCTGGGCCGCATAACGCCCGGCGTACACACCATCGACACCCCGGTCGGCCCGGTAGCCGCCACCTTGCACGACGACGGCGCCGTGACCTTGCGCAACGTGCCCGCCTACCGGCACCGCCAGCAGGTGCCGGTGGATGTGCCGGGCTATGGCGTGGTGCATGGCGATATTGCCTGGGGCGGCAACTGGTTTTTCCTGGTGTCGCAGCACGGCCACCGGCTGGCGATGGACAACGTCGACACCCTCACCGACTACACCTGGGCGATGCTCAAAGCCCTGGAAACCCAAGGCATTCACGGTGCGGACGGTGCGTTGATCGACCATATCGAACTGTTCGCCGACGACGCCGACGCCGACAGCCGCAACTTCGTGATGTGCCCCGGCAAAGCCTACGACCGCTCGCCGTGCGGCACCGGCACCAGCGCCAAACTCGCGTGCCTGGCGGCTGACGACAAACTCGCGCCCGGCGCCACCTGGGTGCAAGCCAGCATCACCGGCAGCCAATTCGAAGGCCGTTATGAATGGGATGGCGAGCGCATTCGCCCCTTCATCACCGGCCGCGCCTACATGACCGCCGACAGCACGTTGCTGATCGACGAGCAGGACCCTTTTGCCTGGGGCATCTGAGCCCGGGCCTTATTTAACTGAACGCTGGAGTTAGAACAATGAGCGACAACATCTTCACCGGTTGCATCCCCGCACTGATGACCCCGTGCACACCTGAGCGCACACCGGACTTCGACGCCCTGGTCGCCAAGGGCCGTGAACTGATCGATATCGGCATGAGTGCCGTGGTGTATTGCGGTTCCATGGGTGACTGGCCGCTGCTGACCGAAGCCGAACGCCAGGAAGGCGTGGCCCGTCTGGTCGCCGCTGGCGTGCCGACCATCGTCGGCACCGGCGCGGTCAACAGCCGTGAAGCGGTGGCCCACGCCGCCCACGCGGCCAAGGTCGGCGCCCATGGTTTGATGGTGATCCCGCGCGTGCTGTCTCGTGGCGCCTCGGCCACCGCGCAAAAGGCGCACTTCTCGGCGATCCTCAAGGCCGCGCCGAACCTGCCGGCAGTGATCTACAACAGCCCGTATTACGGCTTCGCCACCCGCGCAGACTTGTTCTTCGAACTGCGCCGCGAACACCCCAACCTGATCGGCTTCAAGGAATTCGGCGGCGGCGCCGACCTGCGCTACGCGGCAGAAAACATCACCTCCCAGGACGATGCCGTAACCCTGATGGTCGGCGTCGACACCCAAGTGGTACACGGTTTCGTCAATTGCAACGCCACCGGCGCCATCACCGGTATCGGCAACGCCCTGCCGCGCGAAGTGCTGCAACTGGTGGCCCTGAGCAAAAAAGCCGCCACAGGCGACGCCAAGGCCCGGCGCCTGGCCCGTGAGCTGGAAGCCGCGCTGGGCGTGTTGTCGTCCTTCGACGAGGGCTGCGACCTGGTGCTGTATTACAAGCACTTGATGGTGCTCAACGGCGACCAGGGCTACGCCCTGCACTTCAACGCAACCGACGTGCTCAGCACCGCCCAACAGCGTTACGCCGAAAACCAGTACGCACTGTTCCGCCAGTGGTACGCCAACTGGTCGGCTGAACAGAACGTCGCCTGACCGCTGTGCGCGCCGCTGTGGTGCTCACAGCGGCCAACCCTCTTTTTTCAAGGACTCCCCATGACTCTGACGGGCAAGATGCTGATCGGTCAGCACGCAGTCTGCGGCCATCGCGAAGCGATCCAGGCCATTAATCCCGCCACCGACCAGCCCTTGGCGCCCGCCTACCTTGGCGGCGATGGCGAGCATGTCGAACAGGCCTGTGCCTTGGCCTGGGCGGCGTTTGACGCCTATCGCGAAACTTCGCTGGCAGCGCGCGCGACGTTTCTTGAAACCATCGCCGACAACATTGAAGCCCTCGGCGATGAATTGATCGAACGCGCCATGGCCGAAACCGGCCTGCCACGCCCGCGTATCCAGGGCGAACGCGGCCGCACCTGCGCGCAATTGCGCACCTTCGCCCGCACTGTGCGCGCCGGTGAATGGCTGGATGTGCGTGTCGACACCGCGCAACCGACGCGTGAGCCACTGCCGCGTGGGGACCTGCGCCAACGGCACATTGCACTGGGGCCGGTGGCGGTGTTTGGTGCGAGCAATTTCCCCTTGGCATTTTCGGTGGCGGGCGGCGACACCGCCTCTGCACTCGCCGCCGGTTGCCCGGTGATCGTCAAGGCCCATGGCGCGCATCCCGGCACCAGCGAACTGGTCGGCCGTGCGCTGGCCAAGGCCGTTAAAGACTGCAGTTTGCCCGACGGTGTGTTTTCACTGTTGTATGGCTCGGGACGCGAAGTCGGCATTGCATTGGTCACCGACCCGCGTATCAAAGCCGTGGGGTTTACCGGCTCACGCAGCGGCGGTATCGCCCTGACCCAGGCGGCGCAAGCGCGGCCGGAGCCGATTCCGGTGTATGCGGAAATGAGCTCGATCAACCCGGTGTATCTGTTTCCTGCGGCGTTGCACACGCGTGCAGAGGCGTTGGCCCAAGGTTTTGTCGCCTCGTTGACCCAAGGCGCCGGGCAATTTTGCACCAACCCTGGCCTGGTGATTGCGGTAGCAGGCCCGGCACTCGAGCGCTTTGTTGCCTCGGTGAGTGAGTTGCTCCCGGCATGCGCCGCCCAGACCATGCTGACACCGGGTATCTTCCAGGCGTATCAAACCGGCGTCGGCACCTTGGCCCAACACGCACACGTCGGGGCCAAAGGCTTGGCGGCGCAAGGCCCGAATCAAGGCCAGGCGCAGCTGTTTGTGACCCAGGCCAGCGCGTTTTTGCGCAATGAGCATCTGCAAGCGGAAGTCTTCGGCGCGGCCTCCTTGGTCGTGGAGTGTGCCAACGACGAGGAAGTGCGCCAGGTTTCTGAGCATTTGGAAGGCCAGTTGACTGCCACACTGCACGTGGACGACGCGGACCTGACACGCGCCCAAGCCCTGCTGCCGGTATTGGAACGCAAGGCCGGACGCCTGCTGGTCAACGGCTGGCCAACCGGCGTGGAAGTGTGCGACGCCATGGTCCACGGCGGCCCGTTCCCGGCCACCAGCGACTCGCGTAGCACCTCGGTCGGCACCGCGGCGATCCTGCGCTTTCTGCGCCCGGTGTGTTACCAGGACTTCCCGGACAGCTTGCTGCCCACTGCACTGCAACACGCCAACCCGCTGCTGTTGCGGCGCTTGCTCGACGGCCAGAGAGAGGCTTGAGTGATGAGCGACAGCAAGCGTGCTGATATCGCTGTGATCGGCGCCGGCATCATTGGCGTCGCCTGCGCCCTGCAATTGGCCCGGCAGGGCCAGTGCGTGGTGGTCATCGACTCGCAGGCGCCGGGCATGGGCGCCTCCTATGGCAATGCCGGGCATCTGGCCACCGAACAAGTCTTCCCGATTGCCGACATGTCGATCCTCAAGCGCCTGCCCGCCATGCTGATGGACCCTATGGGCCCGTTGCGCCTGGACTGGAAGTACTTGCCACGCGCCCTGCCCTGGTTCGCGCGCCTGTTGCTAAACCTGCGCCCGGCAAAGTACCGGCGCACAGTGGCGGGCATTCGTGCGCTCAATGAGGCCAGCCTGGGCGCGTGGCAGCGCCTGCTGCTGTCCATTGAGCAGCCGCACCTGTTGCACGCTGAGGGTTCGTTGCTGGTATTTGAGCGTGCCGCGTCTGGGGAAGCCATCGACGCGTTGCGCCAACGCATGCAGCAGCAGAATGTGCCAGTAGATTTCTGGTCGGGCGAATCGATACGCAAGGCTGCACCGCAACTGAGCGATGCCATCCAGGGTGGCCTGTTCTTCCCAGGCACCGGGCATTTTATTGATCCATACAACGTGGTGTGCGCACTGGTGAGCGCGGCCAAAGCGTGCGGTGTGCAGTTTCTGCAGCAACGCGTGCTCGATGGGCGCCTGGAATCCGACGGCGTATCGCTGCGGACCGACCAAGGCACCCTCACCGCCCGCCAGGTAGTGATCGCTTGCGGCGCCCATTCGGCCAAACTCACCGCTGCACTCACCGGCAAGCAGGTTCCGCTCGACACCGAGCGCGGCTATCACCTGATGCTGCCCCACGAACACCAGCGCTTGCCCTTTGCCGTGACCTCGTTCGAGCGCAAATTCATCATGACCCCCATGCACGATGGCTTGCGCCTGGCCGGCACGGTTGAGTTCGCAGGCTTGGAGCGCCCCGCCAATATGCAACGCGCCTGGCAGTTGCACCGCTTGAGCCAGGGCTTGTTTCGCCAGGACTTGAGTGCCCAAGACGCAACCCCATGGATGGGCTTTCGCCCGTCGTTGCCGGACTCGCTGCCGATCATTGATCAGGTGGCGGATGGCAAGGTATTGCTTGCGTTTGGGCATCAGCACTTGGGACTGACGCAGGCGGCGGTGACAGCGGAGATGATTGCGCAACTGGTCGCGCCTGATAATCGCATGCCGTTGCCGGACCTGACCCCTTACCGACTGGCGCGTTTTTAAGGCCAGCCAGCTACTTGACCAAGCGCTTTTCTTTGGACGGCCGATAGCCGAAATACGCGCTATAGCACTTGCTGAAATGGCTCGGTGACACAAAACCGCACGCCACCAGCACATCCACCTGTGACAGCTCGGTGTGCTGCAACAGGCGCCGCGCCTCGGTCACACGCAGTTCCATGTAATAGCGTTGCGGCGTGGTGCCCAGTTGCTCTTTGAACAGGCGCTCGAGCTGGCGCCGCGAACGGCCGGCGTAGACCGCCAACTGGTCCAGCTCCAACGGTTCTTCAAGGTTGGCGTCCATCAGTTTCACCACTTCGCGCAGTGGTGCGCTGACGCTGATGTTTTCCGTGGGCTTGATACGCCGGTAACGCGACTCTTCAAAAGCCAGGATGTCTTCGATACCTTCGACCAAGGCTTTGCCATGCAGGCTTTTGATCCAGTCCAGGGCCATGTGGAACGCGCCCGAAGGGCTGGAGGCCGTGAGGCGATCGCGGTCAATCACGTAGGGTTCGCTCGTCACCTGGGCAGCTTTGGACACTTCCGACAGCGCCGGGCGATGTTCCGGGTGGATGGCGCAGCGGTAACCTTGCAACAACCCGGCGCGGCCGAGGAACCAGGCGCCGTTCCACAGGCCGGCGAGGCTTACGCCCTGTTCGGCGGCGCTGCGCAGCAGCTGGATAAAATCCTCGCCGGCTTTGAGTTCGGTGCGAAAACCGCCGCAGATCACCAGCAAATCCAGGTCGGGCAATGCCGACGCTTCCAGTCGCGCATCCGGGCGGATCACCAGGCCCAGGTCGCTGATGACTTCGCCCTCGTCACAGCCGAAGGTGCGCGTAGCAAACAGGTCTGGGCGCAACAGGTTGGCGGTGATCAGGGTGTCGAGGGTCTGGGTGAATGCCGGCAAGGAGAAGTGTTCGAGCAGCAAAAAACCGACGCGGGTGACCGGCGACGGCTGTTGGAAGTTTTCATTCAGGTAGCGCAGGTTCTTGCCTTTCATGCCACCGCTGAACTGGCGTCTTTCCATCGAGGGTTGGCCCACTTTTATTGTTGATGCAATGGCCGCTATCTTAGGGGCAAATGCGCCGGCTGTCGTGCCGCATTCCCGCGAAGAATAATCGCTATGCTGCGCGCCTCTCTACTGGCAGGCGCCACGATGAAGGATGCTTGTCTGGTGATAGTCAACACGGCCCTCAAGCCTGATCTTTACAAAAGCGCCCGCCTCCCAGGCCAGTAGCCTGGCAGCTGCGGGCCCATCTGATACGGTTTTTTCTTTGCTATCTGCGTCTGTATCGAAACGCCTGCGAAGCGGACAATGGGCGCCATCCCGACACTCCTGTCGACTCCCTTCCCTTCGGAGGCCTTATGACCAAGATGGCACTTTTCCTGTTCGGTTTTCTGGTGCTGACCATCGGCATCGGTTTGCTGGCAACCATCTCGCCGGTGTGAGGTTCAGCGCAACGTCACGCCTTCACGCAAACAGCATCGGGTACAACGACAGCACCAGCAACCCCGCCATAGACCAATTGAATACCCGCAACCAACGCGGCTCGCGCAGCGCATTGCGCAAGCCACTGCCACAACCCACCCACACGCACACACTGGGCAGGTTGACCACGGCGAACACCAGCGCAATCACCAGCACATTGGTCACATAACCCTCGGCCGGTGTGTAGGTGGTGATCGCCCCCAACGCCATGATCCACGCTTTGGGGTTGACCCATTGAAACGCCGCCGCGCCGAGAAAGGTCATGGGTTTGCCACGCTCGTCAGGGTGCTCGGACATGCCGCCAGCGGTGGCGATCTTCCACGCCAGGTAAAGCAAATAGGTCGCGCCCACGTAGCGCAGCACCGTGTAGGCCCACGGGAACAGCTTGAACACTTCACCCAGGCCCAGGCCTACCGAAATCACCAGCAACATAAAGCCAATGCTGATCCCCAGCGCATGGGGCATCGAACGGCGAAAGCCGAAATTCACCCCAGAAGCGAGCAACATGGTGTTGTTCGGGCCGGGGGTGATCGACGACACAAAGGCAAACAGCACAAAGGCGGACAACAGGCTGGTGGACATGAACATGGCGCGGCATCCAGGCGGCGGTGGTATGCCTGCGACAGTAGTGGGTTACGGCCCTGGCCGCCCCGTACAGCTAGGGGCGGATCGAGGCATACACTTTGGCTTTATCGAGCAGTTCGCGACAGTGAACGGCGCTGGCTTGCGTGGCCTCGACCATCGGCAGATGGCCGATGCCGTCAAGAATTTCCAGGCGCGCATGGGGAATGCCGACCTGCCAGGTGTGCGCACTGGCCACCGGCACCATGCGGTCCTGCCGACCCCACAGGATCAGGCTCGGCACCTGTATGTGCGGCAACCAGGGTTCCATGCGCGGGCTGCCGGAGAAGTCGGTAAAAATCTCGCGCAGCTCTTCGCGGCGCTTGATGTAAGCCTGCGCCTCGGCAGCCAGCAGCACTTCGGGAATAAATGGTGGCGCAGCCATGGTCATGGCAAAAAAACGGTCGAACTGCGCGCGGTTATGCATCAGGAACGGGTTATCGCCGCTGTTGACCAAGGCTTCCACTTCATTGGGTTGCGGCAGGTTCACGCCGGCCGCACCGATCAAGCCCAGGGACAGCACACGCTCAGGGTGGTGCGCCGCCAGCCAGCTCGCTACGTAGGCGCCCATAGAGCTGCCGATCACATGAACCTTGTCGATTTTGCACGCATCCAGCAGTGCCACCATTCGCCGTGCCTGGGCGGCAATGCTGTAGTCGCCGCCCGCCACGAAGGTGTTTTGGCCATGGCCGGCGAGGTCCGGGATGATCACCCGGTAGTCGTCGACAAAGTGCCGCGCAAACCCCAGCCATACGCCCTTGTCCGCGCTGAAACCGTGCACCAGCAGCAGCGCCGGCGCATGCGCAGCGCCGCCCTGGTAGGTGGCCAGGGTCATGCTTTTGATCGGCACGCGGATGGCTTTCAAACGCGAGCGCCGCGCTTCAACCCAACCGATCAACTCGAACAACAGATTGCCCACCCGCGGATAGGTCCACCACACCCACAGGGCAATGAGGGCAAGTACGCCGAGGGTCACAAACATCAAGGTTTCTCCGACAGTGGCGAGAGGGTTTGCTTCACTGATCGGTATAGTTGCGCACCTTGCTTGAATCTGCGCTGAACACATCACAACTGCTTATCGGCCGACTACTTATCGGCCAACTACGGCTCCCGGTGAACCCGCCGGGAACCGTTGATAGTGGCTGACAAACCACACGCCTCAGTTTTGTGGCCGCTGCTTGGTCGAGTCCAGCTCAGCCTTTTTGCCCGTGGAGATCTCGGTGATCTGTGCGGACTTGGCGATGGCAAAGTCGAAGGTGTCCTGCATTTTGGCGATGGCGTCGGTCGAGGTGCCATCCAGCCCACCCTTGGCCGCCCAATCGAAGTTCCACACGCCGGAGAGGTTATCGGCCCCCGCCACGTCGTGGGTTTCGATCGCGGTGAACACGTCCGGGTGGCGCTCCATGTACTTGGCAGCGTCGGACACATCCGTGGGCACCTTGCCCGATGCGTTGTTGGCCAGTTGCGTGAGTTCCTGCTTGGTAATCGCCGACTTGCCGGTCTGGCGCATGTAGTCGGCAATCACCTTGCTGGACTTGGCAATGTTCAATTTGTCATCGAACGTGGAAGGCGAAGACTTTGGCGTATTCGACCCGCCAGACGCGGGCGTTACGGTAGTAGACATCGGCGCTGCTCCTTCAATGGAACGAATGAAATCGTCAAGCTGACGATACCCCGACGCGGACGTTAGCATGGGCAAAGGGCCATTCCGCACGCTTCACAACATTTCACAACGCCACGCGGGTTTTGCCGGTGTTTTCGAAGCACTGCGCAATCAAAAATGTGGGAGCGGGCTTGCCGAGAAGTGTCCACCATGTCCCCGTACACCCGTTCACCATGTGTCCGGTCCGTACAGTCATCGAAAAGGATGTAAGGGCCGGAGCAACAGCAACAGCAGAGCCATACTCGGTCGAAGGTGGGAGCGGGCTTGCTCGCGAATGCGGTGTATCAGTGACAGATAAATTGACTGACCCACCGCATTCGCGAGCAAGCCCGCTCCCACATTTAGACCGCGTTGCATCAGGTAGATAGGCTGTTGCCGTTAACCACGATGGCCGAACGCAGGCTTGAATCCGTGGGTAACCCGGCAGGACGCCGGGTTAACGAGGTGATGCCCATGGCTATCGCGCGCAAGCCCGCCTCCACAGAAAAGCAACAGTGCTGCCACTCACTGAATAATTAGCCTTTACGCAAATACGCAAACATATGCGGCACATAATCAGCCTTGCCCAGCGGCACACCGTTATGACGCAGGATGCTGTAGGCCGTCATCAAGTGAAAATAGAACTGCGGCGTGGCCCAATTAACGGCGTATTCATTGCCGGTCAGCTCGAAGGTGATGCCGCCGGGAAGCTCGATGATGATTAAGTGCCCTGCCCGGCCGTCAATCACGTTGCGATCAGCCTCAGCAAGAAAGTTGAGCGTCTGATCGATCAGGCCGACCGCCGAACTCATGGAGCCTGGTGTTTCCAAGGTCGACACTGAAACGCCACTCAGCCGCTCAACCGCCTCCCGCGCCTGGGTGCAGGCGTAACGGACCTGAGTCGCCAAGGCGTGCATATCGGGCGCAAGGCGTGAATCCAGGAGGTTTTGCGGGTCGAAAGCCAATGCCTTTGCATGGGCTTCACCCTTGTCGAGCAAACCTTTGAGCGTGTTAAGCATCTGCGCAAAGCAGGGAATGGTGATGGCGTAAACCGACATAGTACTTCCTTGTTCCAGGTTGAAAGTTCTGGGTTAAAAACGGGATCAAGCCGGGCGTACATCCCGCTGCCTAGCCAGACCTTCCAGCGTAAACCGTGCCTGCATCAGCACCACATCGCGCACCGACTCCATCTCCTTCTGGTTCACCTCGGCCCACTTCAGCGCTTCCAGCAGCTTGGGCTTCTGCACGCGAAACGCCAAGCCCTGGGTGAACAGCGCCATGGAGTGAATCACCGTGCGCTCGTCTTCGAGGGCAAAGCCGGCCACGCGCGCGATCAGTTCGCGAATAACGCGGCCGATGCGTGCCTTGAAGCGGTCTTCAAAGGCGGTGGTCGCACTTTGCGGGCACAGGCCGGCCTGATGGCGATCCATGAATGCGCGCCAGATTGTGGTTTGGGGGCTGTCCTGGATGGTGGAGACCACCGTGCCAAGTATGCCCAGCGAGACATCGATCAAGGCTTTATCGCTCGCCTTGGCATCGGCCAGCGCGGCCTCGGCGGCTTCCACGCACGGCGACATCTTGCGCCACAGCAGCGTGATCAAATGCTCGACACACTCCAGGTACACGCCTTCCTTGCCATCAAAGTAGTACTGGATCGCCGGCGCATTGACCCCGGCGGCCGTGGCGATATCGCGGGTGGATGCGCGGTCATAACCGCGCTCGCCAAACACCTCGACCGCCGCCTCGACAATACGTGCGCGGGTTTCTTCACCGCGCTGGTAACCACCTTCGGCGGCAGGTTTATGTCGTGCCATGTGCAGCTCCTTTCGAATACCTGAACAAAATATACCAGTTGACAAAAATTGGCGAAAAATAGAATTTATTCCAACCGTTATAAAACTCGCACTCTAAAACCGGCTCACACCCATAGGAATGACCCGATGTCCGCAGCAACACCCTCCCCTCAGGTCGTTCCTGAAGATACCGTGAATGGCCAGCGCAGCAAGGCGCGCCGGATTCTGCTGGGCATCGCCGCCCTGGCACTGCTGGGCGGCCTTGGCTGGGCAACCTGGTGGTGGCTGAACGGGCGCTTTATCGAGACCACCGACGATGCCTATCTGCAGGCCGACAGCATCAGTGTGGCGCCCAAGATCAACGGCTATGTGGCCGAGGTGCTGGTCAGCGACAACCAGAACGTCAAGCGTGGTGACGTGCTGGTGCGCCTGGATGCACGCAAATACCAGGCGGTGAGCGACGAAGCCTCGGCGACGATTGCCGCGCGCAATGCCGACTACGCCAAAGCCCAGGCCGACCTGGTGCAGCAAGACTCCACCATCGCCGAAGCCCGCGCCCAACTGCAAGGCGCCCAGGCTGACGCGCAACACGCGCAAACCGAAGTGGCCCGCTATGCGCCGCTGGCCCGCTCCGGCGCCGAGCCAGAAGAACGCCTGGCGCAACTCAACAACCAACTGGCGCAGACGCGCAGCACCGTGGCGGCCAAACAGGCTGCGCTGCGCTCCAGCGAAACCCGCTACGGCACCCTGCAAGCCCAACTCAAGCAGGCCCAGGCGCAACTCGGCGTGGCCAAGGCCAGCGAAGCCCAGAGCCAGTTGGATGTGGATGATGCGGTGATTCGCAGCCCGCTCGATGGTCGGGTCGCCGACCGTGGTGTGCGCGTCGGCCAGTACGTGCAGCCCGGCACACGCTTACTGACGGTGGTGCCGATCAGCGCGATCTACCTGACCGCCAACTACAAGGAAACCCAGATCGGCGAGATGCGCCCCGGCCAGGCCGTGACGGTACACGTGGATGCACTGCCCGGCCGCAACCTGCAGGGCCATATCGACAGCCTGTCGCCCGGTACCGGCGCGCAGTTCGCCTTGCTGCCGCCGTCGAATGCCACCGGCAATTTCACCAAGATCGTGCAGCGAGTGCCGGTGAGGATTGCCCTCGACGTACCCGATGATATTCGCGCCTCGTTGATGCCAGGCCTGTCGGCCACCGTCGACGTCGACACGCGCACCCACGCGGCGGATGCCAACCATGGCTGAGGCGCTGATGGCTGAGGCCGTCGCCGAAAAACCGCGCAACGCCTCGTTGACCGACTGGATCGCCGTCGCAGCCGGGGCATTGGGCGCATTGCTGGCGACGCTGGACGTGTCGATCACCAACTCGGCGCTGCCGCAGATCCAGGGCCAGATCGGCGCGACCGGCACCGAAGGTACGTGGATCGCCACCGGCTACCTGATGTCGGAGATCGTCATGATCCCGCTCGCCGCATGGCTGACGCGGGTATTCGGCCTGCGCCGTTTTCTGATCGGCACAGCGTTGATGTTCACCGCGTTTTCGATGTTCTGCGGCTTGTCGTCGAGCCTCGGCGCGATGATCGCCGGGCGCATCGGCCAGGGCTTTGCCGGCGGCGCCATGATCCCCACCGCGCAGACCATCGTGCGCACGCGCCTGCCGCCGCACCAGTTGGCGATCGGCACCACGATGTTCGGCATGACCGTGATTCTTGGCCCGTTGCTGGGCCCGGTGATCGGCGGCTGGCTCACGGAAAACATCAACTGGCGTTGGTGTTTCTTTCTCAACCTGCCCATCAGTATTGCCCTGATAACCTTGCTGATCACCGGCCTGCCCACCGAGCGCATGAACCTGCAGCGTTTTATCAGTGCCGACTGGCTGGGCATTCTCGGCCTGGCCATGGGTTTGAGTTCGCTGACCGTGGTGCTCGAAGAAGGCCAGCGCGAACACTGGTTTGATTCGCTGCTGATCATCTGGCTGAGCATCGCCACCGTCACCGGGTTCTTCCTGATTGCCGTGGGGCAACTGCGCTCAACTACACCGATCCTGCGCCTGCAACTGGTGCTCAACAAAAGCTTTGGCAGCGTGCTGTTGATCGGTACCGCCGTCGGTGCCGGGATCTATGGCACGGCGTACCTGGTGCCGCAGTTCCTGGGCATTTTGTCGGGTTACAACGCGCAGCAATCGGGCGCGATCATGCTGTTGTCGGGGATCCCGGCGTTTCTGTTGATGCCCATTCTGCCGAGAATGCTGGGCCGCTACGACCTGCGCTGGATGGTCGGCGCCGGGCTGTTGCTGTACTGGGCCAGTTGCTACGTCGACACCACGCTCACCACCGACAGCGTTGGCCACGACTTTATCTGGTCGCAGCTGCTGCGCGGCTTCGGGCAGATCCTGGTGATGATGCCTCTAAGCCAATTATCCATGCGCTCGGTGCAAACCCACGAGGCCGGGGACGCAGCCGGGCTGTACAACATGTCACGCAACCTGGGCGGCACCATCGGCCTGGCCCTGCTCGGCGTGTTGATGGACCGGCGCAGCCACTTTCACGACGACATGCTGCGTGAAGGCATCCAGGCCAACAGCCAATTGGCCCAGGACCATATGTCCAGCAGCACCGCCAGCTACCTGGCGCAAACCGGTGATGCGTCCACCTCACAGCTGCAAGCCTTTGCGCAACTGGCCAATGACATAGCGCAGCAAGCCTCGGTCATGGCCTACAACGACTCGTTTTATCTACTGGGACTGGCGATGCTGGCATGCCTGCCCCTGATCTTCATTCTGAAAAAGCGCACGGTAACCCGATGATCCCTCGCAAGCTTCCTCTTCTGCTCAGCGTTGCGCTGCTGTCCGCCTGCACGGTCGGCCCCGACTACCAGGGCGCACCCAACGTTGCGCCAAAAACCCTGGCGGCCGGGCGCCTGCCGCATGCTGATAACACCTCCGCTGGCGCACCCGCTGTCGCGCAGTGGTGGCGCACGCTGGGCGACGCGCAGCTTAACGATCTGGTGGAAAAAGCCCTGCAAAACAGCCCGGACATCGCCACCGCCCGGGCCCGCTTGAAGCAATCGCGCGCCAGCCTCAGCGGTGCGCAGGCCAACGCGATGCCCAAGGTCAGCGGTGATGCTGCGATGCTCAAACTGCGCTCGCCCGACACCTCCGCTTTAGGTGGCAACAGTGGCGGCGGCCGCGGCCCGCTGAACCTCTACCTCGCCGGCTTCGATGCCAGCTGGGAAGCCGACCTGTTCGGCGGCACCCGCCGTGCCGTCGAAGCCGCGCAAGCCGAAGCCGACGCGTCCCAGGCGCAACTGGCCGATGCCCAGGTGCAACTGGCCGCCGAAATCGTCCAGGCCTACACCGACCTGCGCGACCAGCAAGCGCGCCTGGCACTGGTGGACTCCAGCGTCGACATCGAAAACCAGGCCCTGGACCTTACCCAGCAACGCCGCGAGCGCGGCGTGGCCTCGCAACTGCAACTTGAACAAGTCATCACCCAAGCCGAAAACACCCAGGCCCAGCGCCTGCCACTGCAAGCCGCCATCGTCGAATCCCTCGACCAACTCGGCCTGCTCTGCGGCCTGGAGCCCGGCGAACTGGATGGCCAACTCGCCACCGCCCGCGCCCTGCCCGCCTTACCCAGCGCCGTACCGCTGGCCAACCCGGCAGCGGTGCTGAAGGCGCGCCCGGATATCCGCATGGCCGAGCGCAAACTGGCGTCGAGCAACGCACAGATCGGCGAAAAAACCGCCGACTGGTTCCCCAAACTCAGCCTCACCGGCGACCTCTCCTTCTCAGCCAGCGACCCCGGCCACCTTGCGCGCAAAGACAGCGGCACCTGGCTGATCCTGCCACGCATCACCTGGAACGCCCTCGACTTCGGCCGCGTGGCTGCCAGCGTCAAAGGCGCCGAAGCCGGGCGCGATGAAGCGCTGGCGCAGTACAAAAGCGTGGTGCTAAGTGCATTGCGCGACGCGGATGTGGCCTTGGCACGCTATGGCCATCAGCGCCAAAATGTGGTGCTGCTGCGTAACGTGGAATCTTCGGCAGTACGCGCCGCCGACCTGACACGCCAGCGTTATCGCGCGGGCACGGCGAGCACCCTGGATTGGCTGGATGCCGAGCGCACGCGCTACCAGGCGCAGGAAAGCCGGATTTCCGGGGATGCGGAGTTGCTGAAGGATTTTGCGTCCTTGCACAAGGCGCTTGGGTTAGGCTGGACGCTGTAGGGGTGCTACGCCTATCGGGATGGTAGCCATGGGCCTAAAAAGACACAGCAGGCGAATAAGTAAATGTCCGAACTGATACAGGGCCTCGACGGGCCCAGAACCGCGCAACAAGAACTGTTTTACGACCTTGACGATGCACAGGCAGTTATCGGCTGGTCGGTGGTTGAGCTGACGGCGATGGCCACGAACGGCAGAACAGCCGATGAAGCGGTGGCGCTGATGAAAATGTGCGCACTGTTGGCTGCGCAACAGGCAAAGCTTGGCGTGTACGCCGAAGAGGTGAAGGCACTGCGTATTGTCCGCGCTGAGGCCTAGTGAGCAATAAAAAGGAATTTATGCATGCCGTTTTCATTGGAAGAAAGAACCGCTTTGCTCGCCCTCAAGGGCGTAGGCCCCACCGTGATTGCATGGCTGGAGCAGTTGGGCATTGACTCATTGGAGGTGCTTGGAAAGTCGGACGTGGGCGACATTCTCGCGCAGGCATCGGCGGCAGTCGGGTCGACTTGCTGGAAAAACAGCCCCCAGGCGCGGGCGGCCATTACAGCGGCTGTGGCACTTGCGAGGGCGCGTAAGCCACCCATGCCCACCACTCGCAGCGGAACGATATTATCCGGGGAACACACGGGCTGGACGATAACGATCCAGGATGATACCGCAGGCGAAACCGGAGGCTATTACCTCTACCTGGCCGACGACCAGTTCAACGGTTTCGATGCATGGTTTGAAGCCAGGGAGCCGTTGGAAAGGGAGATTTCTGAACTGGAAGTTCGCTGGGATTAATGTGCTCGAGAGCCGTCAGTCAATGATCACATCCAGACCTTCCGCCTTCAAACGCGCAAGGTTGTCCTTCATCTGCTGCAACCGCTCAGGCGCATGCCCCTGCCACTTCGTCACCTCAGCCACCACCCGCAGTGGCTCCAGCGAGCGATAGGACAGCGTGGGGTTGCCGGGGAATTTCTTATCCGTCACGTTGGGGTCATCCACGATCGGCCCGGTGGGCTCTACCACATAAATCCGCTCTGCGCCCTCGCCCAGCGCCAGCTCCGCGCCCCAGATTGCAGCGTCCAACGTGCCCGCGAAATACACCCAGGACAATGGCTTGCCCGTTGTGAGGTTGGAGGGGTAGCCGACGCGGATGGTGTCGCCTGGCTCCAGGTCAGCCCGGGTGCCGTGGAAGAACTGGCGGGTGAATACGCCAGCAGTAGTGGACATGGGCTGGTGATCCTTGGAGGAAGGGAGTTGGCTTAATAGCATAAAAAATAGACGGATTTATTTCACCGTAAACCGCCCCTCTATGCTTCCACACGCTAACCGGAATCTTCGGTCCTGCTTTTCAATAAACGAGAATTTATTTTCTGCACTCCCCCTGCGCAATCTACCCTCGGACATTTCCCACAACCTAACGAGGTTGAGCCATAGGAAGCAACTTGGCTAGGATCCACCGTCGCAGTAAATCCTGTGCCCGGGTGTCGCAACCTGAAGTAATCTGAGGCGCGGTAGCGCCATAGCTCTGTAGCAGGCGCTTTTTTTATGCCTGCTTACCGCATCTATGGTGGACCGTGTGAGGCGGGCTTTTGCCCGGCTGGTTTCCTCAGAAACTGGTTTGCGACCCTTGCACGGTCCACCACCCACTCGTGTCGCAACGACGGTGGTGGCCTCTTAATTTTCTGAGGGTCAAGAGGATGTTTTCTACAAATCGCAGCTGCCCAGTTATTGAAGTCGAAGTGATAAACCTGAATGTTCACTCAGTGCATTGCACGGTGGGGGATCATTCATGAAAGTAGCAAAGAGGGTGAAGAACTTTCCACCAGTGTTTTCAAAGTAAGGACTGATGTGACTTCAGAAGATGTTTTGGTCAATGCAAGTGAGATTTTGGCTTCGGCTTCGGTTATGGCTAATGAACAAGCGTTCGGATCAACTGGATCGCGGCGGCTTCAAATATTCGGGTTGGCGCAGTTGATTGAGAACGCGCAACTGCTCGTGGATGATGCGCTGGATAAAGTTAGTCCAACAGCCGCTGATCATTGACCGCCTAGCCATTGAATACGGGGAAGACCACCATTTTTAAAATTCAGAAATTGTGGTCTATCCCCGATATTTATGTCCCCGATATTTAAAAAATCGGGGATTCCTCAGGCCCCGCCCCCATTTGGTCTGGGTAAATATCGGGTAAGAAAAACCTCGCCGGAGCGAGGTTTCTAGTGAAAACACTGCAGCTGAATTTATGTATTTCGGGCCTGATTTAGGAACTGTTCTGTTTCTTCCCGGCTCATAGCCACAAGCTTCCCCTCAAAATCTTTGTACTCCATCTCAGTTTTAATTTCGGCGTATTCTAAAGCAGCCTCTGCCTGCAACAAATTTTCTATAAAAATGTCATCATGCGTAACTATGCGCGACACAAAATCCTGTATAGACATGACACTCTCCTTTATAGTAGAAACCCACAACTAAATTATCCGCTCTTATATTTTTTTACACCTGTTAAAAGTAACAGGTGTTTATATCGATTCGGAATTCATTACAGCCCTGAGTCATTTAAATCATTATTAAGCATCAATAATTCAGTATTTAACTATCCGAGCGCGTCTACAAATACCCTCGAGAGAGTGGTCCAAACATCAGAGGCAGAATCCTGAAGGATGTCACTCATGTAGTTGGCCCGAGGCTCAATGCGCGAGCCATGCGTGGGGGTTGCGGAACGGTTCTTAAATCGCAGGCAATAAAAAACCCCGCAGACGTTAATCTACGGGGTTTCTAAGAGTGGAGGCCGAGGTCGGAATCGAACCGGCGTAGGCGGATTTGCAATCCGCTGCATAACCATTTTGCTACTCGGCCTCAAACGATCAACGCCCTGACTACTGACATTCACCGCATAAAAACTTGAGTGGGCTGTATAACCCTGCCTCTACTCTAACTCATTGAATACATTGAAGTTTTAAATGCTTCGTTGCGTTCGATGGGCGCCATTATGTACGTATTTGCTTTTACCTGCAACCCCTTGATTTCAAAAATATTTCGTATAGCCATCAAGGGGTTGCGGGCCTGCCCTACTCCTGGATGCGTTGCTGCTGGTAGTGCGGGTCGGCCTTGATCTGGGCGTCGGTGAAGGGCAGCGCGCGCAGCTTTTTCTCGGAGAAGGCTTGGGTCTGGTCCTTGGCGTGTTTGGATGCGGGGTTGCTGGATTCGGAGAAGGCCAGCACGCCCAGTGCCTGGGGGCCTTTGTCGTCGAAGGTGACGATTTGCAGGTAGCTGGTGCCGCTGACGACTTCGCGTTTGCCGTCGGCGCGGGGCACGGTTTGCATGGCGTTGTAGATGCCCAGTTGTTGCGGGCCGCCGTGCATGGGGGTTTGGCCGCTGACCTGGATGTCACCCCAGCGCGTGGCCTTCAGTGTATTGACCTCGGCGCTGGAGACCAGCATGGCTTCGCGCAGGGCTTTGGCCACCTCGATGCGGTCGATGGCCAGGCCACGGGGTGTGGTCAACGGCTGCGCCGGGTCGAAAGGCACGCGCCAGGCGTCGGGGATTTGTTGCAGGTGTTCGACCAGGTTAATGAAATGCACCAGGCCGATGCCGCTGTCGAGGTTGGCGTGCTGGTCCCAGGCTTTCAGGCTGGTACACAACGATTGCAGCGCGGCGGCGTCGGCGCCGAGGTGTTTGGCGCAATACTCGAGCAGGTCTGGCATGACCTGGCCGGCAAGGTACACCTCGTTGTCCATGACCATGTTTTGCAGGTCGGCCACCCTGATGGGTTGCTTCTCCAGGGATTGCAGGCGCTGCACGGCGAAACGTGCACGTGTGCCGAGGCCGATGTGGTCCTGGCTGATCACCGGGGAGAAGCCGGTCAGTGGCGACTTGGGGTTGGCCAGCCACGCCGAGTCGTTGGAGTGTTGCACGTAGTCGGTGCGTTGCAGTTGCGGCAGTTGGTCGGCAGCGAAGATGCCAGGTTGCGCTGCACGCGGGTCAACATCCCAGGCGCAGGCGCTGTGGGCGCCGTCGAGCATGATCATTTGCAGGCCGGCGCGTGGGTCGCTGCATTGCGCCAGTTTGACGGCGCTGACGTTGGGCACCACCGACAGGTTCATGTAGAGGCTCTGGCCCTGGTCGTCGGCGGCCACGGTATTGACCCACGGTATGCCTTGCAGGGTGTGCACCGAGGTTTGCAGTTCTTTAAGGCTGGTGGCGCGGTTCATCGCGTACCACTGTTGCAGCACGCGGTCGTTACCCAGGTTGGCGTCGCGCAGGCTGAAGGCGTAGTGACTGTCCCAGTCGAGTTTGCCGGGCCATTGCACCACCGGGCCGAACTGCGAGCTGTAAACCGTATGAGTGACCTCTTTGAGGCTGCCATCGGGTTGTTTGACTTGGACCTTCACCGCACGCTGCTCCATGGCGATGGATTTCCCGTCCAGCAGATAACGCGTGGAATCCTTGGGGTCGAGGGTCAGCCGATACAGCGTGAAATGCTTGGACGTGTCCACCGTGTGGGTCCAGGCCACGTGCTGGTTGAAGCCGATATTGATCACCGGCAAGCCCGGCAGGGCTGCGCCCATCACGTCCAGTTGACCGGGAATGGTCAGGTGCATCTCATAAAAACGCATGCCACCGACCCACGGAAAATGCGGGTTGGCCAGCAGCATGCCACGGCCATTAAACGAACGATCACGGCCCACGGCCACGGCGTTGCTGCCACGGTCGAGGCTGAAACGTTGTTGATTGGCTGCGGCCAGTTCAAAGGCTTTGGCGCTTGGTGGCAGGCTGGCGGTGGCTTGAGGCGGCGTAGCGCCGACCAGGGCTTCGGCGAATTGGCCAACACCGCCTTCCACCAGCAGCCTGCGCGTCAGCTTGACCAGGTCATCCACCACTAGCGGGCGCACCCACGTGGCGTGGCACTGGGTCGGTGCGCCCTGCTCTTTCAGATAACGGTTGTAGCCGGCGACATAGCCTTCGATGCGCTGCTGCATCTGCGGGGTCTGCGCCTTCCAGAATGCGGCAACCGCCTGAGGCGTATTCAGCCAGTTGAAAAACACATCACTGGCCAGGTTGTTGCGCTCTTCTAGGGTCGCCTGGTCCGGGCCGAAAAACCGCGCGCGCTCGCCGTTCACCGTGACCACTTCATTGGCCAGCAGGCACAGGTTGTCTTGTGCATACGCGTAACCAATGCCGTAGCCCAGGCCACGCTCATCATTGGCGCGGATGTGCGGCACGCCGAAGGTGGTGCGACGAATATCTGCAGAAGCCTGTGTCACCTGTTCACGCGCTGAAGCGTTCAGGCTCAGCCCCAGTAACAACCCTGCGACGCACGCCTTGGACAACCGGTTGGAAATAATCACGCAAGCTCCACAGTCAAATTGAACACCCTTACAAGGGGCAACGACCCCACCGTAAGAACGCAGGCAGCCGGAAACAATTTAGCCGCAGCGCGTGTTTTTTAAACGGCGGTTGACGTGTGACAAAGTGGATACCGACAAAATTTCTACATCCGGGACTTCATGATTTCGCTCGCTCGTTCGTCTTATTCAATAAGAGCGCCATCATTTTCCTGATCAGGCTCTGATAAGGAGTTTTTGCATGTACAACCCGCAACCGCCCACGGATGGACATTCACCTGCTGCCGACGCCAATTACGGCGGCGCACAAGCGTTCGGCAAAGCGCCGGAGCACGGCAACCAGCGTATCCGCCATTTGCTCAAGTGCTTCGGTTTGCGCACCAGCCTGATCCGGCTGAAGGTCATCGACGCCCTGCTCACCGCCGCCGACAACCAGCGCACATTGGGCGTGCGCGGCGTGCACAGCCATTTGCTCGAGCTGGGCATTCCGTTGTCGTTTCTCAGCGTGCGTGAGGTGCTCAAGCGCCTGTGCAGCGAGGGCGTGATCACCCTCAATGCCGATAAAAGCTACAGCCTCCATGCAGAGGCTGCCAAAGTGCTCGACGGTCGTGCCTGATGCCTTGACCTGGCGCCTTGATAGGCATCAGAAGTGAGGCTTGACCTTGCGACGCATGATGCCGTTGATCACCACTACCACTACGGCAATCGCAATCGCCAGGTACTGGAACGTTTTTTCGCTGATCACGCCGGTGTTTTGCAGATAGGACAGGCCAAACATCGACGCCAGTACTGCCAGGGCGATCAGAATCGAATATTTCAAACGTTGCTTTTGGGTCATGACGGGTTCCTGAAGCTTAAGAATGTATCCACTTTGTATCGCCGAGCATGCCAAGCACATACCCGGTTACGGGGATGGCACCGGTTCGGCAGGGTCATATGTTACAGGCGCTGAGAAATTTTGGCTTGTTCCGCGCCTGATTGAACCTGTCGGTACTCTAGAGGATGTAAAAATGCTCCGTCGAATCACACTGCTGATTCCATTGCTGATCATGTTGACCATGAGCGGCTGCTTCTTTTTCCCTCGCGGCGGCGGTGGCGGCTGGCACGACCATCGCTACGATGGCGGCCCTGGCTACGAGCACCGCTGATACCAGGCGCCTCTCGCTTTCCAGGACGGAAAGCGAGATGTCCGCGGTTCAGCCAGCATGCACCCAACGCTGATGCAACCACCGCGCAAACGCATCCAGCGCAAACCCCAGCAAGCCGATCACCACCACCATCGCCATCAACTCCGAATACGCCAGGCGGTCACGGGTGTCGAGGATGTAATACCCCAGCCCTGCGCTCACCCCGAGCATCTCGCACGGCACCAGCACAATCCACAAAATGCCGATGGCCAGGCGCACGCCGGTCAGCACATGCCCGACCACGCCAGGGATGATCACCCGTCGCAGGGTTTCCCAGCGCGTGGCACTCAGGCTCTTACTCAACTGTAACCAACGCGGGTCCAACTGGCGTACGCCGGCGGCGGTGTTGAGCATGATCGGCCACACCGCGGCAAACGCCAGCAGGAAGTAGATCGGCTGGTCGCCCACGCCCATCAGCATCACCACAATGGGCATCCAGGACAGCGGTGAAATCATGCGCAGAAACTGAAACGCCGGTGTGGTGGCCGCCTCCAGGTTGCGCGAACTGCCCACCAGCAGCCCCAACGGCACACCCACCAACAGCGCCAGAAACAGCCCAACGAATATGCGTTTCAGGCTCACCGCGATGTGCAGGTACAGCTCGCTGCGCCCAAGCAATTCCCACAAGCTGCTTGCGGTTGCCGCCAGCGAAAAGCGCGCCGACAGGCCGTCAGCCTCGCCAAACACTTTCACGCCCAACCACCACAGCAGCAGCAAGCCGGCCAAACCACTCAGCCCCAGCCACCAGCCTGGGATTCTGCCGTTGTTCAAACGCCGATCTCCTCGTGCCGTTCGTAACCATCGGGCAAGCCGAAGGTTTTCATGCCGCCCACGGATTCGATGGCGTTGCGCACAAAGCGGTCGTCCACCAGATCTTTGGCCACGAAGGCTGGGTCCAGGTCAGCGAGGAATTTCTTGTCGCCCTCGATCAACGTGTCCTTCAGGCGCCGCACCAGTTCCTCGGTGTAGCTGGGGAATGGGTACGGTTGGAAGTCGATGCGATGCTCATCCCAATTGGCGTGCTGGATCGCACCGTCAGCCAGGTAAGCGGCGCGGTCGGCGGCGGCCGGGGCCAGCACCTTGCTCAACACCGGCTCAGCGTGCGGGGTGTAGCGGTTCGGGCCGTCCTTGGACAGCAGCTTCACCGCCTCTTCGCGGTTCTCGCGAGTCCACACCTGCGCCTTGACGATGGCATTGACCACCTTCTGCGACCACTCCGGGCGGTTGGTCAGGTCATGCTCGTGCATGAACACCACGCAGCACGCATGGTTGCGCCACACATCGCCAGTAAAGCGCTGCACGCGACCGACCTTGAGGTTTTCCGCCAGGGCGTTGAACGGCTCGGCGACGATATAGCCGTCGATGCGTTTGCTCGCCAATGCAGGCGGCATGTCCGAAGGCGGCAACACAATCAGGTTGACCTCATTGGCCGCAATCGCAGAGCCGGCGGCACGCGCCACCGGCGTGAGGCCGTTGTCGCGGAACAGTTGCTGCACCACCACGTTGTGGATCGAATACCAGAACGGAATCGCCACCGACTTGCCGCCCAGCTGCTTCACCTCGGTAATGCCCGGCGAGACCGTCAGGCCCGAACCGCCGACATGGTTCCAGGCCACGACTTTGGCCGGCACCTTGCTGCCGTAGCGCGCCCATACCGTCATCGGCGACAGCAAGTGAATCACGTTGACCTGCCCGGAAATAAACGCCTCGATCACCTGCGCCCAACTGCGCAACAGCACCGGGCGTTCGGCCTTGATGCCTTCGGCCTCGAACAAGCCGTTGTTATGCGCAACCAACAGCGGCGTGGCGTCGGTAATGGGTAGGTAGCCAATGCGCACTGGCGCGTCCGGTTCGCTGGCGGCGCGGGCTTGCAGGCTGCTCAACAATGGCAAGGCACCGGCAGCACTGAGTACTGCCGAGAGTTTGAGAAAGTCACGGCGCGAGTGCGTAAGGTCATCCAGACACATGTGAAAACTCCTGTTGGTCAATGGGGTTGGGTTGAGGGCGGCTCGCCTGCCGTAAGGTTTTCAGAATTTCGATACGCAACGCGCCTATGGCTTCAACCTGCTCTTCGCGAGGTTGTGGCAAATCGATGTGCCATTCGCCCAAGGTCCGCGCCGGGCGGTTGCCCAGTAGCAGGATGCGGTCGGACAACAGCAGCGCTTCATCAATGTCGTGGGTGATCAATACCGCCGCCGACCCTTGCTCGCGGTTGACCTTGAGCAGCAGGTGCTGCATGTCGGCGCGGGTGACTTCATCCAGCGCGCCGAACGGCTCATCCAGCAGCAACACCTGCGGCTGGCGCGCCAGGCAACGGGCCAACGCAGTGCGCTGGGCCATGCCGCCGGACAACTGCGCAGGGAATTGCTGACGCGCATGTTCCAGGCCGACCGCTGCAATGGCGTGGTCGACGCGCTGGCGGCGCACGTCAGGGCTTAAATGCGGCTGCCGGGCGAAATCCAGGCCAAAGGCGACGTTCTTTTCCAGGTTCAGCCAGGGCAACAGGCTGGGGTCTTGAAACGCCACTGCCACCCGTGGATGCGGCCCGGCCAGCGGCTCGCCCAGCACCTGCACGCTGCCGTCCTGGGGCGCCTGCAAACCGGCCAGCACCCGTAGCAGGCTGGATTTACCCACGCCGCTGGGGCCGAGGATAGACACCACTTCGCCCGCTTGCAGCTGCAAATCAAACCCTTGCAACACCGGCCCGCTGGCATAGCCCAGGCAAATCCCCTGGGCGTGCATTACCGCCTGGCTCATAGATTGGCCTGACGGTGCAGCTCGGTGCGCAGCTGCACCAGGCTGGGCGTCACAATCGGCACAAAGGCCGACTCGCGCCAGCGCCGTGCAAAGCCACTGCCATGGGCGGTGAGGTAGGCCTTGCCGCCGCTGGCCTGGAGTTCCAACTGCACCGCGCTGGCGGCGGTTTCGGCCAGGGCGATGCGCAGTTTGAACAAGGGCACCGGCTCAGCGGCAAAACGACCGGCCAACAGGCCACTTTTGAGTTCTGTGACCAGGTGATCCAGGGTCGCTCGCAAGGCTTCCAGCTCGTCACGCAACACCGTACGTGATGAGCCCAGGTGGTTGGCCACCTCCGCCAGGGAGCGCCGCGCCAGGCCGATGGACATGCCACATTGCAACCCCAGGAACGCCGGGCGTACGGCCGGCAGGAACTTGCGTGCATCTTCATGCAGCAACCAGTCGCGGCTCAGCTCCACGCCTTCCAGGCCCAGGGCCGCCGTGTTGCTCGATTGCAGGCCCATCAGTTCCAGGTCACGCGAACGCTGCAGCCCTGCGACCGAATCCGGGATGGCCAGGATAAACGGCGCGCCGCCGCCGGCATGCTCAATCGCCGCCGCCGCAACAAAACCGTTCTTGCGCAGGTTGGTCACCCAGTGCAGGCGGCCATTAAGGGTCCAACCGTCTTCGGTCGGCTCCGCGCTGATTTGCAGGGTCTCGATGCCGGACAAAAACTTCATCGCGTTCGACAGCCCGGTGGCCCCGGCCAGTTTGCCGCTGAGCAGGTCCGGCAACAGTTGCTCGCGCAGCCTCTCATTCGGGCTCTGCAACAAATATTCGATAAAAGAGCGCTGGCCCCAGCACACAAACGCGGCCGCCAGGGAATGGCTGGCCACATTGGCAATGGCTTCCACCGCGCCGGTCACATCACCGCCCAGGCCGCCCAGCGCCTTGGGCACGCCGATACTTAATACATTCGACTCTGCCAGCCTTGGCAGCACTTCCTGTGGATCGCAACTGCCCACATCCAGGGCCTGCGCTTGAACATCGAGCCAACGGCTCAAGATTGGGTCAAGCATTCGTTTCTCCTTTTTACAGCAGGTGGACCATCGCCGATTCAGCTTGCCGGTTTTTCCCAACGGTATTGCGCCAGTTCCGGATTCAGCGGGGTACGGGCAAACACGTTAGCGAAGTTGCACAGGGTTGCCAGGCTGACGCCCAAAATAACTTCCAGCGCCTGGCCATCGGTATAACCGGCGGCGCGGAACGCTTCAAAACCCGCGTCGCTGACATCGCCACGGGTGGCGATCACTTCACGGGTGAAGGCGG
The DNA here is from genome assembly GCF_005938045.2 of Pseudomonas sp. KBS0710. Lineage (GTDB taxonomy): Bacteria > Pseudomonadota > Gammaproteobacteria > Pseudomonadales > Pseudomonadaceae > Aquipseudomonas. Next base: position 2,398,013 of record NZ_VCCF02000001.1, on the reverse strand, counting down.
CGAGTGTCTCATACCGGGCGTTGGGCAATTCACCGCGCTGGCGCAGGGCGTCAATCACGTCTTCGGGCAGCTTGGCTTTATTGCGCGCGACAGCGGTGTGGCCGGCCACACAGAAATCGCAGCCGTGGGTGGTGGCGGCAATCAATTGCACCACTTCGCGGTCGGCGAGGGTCAGCTCCGACTTGGCGTTGAGCCCGGACACGGTGATGTAGGTTTCCAGCGCCGCCGGTGCATTGGCCAACACGGCGAGCAGGTTGGGGATGAAACCCGAGCCTTTGAGGGCATTTTCCAGGAAGGGCTTGGCCGCTTCCGGGGCGGTTTCGGGGGTGAGCAACGGTACACGGGACATGGAGTGGTCTCCTGATGGGTTCATCACCTAAGTCTGTTGGTTATAAAAAAACGCCTCAATAGGCTAAAGTAGCGATTACTTGCTCTAGAGTCTTTCCGTTAGATGAATTCGTCCAGTTCTCTCGTTGATTGGTTATTAGACAGCCTCGAACTCAACACCAGCCTGTTCCATGTCGGCCGCTATTGCGGTGCCTGGCATGCCAGCACCCACGGGCTGGCCAGCGCGAGTTTCCACCTGATTGTGCAGGGCCAATGCTGGTTGCATATTGACGGCGAACCCCTTCCCCAACACCTGAATAATGGTGATGCGGTGTTTCTGCTGCGTGACCTCGAGTATCGGCTGTCTGGCGAGGCCACGGCCGAAGCCGCGCAGGAATGCCCGCGCCGACCGATGCTGGCGCTGGACAGCAACGCCGACGACGGCGTCGGCCTGGTCTGCGGCTTTTTTCACTTCCATTCCGGTTTGTCGGCGATGATCGTCGACAGCTTGCCCGCCTGGATTGTCTTGCGCGCCGGCGACCCATCACTGACCGCCGCGCGCAACCTCTTCGAATTGATCCTGCAAGAGTGCGAGCGCGTCCCGGCGCCCTCCTCGGCATTGCTTGAGCGCTTGTGCCATTTATTGTTTCTGTATGTGCTGCGCCAGCAGGTTATCGATAACACCGAACTGGGCGGTTTGGCCGCACTGGGCCGCCAACCGGCGTTCGCCGAGTTGCTGGAACAATTGATCGCCCGTCCGGCAGACCCATGGACCCTGGAAAGCATGGCAGCCTGCACCGGCTTGTCGCGCTCGGCATTTTTCAAGCGCTTCAGCGAGCTGTGCGGGCAGTCGCCGGGGCACGTGCTGTTGATGATGCGCATGCGCCATGCATGCCGCCTGTTCAAACAGGACATGACCGTGGCCGATGTGTCACTGGCGGTGGGCTACCAATCGGTGGCGGCATTTACTCGCGCGTTCCACAAAACCACCGGCCAGCAACCTGGGGCTTATCGCAAAGGTCAATGGCATAACTGACATACAGCATCCTAGCGCGAGCGACATATCCAGTCGCAAGCTCTGCGCGGTAGCCAGGAACGCTTGCGCAGCGATCGTCCACGTAAGAGAAGCCCTGACATGCAGTCAGGTTTCTACTTTGGTCATCGAGAAGGACATCCGCATGCTCTCTCTTTACGCTTACGCCCCAGCAACCGCGCGTCACCTTGTACCCAGCGTCGAGCCGGTCAAACCCACACGCTCCCCCTATGACCCACCTTCTGACCTGGCGCCAGGCGCACGAGACGTTAGGACACATGAACTGCTCAAAAAGGGCGATGTGACCTTCAGCCGGGAAATTACCTGGAGCACCGTGGGTTCCGACAAGCCCAAAATTGTGTCAAATCGGCTTGTGGTTGAAAGCGGCAATGATGCCGACAAGATTCAGGTGCGCAGTTGGCCTGGTGACAAGTTGCAGTTCCTCGTCAATGGCCAATCGTATGTGCTCGACGCCCTGGCACAAAAAGGCCCGCAACAGAGCCTATTGATCAAGACCAATGGCGGCGGCGACAGCGTTATCATCGACCCTGACGTCAAGCATACGGTGGAAATCCAGGGTGGCGACGGCGACGACGACCTTCAAGCCGGCGGTGGCCCTACCGGGCTCTTTGGACAAGGCGGCGACGACAGCCTACGGTTGGGCAGCGGCTCTGGCTATGCCGAAGGTAATGACGGCGACGACATAATCCGCGGCGGCAGCGGCAACACCATTATGCTCGGCAATAACGGCAACGACCGCCTGTATGCCGGGTTCGGCGATGCGCACAAAAACAACATACTGCAGGGTGGCGACGGCGACGACAGCCTTTATGCCGGCAGCGGGGACAATCATCTACAAGGAGGCGGCGGCGATGACCACTTGGTAGGGCATGACCGCACGTCCTTTTACACGGGCGAAGGTCACGACCGCATCTGGAATAAACAAAGCCAGGACCGCATTGTCACCGCACCCACCGGAAATCCCGACAAAGCCGGCGCGTAGATTCTTCCCCGACAGTTGCCCCAACGAGTGACCTTGCAACAGCAAACGCCTGCAAGGTCGCCACCAACCCAACAACTTTGCACCATGGTACCTAAAGCTCCTCCTCGCCAAGCCGATAGCCCTACGAAGCTCTAACAAAGCCGCGTCGATAATAACGCTTCGTAAGGACGACCCCATGCCCCCACTGCGCTCCATCCAAACCCGCTATACCCTGTTTCTGGTGTTGTTCGTCCTGCTGATATTGGTGTTGACCGTCGTCGGTATCGGCCAGTTGGTGGCCCCCACGCTGCGCCATACCGAAGAGCAGGTGGTGCTCAACCGCGTCGCCGAAGTGGCTGAACGCATCCAGGGCGAACTGAATAAGGTTCAGGCCCAACAACGCAGCATCACCCAAACCATTCCCCTGCTCGACAGCGACGCCATCGACAAGGTGCTGCCCGGCCTGGTGGACCAGTATGGCGAACTGAAGGTGTTCGGTGGCGGTATCTGGCCGCTGCCCAACCAGCGCGCGCCAGGGCGCAACAAGTTCAGCACCTTCTGGCACCGCGATGCTTCGGGCAAGCTGGCGGTCAACACGTTCTGGAACAGCGACGCCGCGCCCAACTACTACGACCAGAGCTGGTACAAAGGCGGCCTCGCTTCGCCACGCGGCCAGTGCGCCTGGGCGGCGGCCTACAAGGACGACGCCAGCCAGGAGCCGCGCACCAACTGCGCCATGGCTATCCAGCGTGACGGCGCGGCGTATGGCGTGGCCACCATTGACGTGACCCTGGGGTTCTTCAATGAGCTGGTGGCCAGCAAGGAAAAAGACATCGGCGGCCAGATGCTGATCGTCGAAGGCGACGGCAAGATCATCAGCAACAGCTCACGCATCAGCGGCCCCGTGGTGTTGAAGAACATCAGCGAACTGGCCGGCACCTCGGCATTTGCCGCCCAGGTGAGTAAAGCCCTGGCCCATCGCGACCAAGGGCTTGTGCGCAGCGAGTTCGACAACCAGGGCGTGGCCAGCACCTTCTACTTGCGCCCGATCGAGGGCACGCCGTGGTTCCTCGCCACCGCCCTGCCCACCTCGTTGATCACCGCCCAGCGTGATGACGTGCTCGGCAGCCTGGCGCTGATACAAATTCCCATGGTGTTGCTGCTGGTGCTGCTGGCCGCTTATGGGATTCGCCAACTGGTGCAGCGCATGAAGTCGCTGAAAACCAATATCGATGCATTGTCGGCCGGCGATGCCGACCTGACGCGGCGCATTACCATTCGCGCTGAAGATGAACTGGGCGCCATCGGCCATTCGGTCAACCACTTTATCGTCTACCTGCAGAACATGATTGGTGAGGTGACCCAGGCCACGGGCGCCATGTCGTCAAGCCTGGCGCAGCTGCAACAGACCTCGGCCCATACCAACCAGATCCTGGTGCGCCACGCCTCGGAGACCGACCAGACCGTCACCGCCATCACCGAAATGAGCTCGACTGCCGACACCGTGGCGCAAAACGCGGCGCAAACTGCCTCGTTCACCCAGCGCGCCAACGAGCATGCCGACCGCTCGCGCGTGGTGGTCGGCGAAGCGTCCACCAGTGTCAGCGCCTTGATCGGCGAAGTCGCCAGCGCCACCCACACCGTGGAGGCCATGCGCCAGGACGCTGCACGCATCACCGAAACCCTCGGCGTGATCGGCGCGATTGCCGGCCAGACCAACCTGCTGGCCCTCAACGCCGCCATTGAAGCAGCGCGGGCCGGCGAGCAAGGTCGTGGTTTTGCGGTGGTGGCCGATGAAGTGCGGGCGCTGGCGGCACGCACCCAGGCCAGCACCTCGCAGATCAACGAGATGCTCGCGCGCCTGACCACGGGCGTGAGTTCGTCGGTGGCGGCCATGGAAAACACCCAGGCCAGTTGCCAGTCGGCGGCGGATGCCACGGCGCGGGTGAACACCGGGCTGGATGAGATGGCCGGTTCCGTCAGCCATATCAACAACCTCAGCACCCAGATCGCCACGGCCGCCGAACAGCAAAGCGCGGTGACCGAGGAGATCAACCGCAGCATGGTGCAGATCCGACAGATGGTCGACGAGTTGGTAGAAAGCGGCCATGCCACGCAAACCAACACCCAAAGCCTGCTGGACGCCAATGGCCGAGTGATTGCATTGATGAGCCGCTTCAAGGTGCGCTGATAATTTACTGAGACACTCCCGTGCAATGCGCGGGAGTGGGACTATTCTGACAGTTCTCAGGACAAAATCTCGCCACACAGGAGGTGTGTCATGCACGCTGCCGAGCATTCGGTCCGCTTGGAGCGGATCAGTCAGGAGCGCTTCATCCAGGCACCTATCGAGGTCATCTACGACTACGTGACCCAGCCGGATCGCTGGCACGAGTGGCACCCCACCTCCCTGAGTGCCGACACCGGCACCAGCGGTTCACTGCCGTCCGGTACACGCTTTACCGAAATTATCGATTTGTTGGGTGTGCGCGTGCCCATGAGCTATCGCGTACAGATCGCCCGCCGCCCCAGTGAATTCAAGACCGTGTTCACCTCCCTCGCAGTAGACGGCTCTATTCACTACTTCCTGCAACCCCACCGGGGCGGTACGCTGTTCAGACGGGTGCTGACCTACCAGACCGAATTGCAACTGGCCACCTTGCACGCGCGCATGATCGAGCTGTCGGGCATTGCGCTGGACCAGCTCAAGCATCGGCTGGAAAACGCGGCCTTCGTATAATTTAGAAACATTACTCCCTCACCTATCACCCTGTGGGCGCTGGCTTGCCTGCGATGACGTCGGCATGATCGCCGCACAACTCCGACGCCATCCTCTTGCCCACGAGACCCGCATGAAAAACCCCTTGCGACTGGCCTTACTCTGCGCCCTGTTCACCTCCACCCTGGCCCAGGCCGCCGACCTGATCCCTATCGACGTCCACCGCGACGCCAACTGCGGTTGCTGCAAAAAGTGGATCAGCCATCTGGAAACCAACGGCTTCAAGGTCAACGACCATGTCGAAGTCGACATGGGCGCCGTCAAGCAACGCCTGGGCGTCGCACCGCGCCTGGGCTCGTGCCATACCGCCGTGATCGACGGCAAGTTCGTCGAAGGCCATGTGCCCGCCGAGCAGGTGCTGGCGCTGCGCAAACGCGATGATCTACTGGGTATTGCCGCACCTGGCATGCCCATGGGCTCACCCGGCATGGAAATGGGTGAGCGGCGCGAGGCCTACCAGGTCATTGGCCTGACGCGCGAGGGTCAGGATGTAGTGGTGGCTGATTACCCGGCCCACTGATTAATGTTCGTCGGTTACCTCGGGCTGTTTTTTGCCGCTTTTGGCGCGGCCACCCTGCTACCGCTGCAATCGGAAGCCGTGCTGGTCGGCCTGCTGCTCAGCGGGCACTACAGCCTGTGGGGGCTGCTGGTGATCGCCACGGTCGGCAATGTATTGGGTTCGGTGGTCAACTGGTGGCTGGGCCGATCGGTTGAGCGCTACAAGGCGCGGCGCTGGTTTCCGGTCAGCCCCAAGCACCTGGAAAAAGCCCGCCGCCACTATCAACGCTGGGGGCATTGGTCGCTGCTGCTCAGTTGGGTGCCGATTATTGGCGACCCACTGACCTTGGTGGCCGGGGTCATGCGTGAGCCGTTCTGGCGTTTTATGCTGCTGGTCACTCTGGCCAAAGGCGCCCGTTACGCCGTGCTGGCAGCGTTGACGCTGAACCATTTGGCGAAGCCGTAACAACTGTCAGTGGCAGGTGCTTTTGGCGTAGGAATAAGCTGTGTCTGTCGTTCGGTACACAGGATTAATCCTCGATTAATCCTGTGCCGACAGCCTCCGTTTTTTTCACTACGGAGCACACCATGCGACCGACACGCACGCTATTTCTCACGAGTTTGCTACTGGTTATGGCCCTTACCGGCTGCGCCACCGGCAAAGACGACAGCTACGGCCCCGAGCTGCAAGGTTTCCAATACCCTTATCCGGTCGAACGCTTCAAGTTTAGGTCCCAGGGCCAGTCGTTGCAGATGGGCTACATGGACGTCGCGCCCACGGGCAAGCCCCTGGACCGCACCATCGTATTGATGCACGGCAAGAATTTCTGCGGCGCCACCTGGGACAACTCGATCAGGGCGCTGAGCGCAAATGGCTTTCGCGTGGTGGTCCCCGACCAGATTGGCTTTTGCACCTCAAGCAAGCCCGAAGCTTACCAATACAGCTTCCACCAACTGGCCAACAATACCCACCAGTTACTGGAAAAACTGGGCATCAAAAAAGCCACGCTGCTGGGCCACTCTACCGGCGGTATGCTCGCCACCCGATATGCCTTGATGTACCCAGCACAAACCGAACAGCTTGGGCTCGTCAACCCTATCGGCCTGGAAGACTGGAAAGCCTTGGGCGTGCCTTACCGCCCGCTCGAACAATGGGCGCAATCGGAGCGCAAGCTCACCTACGCAGGCGTGCGCAAGTATCAACAGGACAATTATTACGGCGGCCGCTGGGAGCCGGCCTATGACCGTTGGGTCGATATGCTCGTCGGGCTCTTCAACGGCCCGGGTCACACCCAAGTGGTACGCAACTCCGCCTTGATCTGGGACATGATCTACACCCAGCCGGTGTACTACGAGTTCAAGGACCTGCAGGTGCCGACGCTGCTGTTGATTGGTACTTCCGATACCACCGCCCTCAACCGCGACCTGGCCGCACCTGAAGTCAGGGCGAAGCTCGGTGACTACAAAACCCTGGGCAAGCACGTCGCCCAGTTGATTCCCAATGCCAAACTGGTGGAGTTCGAAGGCCTTGGCCATTCGCCACAGGTGGAAGAACCCGAACGTTTTCACAGCGCATTAATGCCGGGTTTATTGGCGTATTAAACCCTCCTGCGTCGGGGCGCAGCGAGGCCGCTGCGCCACCGTTAATCCTCGCTTAATCCCCTCGTCAGAGCATCCGGGCACTGTTCCTGGAGCCTGACCCATGACGCCGATCCGTTCTCTGTGCGCCGCAAGCCTGCTGTTGATCGCTGCCCTGCCCGCTTTTGCCGCCACCGAAGGGCCGACCTACGGCCCGGAGCTGCAAGGCTTTCAATACCCTTATCCGGTCGAACACTTCAGTTTCCAATCCCAGGGCAAATCACTGCAAATGGGGTATATGGACGTGCCCGCTAAAGGCACCGCCAATGGCCGCAGCGTCGTGCTGATGCACGGCAAGAACTTTTGTGGCGCCACCTGGGAAGACTCGATCAAAGCACTGAGCGAAGCGGGTTACCGCGTGATCGCGCCGGACCAGATCGGGTTTTGCACATCCAGCAAGCCTGACCACTACCAGTACAGCTTCCAGCAACTGGCGATCAACACCCATCAGTTGCTGGAAAAACTCGGCATTCAGAAGGCCACAATCATCGGCCACTCCACCGGCGGCATGCTCGCCACCCGGTATGCGCTGCTGTATCCCACGCAAACCGAGCAACTGGCACTGGTCAACCCCATTGGCCTGGAGGACTGGAAAGCCCTGGGCGTGCCCTATCGCAGCGTCGACCAATGGTATGAGCGCGAGTTGAAACTGAGCGCCGACGGCATTCGCCAGTATGAGCTCAATACCTATTACGTCGGGCGCTGGAAGCCTGAGTACGACCGTTGGGTCGATATGCTTGCCGGTCTGAACAAAGGCCCAGGCCATACGCAGGTCGCATGGAACTCGGCGCTGATTTACGACATGATCTTCACCCAGCCGGTGTACTACGAGTTCAAGGACTTGCAGATGCCCACGCTGCTGTTGATCGGCACGTCCGACACCACCGCCATCGGCAGTGATATTGCGCCGCCAGCGGTCAAGGCCAGGCTCGGTCATTACGACGTGCTGGGCAAGCAAGCGGCCAAGCTGATCCCCCACGCGACCCTGGTGGAGTTCCCAGGCCTGGGCCACGCACCGCAAATGGAAGAACCGGCGCAGTTTAATACAGCACTGTTGCAGGGGCTGAACGCCCTTTAATCCAACCTTTTTCGAGGCACTCGTGAATGTCGGTACAGATCGCAGTCATTGATGATTGGCAGAATGTGGCCAGTGGTGTGGTGGATTGGTCGGCACTGGCGTCGGTGGGCCAGGTGCATTTTCTACACGATTACCCCGCCGATACCGCCACGATGGTTGAACGTTTGCAGGCGTTCGACGTGATTTGCGTGATGCGCGAGCGCTCGAGCTTCGACCAGGCCCTGCTGCAAGGCCTGCCCAAGCTGAAACTGCTGGTGACCGGCGGCATGCGCAACGCTGCCATCGACATTGCCGCCGCCAAAGCCCAAGGCATCCAGGTGTGTGGCACCGACAGCTATAAGCAGGCGGCGCCGGAGTTAACCTGGGCACTGATCATGGCCTCGACCCGCAACCTGCTGGCCGAAGCCAACTCGTTGCGCGCCGGCGGCTGGCAGGTCGGGCTGGGCGGTGATCTGTATGGCAAAACCCTGGGGGTTCTCGGGCTGGGCAGCATCGGCCAGAAAGTCGCGCAGTTTGGCCAGGCATTTGGCATGCGCGTGATTGCCTGGAGCGAGAACCTCACGCCGGAGCGTGCTGCCGAGGCGGGTGTAAGCTGCGTCAGCAAGCGCGAGCTATTCGAGCAGGCCGACATTCTCAGCGTGCACCTGGTGCTCAGCGAGCGCAGCCGCGGCCTGGTAGATGCGCAGGCGCTGGGCTGGATGAAGCCAAGCGCGCGTCTGGTCAATACCTCACGCGGGCCGATTGTGGATGAGCAGGCGCTGATCGAGGCGTTATCAGCCGGGCAACTGGCAGGGGCCGCAGTGGATGTGTATAGCGAAGAGCCGCTACCGGCTGATCACCCCTTCCGGCGCTTGCCGAATGTGCTGGCCACGCCCCACGTCGGTTATGTGAGTGAGCAGAATTATCGGCAGTTTTATCAGCAGATGATCGAAGACATTCAGGCCTGGGCCAAAGGCACGCCCATTCGCGTGCTGACTTGATGCACCAATCCTGAGCATACGCACCACCGTGGCGAGGGAGCTTGCTCCCGCTGGGGCGCGCGGCGGCCCCGCTCTTGCTTGAAAGTGTCGGGGGCGAATACGTAACCGCAAGCTCCCCTGCCACAACCCCCTTCCCGGGCAAATTTCCAACCTGGCATATCATTACAAGTTTTTTGTCCTACAAAAAAGCCCTAGAAACCCTACAGGCTCTGGGATCTGTCCTAGACTCATGACCGATGGGTCCGTTCCAAAACAAAAACCCCGCAAAAAATCGAAACTTTACAACTCTGCCGCAGGTCAAGTTTTTAAGGGAGACGAGCGCAGGCGATTCAGCCAAATGCCCGTCCATCCACTCTTTTTTAGCAATCGGTGCAACTGGCATACGCCTTGCCAGTTTGTACAGTGCTTGTGCGCCTGGCCGCAGGATGTGGCCAATCGGAGCCGATGGCAGCGGGCCATCAGCCGACCAAACATGTAGGAGAGAACTATGATCAGTGCTGCAGTCGATACTCAGGGAGAGCGTTTTAGTCAGCCGGCAGGGGGCCCGACGTCGTTGGCCGACCTGCCCAACACTGTGCGGCCGATCGTGAGTCAGAACCCTAATCGTAAGAAAGTCTTGTTTGTGACCTCCGAATTCGCCGACCTGGTGAAAACCGGCGGCCTGGGCGACGTTTCCGCCGCCCTGCCCCGCGCCATGGCGCACCTGCACGATGTGCGCGTGCTGATTCCGGGCTACCCACAGGTGATGGAAAGCGACAACCCGATCCATATCATCGGCGAACTGGGCGGCCACGCGGCGCTGCCGCCGTGCAAGATCGGGCGCATGGACCTCAAGGACGGCCTGGTCATCTATGTGCTGATCTGCCCAGAGCTTTACGAGCGTGAAGGCACGCCCTACGGCGCCAACAATGGCCGCGACTGGCCGGACAACCATATTCGTTTCGCCCGCCTGGGCCTGGCCGCCGCCGACATGGCCGCCAACCTGGCGCAGATCCACTGGTGCCCGGACCTGGTGCACGCCCATGACTGGCCCGCAGGCCTGGCGCCGGCTTATATGCACTGGCGTGGGTCACGCACCCCGACGCTGTTCACCATTCATAACCTTGCCTATCAAGGCGTGGTCAGCCTGGCGTCTACCCCGGAATTGGGGATTCCACCCCATGCCCTGCAACAGGAAGGCATGGAGTTCTACGGCAAGATGTCGTTCCTCAAGGCGGGCATGGCGTACTCCAGCCATATCACCACCGTGAGTGCGACCTACGCCCAGGAAATCACCACCCCGGAATTCGGCTGTGGTCTCGATGGTTTCCTCGCCAGCAAAACCCAGCAAGGCCTGCTCAGCGGGATTCCCAACGGCATCGACGAAAGCTGGGAAACCTCCACCGACACGCACCTGACCCACAATTTCAATATTGGCGACTGGGAAGGCAAGGCGGTGAACGCCGCCCATGTGCGCGAACTGTTCGGCCTGCATGAGTCCACTGGCCCGCTGTTCGCGGTGGTATCGCGCCTGGTGTATCAAAAAGGCCTGGACCTGACCGAAGCGGTCAGCAGCTTCATTGTCGAGAACGGTGGCCAGATCGCCATCATCGGCCGTGGCGAGCCGGAAGAAGAACACGCCATGCGCGAACTCGCCCTGCGCTTCCCGGGCCAGGTGGGCGTGCGTATCGGCTTCAATGAAACCGATGCACGGCGCATGTTTGCCGGCAGCGATTTCCTGCTGATGCCTTCGCGCTATGAGCCATGTGGCCTGAGCCAGATGTATGCCCAGCGTTTCGGCTCGCTGCCGGTGGCACGCAATACCGGTGGCTTGGCGGACACCATCGAAAATGGCGTAACCGGCTTCCTGTTCAACGAGTCCACGGTTGAAAGCTATGAAGAGGCGCTGAGCCGCGCCTTCAGGGTATTTGCCAATAAAGGCCTGCTTAACGCCATGCGCAGCCGCGCCATGACCCAGCCGTTCAACTGGTGCCAGGCGGTAGAACCCTACGCCGAGCTTTACGAGCAACTGGTGGCCAAGGCGCTGGGGAAACCCACGAAGTAATTATTTGTTTTTGTTTCAAAAAAGGGAGGTCTTCATAGATGCCGTCAAGGACTCTGGAAACCTGGCCCCACGGCGCAATCATGCTGGACGCGCAACACACGCGTTTTGCCTTGTGGGCGCCAGACGCGTTTTATGTCAGCGTTGAATTGCAAGACGGCAAGTCCATCGCCATGTTGCCCCAGGCAGATGGCTGGTTCGAGGTAGAAACCAAATGCCCGGCGGGCACTTGTTACCGCTATAACATCGACGGCGAACACGACGTGCCCGATCCCGCTTCCCGGGCTCAGGCTACTGACGTACACGGTTGGAGCATCGTCGTCGATCCCCTCGCCTATCAATGGCGACACAGCCAGTGGCAAGGTCGCCCTTGGCACGAAGCCGTTATCTACGAACTGCATGTGGGCGCAATGGGGGGTTATGCCGCCGTTGAAAAACAGCTACCCCGCCTGGCCGAACTTGGCGTTACCGCCATTGAACTGATGCCGTTGGCGCAATTTCCCGGCGAGCGCAATTGGGGCTACGACGGGGTTCTGCCCTACGCCCCGCAGGCTTCCTATGGTTCCCCCGAACAACTCAAGGCGCTGATCGACAGCGCCCACGAACACGGTTTGGCGGTGATCCTGGATGTGGTCTACAACCACTTCGGCCCCGACGGCAATTACCTGGGCCAGTATGCCCAGGGCTTTTTTGAACAAGACGTGCACACGCCCTGGGGCGCCGGGATTGATTTTGATCGCCGTGAGGTGCGCGACTTCTTCCTCGACAACGCACTGATGTGGTTGCTCGAGTACCGCTTCGACGGCCTGCGCCTGGACGCGGTACACGCCATCGACAACCCCGACTTCCTCAAGCAACTCGCACAACGGGTACGCCAGCAGGTGGATACCGGCCGCCACGTGTGGCTGGTACTGGAAAACGAACTCAACCAGGCCAGCCTGCTCAAGCACGACTTTGATGCGCAGTGGAACGATGACTTCCATAACGTGCTGCACGTACTGCTCACGGGCGAAACGGATGCGTATTACAGCGACTTCGCGCAGAACCCTACAGAGAAACTCGCGCGCTGCCTGGGCGAAGGTTTTGTCTACCAAGGCCACACCACCCGCCATGGCCACGCACGCGGCGAGCCCAGCGGCGACCTGCCGCCCAGCGCCTTCGTGGCGTTTTTGCAGAACCACGACCAGGTCGGCAACCGCGCCCTGGGCGAGCGCCTGCACCAGCTGTGCTCGCCCCAGGCGCTGAAAGCGGCCACCACCTTACTGCTGATGTCGCCGATGATTCCGCTGATGTTTATGGGCGATGAAGTCAACGCCGAGCAACCGTTCCTGTTTTTCACCGACCACCACGGTGAGCTGGCCGAAGCCGTGCGCGAAGGCCGGCGCAACGAATTCGCCGACTTCGCCGCGTTTAAAGACCCTGAGCGGCGCGAACACATTCCCGACCCCAACGCGCTGCCGACATTTCTGCAGTCGGCGCCCTTATTCACCGAGAACGCACACGCGCAGCTGTACCGCCAACTCTTGAGCCTGCGCCATGTGCATATCGTGCCGCACTTGCCCGGCAGCGTAGCCCTCGGCGCACAGGTACTGGCCGACGGCGCCGTCACCGCGCGCTGGCGCCTGGGCAACGGCAGCGTGTTGCAGATTGACCTGAACCTGGGCGCCACGCCGCTGGATCACCCGGCGCCGCCGCACCTGCTATTCGAGACGTCTGCCCATGAAGGCGCGCAACTGGCGCCGTTCAGCGCGCGCGTCGCCTTATCCCCTGTTGGAGAGCACCCTTGAGCGAAGCGAACCTGGAAATACTCGCCAGCCGTGCGGGCCTGGCCGTCGATTGGATCGACGCAAACGGCCGCCCGCAACATGTCAAACCTGCCGCCTTGCGGGCCGTCCTCAAAGGCCTGGGCCACCCGGCCGATACCGACGCCGAGATCGATGCCAGCCTGCTCGAAATGGAACAGGTGCAACAAGACAAACACCTGCCACCGCTGATGACCGTGGACACCGGCGCGGCTCTGGACCTAGCGCGTTACTTCGCCCCGGACACACCGTGCCGCGTCAGCCTGGAACAGGGCGAAACTCTCGAACTGCGCCTGGATGGTAATGCCGAACTACCCGGCGTGATTGCGCTGGGCTATCACCAAGTGCATATCGACGACCAAACCTTCACCCTGGCCGTGGCCCCTACCCATTGCTACAGCGTCGCTGAAGCGGTCGACAGCCAACCCGCCCGCGCCTGGGGCCTGAGCGCGCAACTGTATGCACTGCGCCGCCTGGGTGACGGCGGTTTTGGTGACACCCTGGCATTGGAGCACCTGGTGCGCAGCGCCGCCGAACGCGGCGCCGACGCGCTGGCCATCAGCCCGATGCACGCGATGTTCAGCGCCGACACCGAACGCTACAGCCCCTATTCACCCTCCAGCCGTCTGTTCCTCAACAGCCTGTATGCCTCGCCCGCCTGCATCCTCGGCGAGCGCGAAGTGCGCAACGCCATCGACGCGCTGGACCTCACGGATGAGCTGCACGAGCTGGAACAACTCAGCTTGATCGACTGGCCCACCGCCGCCCGCGCCAAGCAGCGCCTGTTGCGCGCCTTGTATGAAGATTTCCGCCACGGCCAGCACCCGCAACACGCCGACTTCCTGAGCTTTCGCCAGGCCGGCGGCGAAGCCCTGGAAAACCACTGCCGCTTCGAAGCCGTGCAGGCCGTGCGCGCCGCCGCCGGTGAAGACCTCGACTGGCGCCACTGGCCTGAAGCCTGGCGCACGCCACAGAGCCCGGCGCTGGCGCAATTTGCCGCCGAGCATGCGGATGAAATTGGCTATTTCGCCTTCAGCCAATGGTTGATCGCCCGCAGCCTGGAGCGCGCGCAGCAAGCCGCGCGTGGCAGCGGCATGGGCATCGGCCTGATCGCTGACCTGGCCGTGGGCGCCGACGGCGGCGGCAGCCAGGCCTGGAGCCGGCAGGATGAGTTACTCGCCAACCTCACCGTCGGTGCGCCACCCGACATTCTCAACCGCGCCGGTCAAGGTTGGGGCATCTCGGCGTTTTCCCCCGAAGGCCTCAAGCGCAACGGCTTTCGCGCCTTTATCGAGATGCTGCGCGCCAACTTCGCCCACGCCGGTGGCCTGCGCATCGACCATGTAATGGGCCTGCAACGCCTGTGGGTCATCCCCATGGACGCTACGCCGCGCGAAGGCGCGTATTTGTATTACCCGGTGGATGACCTGCTGCGCCTGCTGGCGCTGGAATCCCACCGCCACCAGGCCATCGTGCTCGGTGAAGACCTGGGCACCGTGCCCGATGGCCTGCGTGAAAAACTCAGCGGCCGCTCGATCCTGGGCATGCGCGTACTGCTGTTTGAACAAAACCACGAGGGCCACTTCAAGCCGATCCTCGACTGGCCGGACAACGCCTTGGCCACCACCAGCACCCATGACTTGCCAACCCTCAACGGCTGGTGGCACAGCCGCGATATCGAGTGGAATATCCAGCTGGGCCTGATCGATGCGCCCACCGTGGAGCAATGGAGCGAACACCGCCTGCGCGAACGCCAGGCGCTGCGCCAGGCCTTGAGCCAGGACCCGCAGAACTTCGTCGATGAAATCCGCAACGACACCGACCACATGATCGACGCCAGCGTGCGCTACCTGGGCCACACCCGCGCGCCGTTGGTACTGTTGCCGCTGGAAGACGCGCTGGGCATCGAGGAACAAGCCAACCTGCCCGGCACCACCGACACCCACCCCAATTGGCGCCGTCGCCTGCCCGGTGAAGCTGCCAGCCTGCTCGACAACGACAGTGCCGCCCGCCGCCTGGAGCTGCTGGCCGTGGCGCGCAACCAGGCCCATGAGCGTGACCGATGAACGCATTACCTCTGCGCGCGACCCAGCGCCTGCAATTTCATAAAGGCTTTACCCTGGACGATGCCGTCCCGCTGGTGCCCTACTTCGCCCAGCTCGGCATCAGCCACCTGTATGCCTCGCCGCTGCTGGCCGCGCGCGCCGGCTCCATGCACGGCTACGACGTGGTTGACCCGACCCGCGTCAACCCCGAACTTGGCGGCGAGCCCGCCTTGCACAGGCTGGTAACGGCGCTGCGTGAGCATGGGATGGGGCTGATCCTCGATATCGTCTCCAACCATATGGCCGTCGGCGGTGCCGACAACCCGTGGTGGCTGGACCTGCTGGAATGGGGGCGCCTTAGCCCCTACAGCGAGTTTTTCGATATCCAGTGGCACTCGCCGGACCCGCTGCTCAAGGGCCAGTTGCTGATGCCGTTTCTGGGCAGCGACTACGGTGACGCGCTGCAAAGCGGCAACCTGGCGCTCAAGTTCGACGCCGTGCAGGGCGCTTTTTACGTCGAGCATTACGAGCATCGCTTTCCGATTTGCCCGCGTGACTACGCCATGATCCTGGGCAGCGAAGAAGTGTTGAAGCCCCTGGCCGAGCGTTTCAGCGCCCTCGCCGTTGATGATGACGCCTACACCGAAGCCGGCTGGCTTAAACACGCGTTGGCCGAGCGCGCCAGCGAAGCTTCGGTGCTGCACGCCATCGAACACAGACTGGCCGAGTTTGATGGCCGCCAGCCAGACGGCTTCCAGCACTTGCACGCCTTGCTGGAACAGCAGGTGTATCGGCTGGCCAGCTGGCGTACCGCAGCGGACGATATCAACTGGCGGCGCTTCTTCGACGTGAATGAACTGGGCGGCCTGCGCGTAGAACGCAGCGCCGTGTTCGAAGCCACCCACGGCAAGATTTTCGAGCTGATCAGCCAAGGTCTGGTGGACGGCCTGCGCATCGACCATATCGACGGGCTGGCCGACCCGCGCGGGTATTGCCGCAAGTTGCGCCGGCGCGTGGACGCCCTTTCGCCCAATCGGCATTTGCCGATCTTCGTGGAAAAAATCCTCGGTGAAGGCGAAACCCTGCGCGAAGACTGGCAGGTAGACGGCACCACCGGCTATGAATTCATGAACCAGCTGTCGCTGTTGCAGCACGACCCAGCAGGCTTTGCACCGCTGGCTGAGCTGTGGACGCGCCACAGCGAACGGCCCGCGGCCTTTATCGAAGAAGCCTGGCTGGCTCGCCAGCAGATCCTCAATGGCTCGCTGGCCGGTGACTTCGAGAGCGTGGCCCAGGCCCTGCTGCAAGTGGCCCGCGACGACGTGATGACCCGCGACCTGACCCTGGGCGCGATCCGCCGCGCCTTGCAGGAACTGATCGTGCATTTCCCGGTGTACCGCACCTACATCAGTGCGCGTGGGCGCAGCGCCAATGACGATGTGTTTTTCCTGCAAGCCTTGGCCGGTGCGCGCAGCACCTTGGGCGAAGGCGACTGGCCGGTACTCGACCACCTGGAAAAATGGCTGGGCGGCCAGCCTTGGCGCAACCGCCGGGTCGGGCGTGAACGCAAGATGCTCAAGCATGCCTGCGTACGCTTCCAGCAGCTTACATCGCCGGCGGCTGCCAAGGCCGTGGAAGACACCGCGTTCTATCGCTCGGCGGTGCTGCTGTCGCGTAACGATGTGGGCTTTAGCACTGAACAGTTCAGTGCACCGCTGGCGGACTTTCACGCAGCCAACCAGCAGCGTTTGCAGGCTTTCCCCGACAACCTGCTGGCCACCGCCACCCACGACCACAAGCGCGGCGAAGACACACGGGCGCGCCTGGCGGTACTGAGTGAATGTGCGCCGTGGTACGTCGAACAGGTCGAGCATTGGCGCCGCCTCGCCGCACCGCTGCGCGACGATGCACACAGCCCGTCGGCGGGCGATGAGCTGATCCTTTACCAGGTGCTGCTCGGCAGTTGGCCGCTGGAAACCAACCCGGACCTGCAGTCTTACCAGCAACGCCTGTGGCAATGGCAGCAAAAAGCCCTGCGCGAGGCCAAGTTGCAAAGCAGTTGGAGCGCGCCCAACGACGCCTATGAACAGGCAGTCGAAGCCTTCCTGTCACGCCTGCTGCTCAGCGATGCCGGCGCGACGTTACGCAACGCCATCGGCAGCGCCGCCCAAGCCATCGCCACGGCGGGCGCACTGAACGGCCTGGCGCAATCCTTGCTTCGCATCACCGTGCCGGGTGTACCGGATTTGTACCAGGGCGATGAGTTCTGGGACTTCAGCCTGGTAGACCCGGACAACCGCCGCCCGGTGGATTTCAATGCACGGCAACACGCGCTGAACAACCCACCGGACGTCGGCGAACTGTTGTCCCACTGGCGCGACGGGCGTATCAAACAGGCGCTGATTGCCCAGGTGTTGGCCGTGCGCAAGGCCCATACCGAACTCTTCCAACGCGGCAGTTACACCGCGCTGGAAGTGGAAGGCAAACACGCCGATCACGTCGTCGCATTTTGCCGCACGTATCAAGGCAAACACCTGCTGGTAGTGGTGCCACGTTGGTCCCATCGCTTGCTGGAAAAAGGTGAACAACCCCACATCAATGCGCAGGTTTGGGGCGATACGCGGGTGAAATTACCGTTCGCCACCACAACACAAAACTGGAAGGGACTTTTTCATACAGGCGCAGTCACACCAAACAAGGAGCTGTTGATCAGCGCTGCCCTGGGGGATTTCCCGGTCAATGTCTTTATCAATTCCGATGATCAAGAAAGCTGAAAATTTTCTGTGAGGAGTATTGTGATGAGTACTGAAGACAAACGCATACGCGAATTGGCGCATCAGATCTGGGAATCCGAAGGCAAGCCCCACGGTGAAGATGCACGCCACTGGGAGATGGCGCGCAAGTTGGCCGAAGCCGAAGCGCTGACGCCCAGCAAGCCAAAAGCTGCGGCCAAGCCCAAGACCGCGCCCAAGCCTGCGCCAAAAGCCAAGCCGCCGGCCCCGGCGGCCAGCAAGCCTGCACCGCCAGCGGCCAAGAAGCCTGCGGCACCGAAAAAGCCCAAGCCTTAACAGCCCACGCGCCGCCTGCCGACACTGTCGGCAGGCGGCCCTTTTTACTTTTTATTGCGTCAGCTGAGCAACCGTCGGCACGGTAGCGCTCGGCCCGAAAAAGACCCTTGCAGGAGCAATTTAATGAGCAAACCCGATAACAACCCAGCCACGCCGGAAAATGAGCCGTCGCGGATTCGTGAAGGTTTGCCCTTCCCTCTAGGCGCCACCTGGGACGGCCTGGGCGTCAACTTTGCGCTGTTCTCAGCGAATGCCACCAAGGTCGAGCTGTGCCTGTTCGATGACACCGGCGAGGTCGAGCTTGAGCGTATCGAACTGCCCGAATACACCGACGAAACCTTCCACGGCTACCTGCCCGACGCCCACCCCGGGCTGATTTACGGCTACCGCGTGTACGGTGCGTATGACCCGGCCAATGGTCACCGTTTCAACCACAACAAATTGCTGATCGACCCGTATGCCAAACAGCTGGTGGGTGAACTCAAATGGTCCGAGGCGCTGTTCGGCTACACCATCGGCCACCCGGACGACGACCTCAGCTTTGACGAACGTGACAGCGCGCCCTTTGTGCCCAAGTGCAAGGTCATCGACCCCGCGCACACCTGGGGCAACGACCAGCCGGTACGGGTGCCGTGGGACCGCACGATCATTTACGAAACCCATCTGCGCGGCATCAGCATGCGTCACCCGTCGGTGGGTGAGTCGGTGCGCGGCACCTGCGCCGGGTTGATGGAAGATGACGTGCTCAAGCACATCCGCCAACTCGGCGTGTCATCCGTTGAGCTGCTGCCGGTGCATGCCTTCGTCAACGACCAGCACCTGCTGCAAAAAGGCATGACCAACTATTGGGGCTACAACAGCATCGCGTTTTTTGCGCCCGACCCGCGCTACCTGGCCAGCGGCAAGATCGCCGAATTCAAGGAGATGGTCGCGCACCTGCATGAACAGAAGCTCGAAGTGATCCTCGACGTGGTCTACAACCACACCGCCGAAGGCAACGAGCGCGGCCCTACCCTGTCGATGCGCGGCATCGACAACGCCTCCTACTACCGGCTGATGCCCGACGACAAACGCTTCTACATCAACGATTCCGGCACCGGCAATACCCTGGACCTGAGCCACCCCTGCGTGCTGCAGATGGTCACCGACTCGCTGCGTTACTGGGCCACCGAGATGCATGTGGACGGTTTCCGCTTTGACTTGGCGACCATCCTTGGGCGTTACCGCGACGGTTTCGACGAGCGCCACAGCTTCCTCGTGGCCTGCCGCCAGGACCCGGTGCTGCGCCAGCTGAAAATGATCGCCGAACCCTGGGACTGCGGCCCCGGCGGCTACCAAGTGGGCAATTTCCCACCTGGCTGGGTGGAATGGAACGACCGCTTCCGTGACACCGTGCGCGCCTTCTGGAAAGGCGACGACGGCCAGTTGGCGGACTTTGCCGGGCGCATGACTGCCTCGGGTGAGATGTTCAACCACCGGGGTCGCAGGCCCTACAGCTCGGTGAACTTCATCACCGCCCACGATGGTTTCACCCTGCACGACCTGGTGTCGTACAACGACAAGCACAACGAAGCCAACGACGAGAACAACCAGGACGGCAGTAACAACAACCTGTCCTGGAACCACGGCGTCGAAGGCCCCACCGAAGACCCGGAAATCAATGCGCTGCGCCTGCGCCAGATGCGCAATTTCTTTGCCACGCTGCTGCTCGCCCAAGGCACGCCGATGATTGTGGCCGGCGACGAGTTCGCGCGTACCCAGCACGGCAACAACAATGCCTATTGCCAGGACAGCGAGATCGGCTGGGTCAACTGGGACCTGGATGACGACGGCAAGGCACTGCTCAAGTTCGTCAAACGCCTGATCAAGTTGCGCCTGGCCTACCCGATCCTGCGCCGTGGGCGCTTCCTGGTGGGCGACTACAACGAAGATCTCGGCGTAAAAGACGTCACCTGGCTGGCGCCGGATGGCAACGAGATGAGCACCGAACAGTGGGAAGACAGCCATGGCCGCTGCCTGGGCATGCTGATGGACGGCCGCGCCCAGGAAACCGGGATTCGTCGCCCAGGCGGTGATGCGACCCTGTTGCTGGTGGTCAACGCTCACCACGACATGGTGAATTTCCGCCTGCCGCCGGTGCCCCAGGGTGAGTTCTGGACCTGTATGCTCGATACCAATGCCCCCGCTGTGCGCGGTCAGGAACGTTTTGATTTCGAGCACGAGTATGCGGTGACCGGACGCTCACTGCTGCTGTTCGAACTGCAACGCGACGACGAGGTGTGAGATGGCTCTGCATGGATTCCTTCAAGGCAACCGCAGCTACGCCGACACGCAGGCGCTGGGCGTTGCACTGAAGGCGCTTCAGGAAGAAGGCCTGGACCAACTGCCATTGCCCGGCAGCGGCCAGACGCTGGAACGCTTCAGCCGGCTGGCGCAGGTGGCAGGTCATGACCTGCGCCTGTGCAAGCTGTTCGAAGGCCACACCGATGCCCTGGCGATCATCGCCGAGCTCGACAGCCCATTGCCGCCCTTGGGCAGCGTTTGGGGCATGTGGGCCGCCGAACCGCCGACGGCCAAGGTGCGTGTGCGCCGCGACAGCCAGCGCCTGATCGTCGATGGGCGCAAAGCCTGGTGTTCCGGCGCAGCGGTGGTCAGCCATGGGTTGCTGACCGCCTGGGACGAAGACGACCGCCAACAGTTGGTGGCGGTCGAGATGAACCAGCCCGGCGTCACCGTCACCAATGACGGCTGGAACGCCGTGGGCATGGCGGCCACCGGCAGTGTCGAAATCCTCTTCGATGAGGCCCGCGGCATCGCGGTTGGCGAACCGGGCGACTACCTGTCGCGGCCGGGCTTCTGGCACGGCGGCGTCGGTATCGCCGCGTGCTGGTATGGCGGCGCTCAACGCCTGGCCGAAGTGCTGCGCGCGCAGTGCAGCCAACGTCCTGAACCCCATGCGCTGGCGCATCTGGGCGCGGTTGACAGCGTGCTCAACAGCGCCGCCTGTGTATTGCGCGACGCCGCTGAGCAGATCGACCGCGACCCTCGCGCCAATGCGCAACTGTTGGCCCAACAGGCACGGGCGTGCATTGAAGATACGGTCGAGCAGGTCATGCACCATGTCGGTCGCGCGGTGGGTGCCGGGCCGTATTGCAAAGATCCGCACTTCGCCCAGTTGATGGCGGACTTGCCCGTGTATGTACGCCAAAGCCACGCCGAGCGCGACCTGGCGGCGTTGGGAAAGCTGGTGGCGGACGAAGCGACAGGGAGGTGGCTGTTATGAAACCCAACCCGATCGTTGGCCAGGGCACGCCGTTGCATCAATGGCAGGATTCAGCCCATATGGCCCAATTGCCGCACATCAGTGTCGAGCAGTTGGTGCCTGCTGGGCACCGCGCCGTGATCATCGCTCCGCACCCGGACGACGAAGTGCTGGGCTGCGGCGGCCTGATGCAAGGCCTGGCTATGCTGGGCCGGCCGATCCAACTGATTTCCGTCACCGACGGCAGCGCCAGCCACCCAGGCTCCAGGCGCTGGCCGGTCGAGCGCTTGAGCATCGTGCGCCCGCAGGAATCGGCCCAGGCCCTGCACCGTCTCGGCCTGCCATTGCACAGTTTGCAGTGGCTGCGCGCAGGCTTTGCCGACAGCCAGGTGGCGGCCCGTGAAGATGAGTTGAGCGCGTTCATAGAACGCTATCTCAAGCCCACCGATGTGGTGTTCACCACCTGGCGCGAAGACGGGCATTGCGACCATGAAGCCGTTGGCCGCGCCAGCGCCAAAGCGGCACAGGCAGTCGGTGCAACCCTCTACGAGCTGCCCGTTTGGACCTGGCACTGGGCAACACCCGAAGACAGCCAGGTGCCGTGGCACCGTGCGCGCAAGATCGCGCTGACACCTGAAGCCGTGGCGCGTAAACGTCACGCCATTCATGCCTTTGCCAGCCAGTTGGAAGGCGACCCGCAGGTGGGCCTGGCACCGGTGCTGGCACCCTATGTGGTGGAGCGTTTGCTGCAACCTTTTGAAGTGGTGTTTGTATGAGCGTGGCCACGCCCTATTTTGATCAACTGTTCGCCGGTAATGACGACCCATGGGCCTTTCGTCAGCGCTGGTATGAACAGCGCAAGCGCGCCCTGACCCTGGCCGTGCTGACCCGGCCCCATTACACGTCGATCTTTGAACCCGGCTGCGCCAACGGTGAGCTGAGTGCCGAGTTGGCTGCGCGTTGCGACCGCCTGGTGTGTTGCGACACGGCCGCCGCTGCCGTGGCGCTGGCGCACACCCGCTTGATGGGGTTTGCCCACGCCCAGGTGCATCAAAGCCGTTTACCTCAGGAATGGCCGGCCGGCCAGTTCGACCTGATTGTGTTGAGCGAGCTTTGCTACTACCTCGATGCCGACGATTTACAGCGTCTGATCGACTGCACTCTCAATGCACTGACCGACAACGGCCAACTGCTCGCCTGCCACTGGCGCCCGCGCATCGAGGGCTGCCCGCAAACGGCTGAACAGGTGCACGAAATGCTCGCGCAACGCCTGGGTATGGCCCACCTCGTCCAACATCATGAAAGTGACTTTTTACTCGACCTGTGGAGCCGTGACGGCACCTCGGTCGCCAGCCATGAGGGCTTGCGATGATCGGCATTCTGATCCCGGTGCATAACGAAGAAGCGCTGTTGGGGGAATGCCTCAAGGCCGCGATGATTGCTGCCAGCCATCCTGGTTTGCTGGGTGAGGCGGTGCAGATCCTGGCGGTGCTCGACAGCTGCAGCGACGGCAGCGCGGCGATTGCCCAGGCGTATCCGGTGCAGTGTCTACACGTGCAGGCACGTAATGTCGGGCATGTGCGCGGGGTGGGCGCGCGGCATTTGTTAAACCAGGGCGCACGCTGGATCTCCTGCACCGACGCCGACAGCCGTGTCGCCCCCGACTGGCTGGTGGCGCAACTGGCCTTGGGCGCCGATGCCGTGTGCGGCACGGTGACGGTGGACGCCTGGAACGAAGGCTTCGACGCAGCGGCGCAGATCCGCTACACCCAAGCCTACGAAGCCCGCGACGGCCACCGGCATATTCACGGTGCCAACCTGGGCGTGAGTGCCGCAGCGTATGTGCAGTCCGGCGGCTTCGAGCCATTGGCCTGCCACGAAGATGTGCAACTGGTGCGCAACCTGGAGCGCTGCGGCGCTTCCATCGCCTGGAGCCACACGCCCCAGGTGATTACCAGTGCGCGCCTGGACTGCCGCGCCCAAGGCGGTTTTGGTGATTATTTGAAGAGCCTGATGCAGGCCACTTGAATATTTCGGCCGTGCAAGATGTAAAAACACCGAATTCTTGACTATGCTGAAGTTGCCTTGCTGGTCATCCAGGGTTGGATGGCCGCAGTTCATCGCAGCGGAGCCTGTGCTGAAAAAACAGCGTCGTCCCGTCAACGGGGTACGACCCGGCATCATTCGACAAGGACGTGACACCCATGAAACCTGCCTCATTAAGCGAGGGCCGTCGTGGCCCTGCGCAAATCTGGAACAGTGCGCCGCAGTTGGCGCAAATCCCCTTTATCAAGCCCTCCTCGCTGGTGCCACGCGGTGCGCGCGTGGTGGTCATCGCGCCTCACCCCGGCGATGAGGTGCTGGCGTGTGGCGGTTTATTGCAACTGCTCAGCAGCCTCGACCACCCGCTGCAATTGATCTCGATCACCGATGGCAGCGCCAGCCACCCAGGCTCGAATGCCTGGCCGGCCAGCCGCCTGAGTGTGATCCGACCGCAGGAAAGCGCTGAGGCGCTGCGGCGCCTGGGGATGCCGCTGCACAGCCTGAAGTGGATTCGCGGCGGCTTTTGCGACGACGCCCTCGCCGCCCGCGAACAGCCCATGAGCCAGTTCATTGCGCGCTACCTGCAACCGGGCGACGTGGTGTTCACCACCTGGCGCCACGACGGCAAGGACGACCATGACGCCGTCGGCCGCGCCAGCGCCAAAGCCTGCCAGCTCACCGGCGCGCGCCTGTATGAACTGCCGATATGGGCCTGGCATTGGCCGCTGCGCGAAGGCTCGGTGATCCCCTGGCATCGCGCGCGCAAGGTGCGCCTGGACAGCTGGAACGTCGCGCGCAAGCTGCACGCGGCCCATGCGTATGCCAGCCAATTGGTCGGCGACCCGGAGATCGGCCTGGCGCCGATGCTTGCCCAGGAGTTGCTGGAGCGAATGCGTGAACCCTATGAGATCGTGTTTGCCTAGGGCAGTGCTCACCTGTACCTGTTAATTCTCACAGTAGCGGCCGACTCACTCTGCGACTAGGGTGCAAAAAGTCCTGCACGGGTTGATGTGCAGTCGAGAAAGCCATGCCAACCCCTTGCATTGGCCGATGTTTTCGAAGACAGGTAAACCGCAGTTCCTGCTCCGTATCGCGCACTACCTTGCCATGGCTTGAACTGCACCTGGTTGCCCAGGGGCAGGAACTTCCTTCGGACAAGGACAGGCCATGCGCACACTGCCAGTTTCGCTGACTTACCTGGGTATCACGTTGATGGCGGCTTGGCCGCTGCCATCGCTTGGCACCTGCACGATCAACCTCACCGCCGGCAATGACACCTCGACCTGCGACAGCGGCAGCGCACCGGGCTTTACCGACACCGCCGGCAACAACACGCTGAGCATTAGCGGCAGCGGTGCCCTCAACGGCAATGTCACAACCGGTGCCGGCAACGACTCGGTAGAGATCAACGGTGCGACAGCTGCAATCAATGGGATGCTTAACCAGGGCGACGGTGCGAATACGTTTCGCCTGACGCTGGGCACTGTCACGGGGGCCATCACCCAAGGAGATGGCGCGGATCTGGTACAGATCAACGGCGGGCAGGCGGGGGCGATCATCCAGGGCGGGGGCATCGACAATTTTGTCATGAGCGGTGGAACCGTCGAATCCTTGGCCCAAGGCGATGGACATGACACCTTTACCCTGACTGGTGGCGCCATCAAGGGCGCCTTTGAAGACGGCGATCAAGCGCTGATGACCGGTGGCACCATCGGCCGGGTCGACATGAAACTCGATAATAATGTCTTCGATATGCGCGGCGGCACCATCGTCGGCAACCTCGTCACAGGGCTTGGCAGGGACACCATTCTCGTCTCGGGCACCAGCACCATCGGCGGTAACATCAGCACCAGTGCTGGTGTGGATCTGATTCAGGTCAGCGGTGGCAGGGTCAACGGCCAGATCCTCACCAGCTTCGGCGCCGATCAGTTCATTTGGACCGACGGGGGAACAATCAACGGGGCAATTCTCATGGGTGCCGATGATGATGCTGCCCTGCTGAATAACCTCAGTGAAACCTTGCTGGCTTCCAACCCCCAGCTGGACGGTGGCCTGGGCAACGACACGCTCACCTTCGATGCCGCACACACCAATGCCCCGAGCCGCTACACCGGCTGGGAGCAGGTGCGACTGGTCAATGGGTCAACCCTGACATTGGGCGGCACGTTCGTATTGGGAGGCGCTGATACCGGTACCGGCGTGATGAGTGTGGAGGGGTCGAGCAGGCTGATCGTCACCACCGGGGCGCTTTCGCCCTTCGCTGCCGGGCAATTGGCAACCTTGAACAACGCCGGTCTGATCGATATGAGTACCGGCAGTTCCAGCACGACCGACAGCTTGACGGTCAACGGCAATTACATCGGCACGGGCGGTCGGCTGGCGCTGCAAACGGTATTGGGCGCGGATAACTCACCCAGCGATAAATTGGTGGTCAGCCAAGGCACCCTGCAGGGCGCCACGGCGATCAGCATCACCCACCTGGGCGGCGCAGGTGCACTGACCGTGAAGGATGGCATTGAGGTGGTGCAGGCAAACCAGGGTGCCACGAGCAACGCCGGGGCATTCTCTCTGGCGAGCCCCGTGTCTGCCGGTGCGTTTGACTATCACTTGTTCAAAGGGGGCGTGACCGCCGGTACGGAACACAATTACTACCTGCGCTCCACCGTGCCTGCCCTCCCCGCGCCCGGTGCAGCGATTACGGCGCCTGCCCCTGCGCCTGGCACCCCGGCATTGCCGCCCAACCCAGGCAACACTGCAATCCCCCTCTACCGCGCCGAAGTGCCGGTGTACGCCGTGTTGTTTCAAGCTGCCGAGCAAATCGTGCAAGGCATGCTGGGGACTTACCACGAACGCGTGGGCGATCAGCGCCAGCAGCAACAAACCGGGGTATTCCCCACGGGTTGGGCCAGGGTCTACGGCGGCAACAGTCGCCAGAGTTTCGCTGGAACGGTCAGCCCGACACTGGACAGTTCGCTGTCGGCCTTCCAGGTGGGCGGCGACCTGTACGCCACCACCACGGACAGCGGCCAGACTCACCGGTTTGGCTTCTTTGTGGGGCACAGCCGCCTGCGAGGCGACGTCAAGGGTTTCCACGCTGGTTTCCAGGACAAGGACGCAGGCAGCCTGACCTTACGCGGCGACAGCCTGGGCGCCTACTGGACACTGATCGGCGCCAACCGCGCCTATTTGGACCTGGTGGTGATGGGCACCCGTTTCACCGGCAACAACGAGTCCGACCGGGGCATCAAGATGAAAACCAAAGGCAGCAATGCATTGGCGTCCGCCGAAGTGGGCTGGCCTTTTGCCGTGAGTGCCCAATGGGAACTGGAGCCACAAGCCCAGCTTATCGTCGACCGCACACGGCTGGACAGCCAGAACGACCGGATCTCCGCCGTCTCCTACGACGCTGACACGCATCTCACCACTCGCCTGGGTGCCCGCTTGCGTGGCAGCTATGAGATGAGTGGTATGCCCCTGCAGCCCTATGTGCGCGCCAACGTCTGGCATGCCCGCGCCGGCACCAACAGCGTGAGGTTCGATGATGCTACCGACATAAACACCGAGCAAAAGTCGACCACGCTGGACCTCAACGTCGGCGCCACCCTGGCCGTTGACCAAGGCATCAGCCTGTACGGCCAACTGGGCTACAACCGCAACCTGGACAGCAATGCCCTCAACGGCCGCCAAGGCACACTGGGGCTTCGAATGGATTTCTGATCCGCGTATGTGTATCGCACTGTGTACAGGAAGTGTTGCGATACACAACGTTTAACCCAAGGCACTTACTGAAACACAGCCGATACAGCACGACGTTCAACTGAGCATCCGGCACCCATCAAGCCCAAGGAGGCTCGCCATGCACGCTCAGTTGAAACGCCACCCACTTTTCCTGGCCCTTGCCCTGTTGCCATTGGCTGCCATGGGCATGGCCCATGCCGAGATGCCCGAACCGCAAACCCCGCCAGCGCAGCATCAATCGGCCTTCGGGGCGCTTAAGCAGATCAAGGCCGGCCTGCTGGATGTGGCCTACGCCGAGGTCGGCCCGGCCAATGGCCAAGTGGTGATTCTGTTGCATGGCTGGCCCTACGATATCGACAGCTACGCCAACGTCGCGCCGCTGTTGGCTGCCAAGGGCTACCGCGTGTTAATCCCATATGCGCGGGGTTATGGCGGCACGCGTTTTCTGTCGGATAAAACCTTACGCAATGGTGAACCGGCAGCGCTGGCCCAGGACGTGATCGATTTCATGGACGCGCTGAAGATCAAACAGGCGGTACTGGGCGGTTATGACTGGGGCGCGCGCTCAGCAGATATTGTCTCGGCGCTGTGGCCGGAGCGGGTCAAGGCATTGGTGTCGGTCAGTGGCTACCTGATCGGTAACCAGGCTGCCGGCAAAAACCCGCTGCCACCCAAAGCGGAATTGCAGTGGTGGTATCAGTTCTATTTCGCCACCGAACGCGGCGCCGCCGGTTACCAGAAAAACACCCACGACTTTGCCAAGCTGATCTGGCAGACCGCCTCACCGAAGTGGGCCTTTGACGACGCCACCTTCGAACGCAGCGCCAAAGGCCTGGACAACCCCGATCACGTGGCCATCACCGTATTCAATTACCGCTGGCGCCTGGGCCTGGTGCAGGGCGAAGCGCAATACGCTGCCCTGGAGCAAACACTCGCGCAGTCACCGAGCATTGGCGTGCCGACGATCACCCTCGAAGGCGACGCCAACGGTGCGCCGCATCCGTTACCTGAGGACTACGCCAAACGCTTTACCGGCAAGTACCAGTTCCGTCTGGTGAGCGGCGGCATCGGCCATAACCTGCCGCAAGAAGCGCCGGCGGCATTTGCCAAGGCCGTGATAGACGCCGATCAGCTGTGACGGGCTCTAGCCATATGCCACCCTGGAAAATGTGAAATTTTAGTTAACTATGTCTCCCCAAAGGCTTTTTTGCTTCGGGCGGATCTGCCACACTAATGCGAATAATTATCAACAGTTTTATTATTCGCTAGGGACGGCGTTCAGGGGAGACTCCGTTTCATGTCCGTGCAACTTCATGTTGGCAAAGCATTTACACCCAGTTTGATGGCGTTGGCGGTTTGTCTTGCCAACTCACCTGCGGCCTTCGCCGCCGACGCGCAACAACCGCCCGAAGTGGTTGAGTTAGGTGCGACGCAGATCAACACCGAGCAAGTCCTCGGTGCGACGACCGAAGGCAGCCAGTCCTACACCACCGGCTCGATGGCAACCGCGACCAAACTGCCGCTTACCCTGCGTGAAACCCCGCAAGCGGTCACGGTCATTACCCGTCAGCGGATGGACGACCAGGCGATGACCAGCATCAACGACGTGGTAAAAGCCACGCCGGGGCTGTTCCTGAATTTCTCCAGTGGCCCTGGCCGACAGTCCTACACTTCACGTGGTTTCGACATCGACAACCTGATGTATGACGGCATCCCCACCGGCTATAACGGCGTTTCAGTCGGCGCCCAGCCGAACCTGGCAATGTTCGACCGCGTCGAGATCGTGCGCGGTGCCACCGGTTTGGTAACCGGCGCCGGCAACCCTTCGGCAGCCATCAACCTGATACGCAAGCGGCCACTGGATGAGCAAAAGGTTACTCTCACCGGCGCCGCCGGCAGCTGGGACGACTACCGTGGCGAGCTGGACGCCTCCAGCCCACTCAATGACAGTGGCACATGGCGCGGCCGGGTCGTGACCTCTTACCGTGACGCCAATGGTTTTATCGACAAAGCCAAGGAAGACCATGGCCTGTTCTATGCCGTCACCGAGGCAGACCTGAGCGAAGACACCACTTTGACCCTCGGTTTCTCGAACCAAAAGGACAAGACCAACTACTTCTGGGGTTCTTCGATGGTTGGCCAGGACGGCCATCACTTGAACCTGCCGCGCTCCTACAACCCAGGGACCACCTGGGAGAACAAGGACCAGGAGATCAACACGGTGTTTGCCGAGCTGCGTCAGCGCCTGGCCAACGACTGGAAACTGCAGATCAACGCCAACTACGCCGAACAGAACGCACTGTTCTCGGGTTCCTACCAATCACGCTGGGTCAACAACACCCTGGCGCGCACGGTTTACCAGGCCTCTTACGATGAAGACCAGGCCGGCGTCGACGCCTTCGCCAGCGGCCCCTTCCAGGCCTTCGGGCGTACCCATGAATTGGTGGTCGGCGCCAGCCGCCGCATCTATGACATGACCACCCACAACTACAGCCCGTACAACTTGAACTGGCCACTGACGGCGGGCAAACCGGACTTCGTCCACACCACCAACGACCGCGACGTCACCACCCAGGACGGTGTCTACCTCACCACACGCCTGAGCCTGTCCGACCCGTTGAAGCTGATCCTCGGCGCCCGTCTGGACTGGTATGACTACGATGCCCATGGCAGCAACGATGGCGATTACCATGTAACGCGCAACCTCACCCGCTACGCCGGACTTATCTACGACCTGGACGACCACCACTCGGTGTATGTCAGCTACAGCGACATCTTTACCCCGCAGAGTGACAAGGACAGCACCGGCACACCGCTCAAACCGATTGTCGGCAAGAACTATGAGGTCGGTATCAAGGGCGAATACCTGGGCGGCGCATTGAATGCGAGTGTCGCGCTGTTTCGTGTAGACCAGGAAAACCGTGCCGTGGCGGTGGTGGTGCCGAACTGCCCGCAGGCATCCTGCGCGGTAGCCTCAGGCGAGATTCGCAGCCAGGGTATCGACATGGAACTGCAGGGCGCATTGACCCCTAATTGGCAGGTTGGCGGCGGCTACACCTATGCGCGCACCCACACCATCAAGGATGACGCCAACCCGCAAAAGGTTAACAAACAGTTCGACACCGACGTCCCCGAACACCTGTTCAAACTGACCACCAGCTATCACTTCCAGGGCGCTCTGGAAAAGCTCCGTGTGGGCGGCAACATCTCCTGGCAGAGCCGCCTGTATAACGACTTCCAGGTCGCCGACGGCAGCACTTACCGCCTCAAGCAAGGTGCCTATGCCGTGACCGACCTGATGGCCGGCTACAAGGTCAACCAGCATCTGGACCTGCAGCTCAATGCCAACAACATCTTTGATCGTACGTATTACCAGTCCATCTCGAACTCCGTGAGCTATGGCGGTGACTCCTACGGCGCACCGCGCAATATGATGGTGACCGCCAAATATAGCTTCTGATCCTGTTTGTATTTTCGGTCGCCCGCTCGGGCGGCCGTTCTTAAGACTTCCTGTCCACTGCCGATAACGATTTGTTACAGCTGATCCGGCAAAAAGCCTGATACCTGCTTTGCTTTTTACCAGCGGCCCATCGTGGCACGCCGCATGCTTTGTTCCTGGCTCGACCACATGGAGTAAGAGTGAATGCCCGCACGCGCCCGTTTCCTGGAGCACTACCGCAAAGCCGACCGCATCATGCTGGCGTTGATCTGGCTGATGTTTCTATTCTCCCTGGGCCTGGCCTTCTGGCACGACACCTGGCTGCAAGCCGTGGTCGTCGGCGGCGGCGCCAGCGTGGTGCTTACGCTGCTCTATCGCGCCCTCGGTGGCACCCGTTTGATGCGCTGTCTGCTCGGCGCCGGCCTGATGGTCATGGCCGCGCTGCATATCAACCAGGCGCAGGGCCTGATCGAAGCGCACTTCGGTATCTTCGCGCTGCTGGCGGTGCTGACGTTTTATCGCGACTGGCTGCCGATCCTCGTCGCGGCGGTGACCATCGCCGTCCACCACGTGGTGTTTCATGCGTTGCAGCATCAGGGTTTCCCGGTATTTGTGATGGACCATCACGGCGGCTGGAACATGGTATTCGTACACGCCTTCTACGTGGTGATGGAGACGGTCGCCCTGCTCTACCTCGCCATTCATAGCCAGGCCGAGGCGGTAGAAAGCCAGGAGATGCTGGAAAAAATGCTCGCCGTGACGTCCCAGCTCACGGTAGAAACCGCCCAGGGTGAAGGCAAGGCGCATGTGTCCCTGGCCAAGCGTTTCGACCACTTCCTGCAGCAGATCACCCACCTGATCGATGGCGTGACCCGCGACTCCCACGGTCTCGGCCAACTCGGCCAGGCCCTGGCCAGCGCCAGCGGCACATTGGAAAAAGGGGCGCGCCATCAACTGGTCGAAATCAACCAGATGACCGACTCAATGCAACGCATGGAAGACGCCACCGGCCACATTACCCTGCACGTCGAACAAGCCGTGGAACACGCGGGCAAGGCCAGCCAACAGATTGCGCGAGGCCAGGACAGTGTCGGTCGCGCCCGGCATGAAATCACCCAATTGGCCTCACGCATCAACGGCACCAATGAGACGGTGCAAGGCCTGGCCACGCAAGCCGAGCAGATCGGCTCGGTACTCGAAGTGATCAGCAGCATCGCCAATCAGACCAACCTGCTGGCGCTCAACGCCGCCATCGAAGCCGCCCGCGCCGGCGAGCAAGGCCGAGGTTTTGCAGTGGTCGCCGACGAGGTCCGCAGCCTGGCGCAACGCACCGCCGTTTCCACTCAGGAAATCAAACAGATCATCGAAGGCCTGCAACACGGCAGCCGCCAGGCCGTCGAGGCCATGCACGACAGCCAGGCAGGTGTAGCGCGTTGCGTAGAGGACAGCCAACTGGCGGTGGACATGTTGCAGGCCGTGGGCGCCGACATCGCGCATATCGACGAGCTGAACGGGCGAATCGTTACGACCACCCGCGAACAGACGTCGGCCAACCTGGAGATTGTCGGGCGCTTGCAGTCGGTGCAGAGCATTGCGCAAAGTACCGCGGATGATGTGGAAACCCTGGCGCGCAGCAGTGAGCAGTTGCCGCCGATTGCGGTAAGGCTGGATGCGTTGGGGCGCAGGTTTCACTCCTGAAAAAAAGCCTCAACGTGAGGATGGCTCAGCCTGGCAGAATCCCCAGGTTTTTTGCCCGCATCCGCGCCAGGGCATACACGGTACGCGTGCGAGGTATCGGTGCCCCGACGCGATCGGCCACTGAAACAAGCGTGCCAAGGATGGCCTCGATCTCGACCGGCTTGTGCCCCTCAACGTCTTGCAGCATCGAGGTTTTGACCTTGCCGAGCTTGCGGGTGATGGCAATGCGTTGCGCGGAATCAATCTGAGGGGCAATGCCCAGTGCGCGGCCCAAATCCAGCAACTCGTCCATCATGCCGATGAACAAGGCGTGCAGGAATGGGTCGTCGATCAGCTCATCGGTCGCGCAACCCACCAACAGGCTGACCGGGTTGAAGCAGGCATTGCCCAGGAGCTTCAACCATATTTCCTCGCGCACATTGGCGTGGGCGTGGGCGTCAAAACCTGCGTCACAAAAAACCTGGGTGGTGGCATCCACGCGCGCGCTATTGCCACCGGTCGGCTCGCCGAACACTATTCGGCTTCCGGACATGTGCTTGATCACACCGGGACTCAGCACGGTACATGAGGCAAATACAACGCAACCGACAACGGCTGCAACGGGCACAGCCTTTTCTATCGCGCCAACGGGGTCGACAGCCTCAAGACGCATACCCGCCAAAGCGTCTGCCGACTGCAGGAAATACCACCAGGGCAACCCATTGAGTGCGGGAATTACGATAGTTTGCGGGCCAATCAGTGCCTTGGCCTGTTCCACCACACTGGGCAGTGCCGGCGCCTTGACGGCAAATATCACCATGTCCTGAATGCCAAGCTCTTCAGGTACGCAGGTCGCTTTCAGCGGCGCAACCAACACTTCATCGCCTGTGTGCAGTTTCAACCCATGCTCACCAATAGCGGCGAGTGTTTCGCCACGCGCGACCACGCTGACATCGTGGCCAGCGGCGAACAATTTGCACGCCAGGAAACCACCGATTGCTCCAGCACCTACGACTGTGACACGCATGGGTAAACCTCACTGAGAGAGTGGAACAGAATACTGGCTAAACAGGCCAGAACAAGCCCGTCTCATTGAAAACAGCCGCACTTGGCTCAAACCCATCAGCCAAGGCAAACATAGCCACAGGTTACTTTTGCAGCGCATCCAGCTTGCGTTTCAGTCGCCTCAAGTCATTGTTGACGATGAGCTTGTGCACCGGCCCCACCGGCAACATGTACAGGCGCCCAAAGGTGTTATGGGTGATCACCGATGAGGTGATCGTAAACACGCGGTCACTGACAGACAGACAAATCATCACATCCAGGTGCCGGTCGCGCTCGGTCAGCACCAACCTATCGGGAGTACTGTGCTCCACCAGAAAGAAGTCCAAGCGCTCGCCCGCCTGTACCGCATTTTGCGGTGTGCCGGAGAACCCACCGATACGTTTCACCCCAAACAGCGACGAAATCCCGTCGCGGATTCGAAAAGCCAACTGCATCGGCCACCCGCGCTCGGCGGTCACAATGTTCCAGGCCTCCAGTGCGGTGACATCAGTTGGCAACATGACCGACCTGCGGTCGTAGTAATCCAGCTCTGCAGGTGTGCCCAGTGTGTGAATAACATCTGTAGTAACCAACTGATTTCTCCCTGAAAAGCGCGGTTGGTGATGAAACCGGGTGATGCCTGCAGGCGCAGGTTATTTTGCAGGGCTGCTCAAGTAAAGCGCGGGACAGGCTGGTTGACATATCGATAATTCTCGATATGATCCGCCCATGGAACTACTCGACGTATTCAAAGCCCTCTCAAACCAGACACGCCTGGAAATACTGAAAGGTTTGAAAGACCCCGAAAAGAACTTCCCCGCACAAGATGAGGGTGACGTTCACACGGTGGGCGTGTGCGTAAGCAGTATCCAGGAAGGCATCGGCCTTTCGCAGTCCACCGTGTCGGGCTACCTGGCCACCTTGCAACGGGTGGGGTTGGTCGAAGTCACCCGTATCGGGCAGTGGACCTACTACAAGCGTAACGAGGCAAACATCCGTGTGCTTGCGGAGATCATAGGCAAAGAGTTGTAGGTTTTTTTTATCGCAATATATCTAGTTTTCGCGATATCTCTTTTTATCGAAACGAGGATGAGCAATGAAAGCATTGATACTCAACGCATTTGGCGGCCCGCAAGCGTTCGAACTTCGCGACGTGCCTAAGCCCGTCCCCCATGCCGGGCACGTGTTAGTGCAGGTTTACGCCACTTCCATCAACCCGTTGGATTATCAGGTGCGACGTGGCGACTACCCTGACCTGGTGCCCTTGCCGGCGATAACCGGGCACGACGTTTCCGGCGTCGTCGAAGCCCTCGGGCCAGGCGTCACTGCTTTTGCACCAGGCGATGAGGTTTGGTACACCCCGCAAATATTTGACGGCCCCGGCAGTTACGCCGAGTACCACGTGGCGGCCGAACACATCATCGGCAAAAAGCCTGCAGCCCTGAGCCACTTGGAAGCCGCGAGCCTGAGCCTGGTCGGCGGCACCGCCTGGGAAGCGCTGGTGGTGCGCGCGGCGCTGCGGGTCGGCGAGAGCGTTCTGGTACATGGCGGCGCAGGCGGCGTCGGCCATGTGGCGATCCAACTGGCAAAAGCCATCGGCGCCAAGGTGTTCACCACCGTACGCAAAGCCAACATTGAGTTCGCCCGCAGCCAGGGCGCCGATGTGATCATCGACTATGAAAAGGACGATTACCTTGAGGTCATCCTGCGCGAAACCGCTGGTCGTGGCGTTGATGTGGTGTTTGACACCATCGGCGGCAACACCTTGGCCCGCAGCCCCGACGCACTCGCGCAACTGGGCCGTGTGGTGTCGATTGTGGACATTGCGCAGCCGCAAAATCTGGTTAACGCCTGGGGCAAGAATGCCAGTTATCACTTTGTCTTCACGCGGCAGAACCGCGGCAAGCTGGATGAACTCAGCGCGTTGGTAGAACGCGGACAACTGCGGCCACACGTGGGTGAGGTGTATTCGCTGGCAGATATCCCGCTCGCCCACGCGCGGTTGGAGCGTCGCAATAACGGCCTGCAGGGGAAGATTGCGATTGCCGTCGCGCCGTCGCTTCTCGCGTGAATATAGCGGTTTAAGGTTGAAAACTTGCCTGGAGAAACATCATGGTTTACGAGATCGCGCTGCTGCCGGTTTACAAAGCACAATTCGAAGCGTTTAGAGCCGCATTTGCCGAGGTCTTGCCGCTGCTCAGCCGCGCTAAAGGTTACGGTGGGCATATGCTCGCGCAAGGGGTTGAAAGCCCAGAGGTGTTCAACTTGATAGTGCGCTGGGAGACCTTGGAGGATCACACGCCGGGGTTTGAGGCGAGTGAAGATCATCGTGTGTTTATGTCGGGGTTGGAGGCGTACTTCTCTGCAGAACCGGCGGTTTACCATGTGGAGGCGTTTGCCTGTGGAACTTCTCTAAGCAACGATGTCAATTTAATGGCTCGCTAGCGCAGCAAAAGCAGCATGGATCAGTCAGCGTCAGGCTACTTCCTGACACCCATGGAGAGAATAATGAGAGTCATCATTGCAATGTTGTTGATGCTCAGTGGTTACGCTTACGCCGGGTGCGGCAACATCAGCGACAGCGATCAACGCGCTTATTGCAATGCCAAGAGCAACGGCCAAAGCTGCGGCAACATTCAAGACAGCAATTTACGTAACGAGTGTGAAGCCGCGAAGCGCTGAGCCGCCCGCGAGATGGGACCAGCCTTCGCGCTGGCCCCGTCCATCTTTTATCTTTGTGCACGCCTCTGGCCGGCGCGGTGAACCCAACACTTTTAAAGTGAAAGCACGCGTACTTAGGGATCATTGCGTCGCATCAAAACACTCATGGTATTTCACCGCGCCTGGTGCGGTTTTTGCGGATTGTCCAACCCCCTCAAGACCCTTTATCCTCCTCGCTCCCGCTCGACTCACTCCGGAGCCGCCATGGACCTCGCCACCCTCGCCCTATTCTTGCCCGCCTGCTTCGCCCTGAACATGGCGCCCGGCCCCAACAACCTGTTGTCCGTGAGCAACTCCACCCGCTATGGCTATCGCGCTTCTTGCCTTGCAGGTATTGGCCGTTTGCTGGCCTTCGCCGGCATGATCGCCCTCGCCTCTGCCGGCTTGGCGGTGGTGCTGCAGACTTCGGAGCTGCTGTTCTACGGGATCAAGATTCTCGGTGCGGCGTATCTGTTTTATCTGGCGTTCCAGTTGTGGCGGGCTAATCCGCAAAAAGAAGCTGAATCAGCGACGGACAGGGTGGGATTGTGGGCCTTGGCGCGTCAGGAGTTTCTGGTAGCGGCCGGCAACCCGAAAGCCATCCTGATCTTCACCGCGTTCCTCCCGCAATTCGTGGTGCCCGGCCAACCGATCACCCCACAATTCGCGCTGCTGGGTGCGATGTTCCTGGGCCTGGAATGGATCGCCATCAGCGCCTACGCCTACATGGGAACGCACATGCGCCGCTGGTTTGCCGAACCCAGCGGCAAGCGGCTTTTCAATCGTTGCTGCGCCGGGTTGTTATCGGCGGCGGCGACGGTGTTGTTGATGGCGCGCAGGGCGTGAGGGCCGCCTGGCACACTTCACGAACATGGACACCCTGAATGGGGAGAACGCGACATGACCCGAACCGAACTCGCCGACTTTTACCAAGGCTACATCGACTGCCTCAACCGTCAGGACTGGGAGCACCTGGGCCACTTCGTCCACCCGCAGGTGACCTACAACGCCACCGCTGTCGGCCTGGCAGGCTACCGCGCGATGCTGGAACGCGACTTTCGTGAGATCCCCGACCTGGTGTTTCGCATCCAACTGCTGGTAGCCGACCCACCGACCGTCGCCAGCCGGTTGAATTTCACCGTGAGCCCCAGCGGTGAATTCTTCGGGCTGCCGATCAATGGCAGGACCGTGACCTTCGATGAAAACGTGTTCTACGAGTGCCGCGACGGGAAAATTGCGCAGGTCTGGTCGGTGATCGACAAAGCCGCGATAGCCCAACAGCTAGCACCCGATCAGCCTTGAGCGACCATCGTCTAGACTCTCTACACCCAACCAACCCGTGGAGACCCAAGATGAACAAAAACACCCTCTGCCTCTGGTACAACGGCACCGCCTTGGAAGCGGCGAAGTTCTACGCCGAGACTTTCCCGGACAGCGCGGTGAAGGCCATACATCACGCCCCCGGCGACTTTCCGGCAGGCAAGCAAGGCGACGTGTTGACCGTCGATTTCACCGTATTGGGCATCCCGTGCCTGGGCCTGAATGCTGGCCCGGCATTCCCGCACACCGAGGCGTTTTCATTCCAGGTGGCCACAGACGACCAGGCCGAAACCGACCGCTATTGGAACGCCATTATCGACAACGGCGGCCAGGCCAGCGCTTGCGGCTGGTGCAAGGACAAGTGGGGCGTGTCCTGGCAGATCACCCCACGCGTGTTGTCTGCGGCGGTGACGCATGCCGACCCGGCCATCGCCAAGCGTGCGTTCGAGGCGATGATGACCATGACCAAGATCGACGTGGCCGCTATCGAAGCTGCGGTAGCTGGGCGTTGAACGCAACACAGATTTAATGTGGGAGCGGGCTTGCTCGCGAAAGCGGTGGGTCAGTCAATTTAACTGTCACTGATACACCGCATTCGCGAGCAAGCCCGCTCCCACAGTTGACCGAGTAAGGCTTGCCGACTCCCACGCCCGCTCGCACTCTGGCATCCTTACGCCCTCAGTCGTCGAACGCGAGTCTCAGGCCCATGCACC
Source organism: Pseudomonas sp. KBS0710 (assembly GCF_005938045.2). Taxonomy (GTDB): domain Bacteria; phylum Pseudomonadota; class Gammaproteobacteria; order Pseudomonadales; family Pseudomonadaceae; genus Aquipseudomonas. The sequence continues at coordinate 2,359,806 of NZ_VCCF02000001.1, read as the reverse complement.
ATGGCGTAAAAGTTGAACCGCGCACCATCCCAGTCCCAAGCTCGATCAGCGCCCCGGCCCAGGCGACACTCCAGCGCCTGGTCGGGGCTGATGGCGTGCCGCTGAACGCACTGCACAGCATGCCCGCGCCGCACGACCACGATGGCTGGCGTCAGCTGCAAGCCGTCGTCGCCCAGAACTACGCCAGCGCCAATGCCGGGCAGGCGGACGCCCTGCGCGCCAACCTGCACACCCTCACGGTAGAAAGTGCCACCGTGCACGTGGCCACACCGCCGGGCCACACGCCCTTTGCCTACATTGATCTGCACGGCGGCGCACTGGTGTTCGGTGGCGGCGAAAATTGCCGTATCGCCGCCGGCAAGCAGGCCGACCTGCACAACTTGATTTGCTACGGCATCGATTACCGCATGCCGCCCGATCACCCGTACCCGGCGGCGCTGGATGACTGCGTGGCCACCTACCGCCATGTCCTCAAGCACCATGCGCCTGAGCACATCGTAATTGGCGGCCGTTCGGCAGGCGGCAACCTGGCGACGGCAATGGTCTTGCGCGCCCGTGACGAAGGGTTGCCGATGCCGGCGGCGCTGGTACTGCTTTCGCCGGAGGTCGACCTGACCGAATCCGGCGACAGTTTCCACGTCAACCGCACCGTCGACGTGGTTCTGCCCATGCCGCTGATGAGCACCAACCTGCTGTATGCCAATGGCGCAGACTTGTCCCACCCGTACCTGTCGCCACTGTTTGGTGATTTGGCTGGCTTCCCGCCGACCTTCCTGCAAAGCGGTACACGCGATCTGTTCCTCTCCAACACCGTGCGCATGCACCGCGCCTTGCGCCAGGCGCAGGTGCCGGCAGTGCTGCATGTGTTCGAGGCCATGCCCCATGGCGGCTTCATGGGCGCACCGGAAGATGCGGAGCTGGCAGCCGAGGTCGCCGCGTTTGTGCGCGAGCATCTGCGGCGGGGTTGACACATCCCGTCACATCCCCTGAAGATGAAGATCTTATTCAGGGTGTGCCAGCGCATGTCAGCAGCGTCTTTCGATAACCTTTGCGTCATTGGCTTGTTTGCCAAGGCGCAAGGTTGCGTTGCGCGCGCCCTCAAATCGAAGAAACAGTCGCTCATGTGACCGGGGCGCGCTGTCCCGTCAGATGAGCTGACAGGACATTGAGCGCGACGGACCACACCTCCTTCTGCACAATCCCCTCTGGCCTTCTGACGGTGACTTTAGCGGTCAACCATCAGGAGAAAGTGCATGTCATCGTTTCAAGGTATCTGGGTGCCCGTGGTCACGCCGTTTCACAATGGCGCCATCGACTTTATCGGCCTGCACCGGCTGGTCAGCCACCTGTTGGAAAAACACGTGGCCGGGATCATGGTTTGCACCACCACCGGTGAAGCCGCGTCGTTGAGCCGACAGGAACAGCTCGCCGTGCTCGATGCGGTACTGCAATGGGTGCCCGCACAGCGGGTGGTGATGGGCCTGGCGGGCAACAACCAGATAGAACTGCTGCACTTTCAAACTGAAATTCTCCAGCGCCCGATAGCCGGTCTGCTGGTGCCCGCACCCAGCTATATCCGCCCTTCCCAGGCTGGCCTTGAGGCGTTTTTTCGCACGGTGGCAGATGCCTCGAGCGTGCCGATTGTGGCCTACGACATTCCCTACCGTACCGGCGTAACCTTCGAACAGGCCACGCTCCTGAATATCGTCAAACACCCGCGCATCGCTGCGATCAAAGACTGTGGCGGCAACCTGGCCACGACCCTGGCGTTGATCGCCAGCGACCAGGTCGATGTGCTGTGTGGTGAGGATATCCAGATCTTCAATGCGCTGTGCCTGGGCGCCAGTGGCGCGATTGCGGCCTCGGCGCATGTGCGTACCGAGGCCTTTGTGGCGCTGTGCCAGCAAGTGCGCGATAACCAATTGGCCGAGGCCAGGGCGACGTTTTTCACGTTGCTGCCGCTGATCAACACTATGTTTATGGAACCCAATCCGGCGCCGGTCAAGGCGGCGTTGGCCTTGCAGGGCTTGATCGGCAGCGAACTGCGCGCGCCCATGCAAGCGGCCAGTGCGCGCGTACAGCAGGCATTGGCCGAGCTGCTGTAAGCGCCCCGTCGGGTTCATGCGCCAAAAAAAGACATCCAACGGACCGCCCGGTTGCGACCGGCGCGATCCCGGCCTATGTTCCAAGGCACGCTTTTACTTTGCTGCACCACCTCTGTCTGCTCGCAACCAAGGTGAATTCATGCCCAGCCTCCCACGTCCCGCCGTGCTCGAACTGATCGGCAACACGCCGCTGGTCAAGGTCAGCCGTTTCGATACTGGCCCTTGCGCACTGTTTCTCAAGCTTGAATCACAGAACCCGGGTGGTTCGATCAAGGACCGCATTGGCCTGGCCATGATCGACGCCGCCGAACGCGACGGCCGCCTGCAGCCGGGCGGCACCATCATCGAAGCCACCGCCGGCAACACCGGCCTGGGCCTCGCGCTGGTCGGCCGAGCCAAAGGCTACCGTGTGGTGCTGGTGGTGCCCGACAAGATGTCGACTGAAAAGGTCTTGCACCTCAAGGCCATGGGTGCCGAAGTACACATCACCCGTTCCGATGTGGGCAAAGGCCACCCCGAGTATTACCAGGATGTGGCCGCGCGCCTGGCCAAAGACATTCCCGGGTCATTCTTTGCCGACCAGTTCAACAACCCCGCCAACCCGCTGGCCCACGAAACCAGCACTGCCCCGGAAATCTGGGCGCAAACCCAGCATGATCTGGACGCGATTGTGGTCGGTGTCGGCTCGGCCGGTACCCTCACCGGCCTTACGCGCTTCTTCAAACGCGTACAGCCCGAACTGGAAATGGTGCTGGCCGACCCGGTGGGCTCGGTGATGGCCGAATACAGCCGCAGCGGCAACATGCAAACGCCCGGCTCCTGGGCCGTGGAAGGCATCGGCGAAGACTTTATCCCCTCGATTGCCGACCTCTCCAGCGTGCGCCATGCCTACTCCATCAGCGATGAAGAAAGCTTTGACCACGCCCGCCAGTTGCTCAAGGCCGAAGGCATCCTCGGCGGCTCATCCACCGGCACCCTGCTTGCCGCCGCGCTGCGTTATTGCCGCGAACAAACCGAGCCCAAGCGCGTGGTCACCTTCGTCTGCGACACCGGTACCCGGTACTTGTCCAAGGTCTACAACGACCAATGGATGAACGACGCGGGCCTGTTGCAATACAAACATTACGGCGACCTTCGCGACCTGATCGCGCGCCGCTTCGAAGACGGCCGGGTGATCAGCGTCAGCCCCGACGACAGCTTGCTCACCGCCTTCCAGCGCATGCGCCTGGCGGATGTCTCGCAACTGCCGGTGCTGGTGGACGGCCAGAAGCTAGTGGGTGTAATAGACGAATCCGACATCCTGCTGGGCCTGCATCAGGACGCCACACACTTTTCCATGGTAGTGGCCGATGCCATGAGCAACACCTTGCAAACCCTGGCCCCCAGCGCCAGCCTGGCCGAACTGCAGGCGGAACTGGATCGCGGCCTGGTTGCCATTATTGCCGACACATCAGGCTTCCACGGCCTGATCACCCGCGTCGACCTGCTTAACCATCTACGGAGATCCCTTGCATGAGCCTGCCCGATAAAAGCGCGTTTGCCACCCGTGTGATCCATGCCGGGCAATCACCCGACCCGACCACGGGCGCGCTGATGCCGCCGATCTACGCCAATTCCACCTATTTGCAAGACAGCCCCGGCGTACACAAGGGTTTTGATTACGGGCGCTCCCACAACCCCACGCGGTTTGCCCTGGAGCGCTGCGTGGCCGACCTGGAGGGTGGCAGCGCGGCGTTCGCGTTTGCTTCCGGGCTGGCGGCAATCTCCACCGTGCTGGAACTGCTGGATGCCGGTGCGCATATTGTCTCCGGCAACGACCTGTACGGCGGCACCTTCCGCCTGTTCGACAAGGTGCGCCAACGCAGCGCCGGGCACCGCTTCAGCTTCGTCGACCTCAGCGACCTGTCGGCCTTTGAAGCCTCGCTGCAGAGCGACACGCGCATGGTCTGGGTCGAGACCCCGAGCAACCCGCTGCTGAGCCTAACCGACCTCAGCGCCATTGCGCGCATCTGCCGCGATCGCGGCATCATCTGCGTGGCCGACAACACCTTCGCCAGCCCATGGATCCAGCGCCCACTGGAGCTGGGCTTCGACATCGTGGTGCACTCCACCACCAAATACCTCAACGGCCACTCCGACGTGATCGGCGGTATCGCCATCGTCGGCCACAACCCGGAACTCGCCGAGCGCTTGGGCTTTTTGCAAAACTCGGTCGGCGCGATTGCCGGGCCGTTCGACGCCTTCTTGACCCTGCGCGGGGTAAAAACCCTGGCACTGCGCATGGAGCGCCATTGCAGTAACGCCCTGGACCTGGCCACCTGGCTGGAGCAGCAGCCGCAAGTGTCGCGGGTGTACTACCCGGGCCTGGCCTCACACCCGCAGCACGCACTGGCGCGCAAGCAGATGCGCGGGTTTGGCGGGATGATTTCGGTGGACTTGAACAGTGACCTGGCCGGCGCCACGCGCTTTCTGGAAAACGTCAAGATCTTCGCCCTGGCCGAGAGCCTCGGCGGCGTGGAAAGCCTGATCGAACACCCGGCGATCATGACCCATGCAAGCATTCCGGCGGCGACGCGGGCGCAGTTGGGGATAGGCGATGGGTTGGTGCGGTTGTCGGTGGGGGTTGAGGATGTGGAAGACCTGAGAGCCGATCTGGCCCAGGCGTTAGCGCTTATCTAACCACCGGACTCGGTCAAATGTGGGAGCGGGCTTGCTCGCGAATGCGGTGGCTCAGTCAATTAATCTGGCGACTGATGCACCGCATTCGCGAGCAAGCCCGCTCCCACAGGGGTTTTGTGTCAGGCTGAAGTGACGTTGGCCCGCGCCGAGTGCAGCTTCTTGTAGCTCTCGATCAGGCGCAAATGCCGATCCAGCCCTTCCAGCTTCATGCTGGTCGGCGTCAGGCCATAAAACCGCACACTGCCATCGACCGAACCAATCACCGCATCCATCCGCTCGTTACCGAACATCCGGCGGAAGTTGGCCTCGTAATCGGCAAGCTCCAGGTCGTCGTCCAGCTGCATCTCCAACACCGCATTCATCGCCTGGTAGAACAGGCCGCGCTCAGCGGTGTTGTCGTTGTATTGCAGGAACATCTCCACGCACTCCTTGGCCTCCTCATATTGCTGCAAGGCCAGGAAGATCAGCAGTTTCAGCTCCAGGATGGTCAACTGGCCCCAGGCCGTGTTGTCGTCGAACTCAATGCCGATCAAGGTGGTGATGTCGGTGTAATCGTCCAGCTCGCTTTCGATCAGACGCTCGACCAACGCCTGCAACGCCTCCTCGTCAAGGCTGTGCAGGTTGAGGATATCGGCGCGGAAAAACAGTGCCTTATTGGTGTTGTCCCAGATCAGGTCGTCCACCGGGTAAATTTCCGAGTAGTCCGGCACCAGGATCCGGCAAGCCGTAGCGCCCAGATGTTCGTACACCGCCATGTAGGACTCTTTGCCCATGCCTTCGAGAATACCGAACAGGGTGGCGGCCTCTTCGGCGTTGGAGTTTTCACCCTCACCCGAGAAGTCCCACTCGACAAATTCATAGTCCGACTGCGCACTGAAGAAACGCCACGACACCACGCCGCTTGAGTCGATAAAGTGCTCGACAAAGTTGTTAGGCTCGGTCACCGCCTGGCCTTCAAAGGTCGGCTGCGGCAGGTCATTCAAACCTTCAAAACTGCGGCCCTGGAGCAGTTCGGTGAGGCTGCGTTCCAGCGCCACTTCCATGCTCGGGTGAGCGCCGAACGAGGCGAATACACCGCCGGTACGCGGGTTCATCAGGGTGACGCACATCACCGGGAACTCGCCGCCTAGGGACGCATCCTTGACCAGCACCGGGAAGCCCTGGGCCTCCAGGCCTTCGATGCCGGCGACAATGCCGGGGTATTTGGCCAACACTTCTGCGGGCACATCCGGCAAGGCGAACTCGCCTTCGATGATCTCGCGCTTCACCGCACGCTCGAAAATCTCCGACAGGCACTGCACCTGGGCTTCAGCCAAGGTATTGCCCGCGCTCATGCCGTTGCTGAGGTAGAGGTTTTCGATCAGGTTGGACGGGAAATACACCACCTCGCCGTCGGACTGGCGCACGAACGGCAGCGATACAATGCCGCGCTCTTCATTGCCCGAGTTGGTGTCGAACAGGTGCGAGCCACGCAGCTCGCCCTCACGGTTGTAGACCTTCAGGCAGTAGGCGTCGAGGATTTCACTCGGCAGTTCATCCTTGGGCCCGGGCTGGAACCAGCGCTCATCCGGGTAATGCACGAACGGCGCGTTGGCCAGCTCCTCACCCCAGAACTGGTCGTTGTAGAAGAAGTTGCAGTTGAGCCGCTCGATAAACTCGCCCAACGCCGACGCCAGTGCGCCTTCCTTGGTCGCGCCCTTGCCGTTGGTGAAACACATCGGCGAGTGTGCATCGCGGATATGCAACGACCATACGTTGGGCACGATATTGCGCCACGAGGCGATCTCAATCTTCATGCCCAGGCCGGCGAGAATGCCGGACATGTTGGCGATGGTCTGCTCCAGCGGCAGGTCCTTGCCGGCGATGTAGGTGCCCGCCTCGGACGCGGAATTGGGCATCAACAATGCCTGGGCATCCACGTCAAGGTTTTCGACTTCTTCGATGACAAATTCCGGCCCGGCCTGCACCACTTTCTTCACCGTGCAGCGGTCGATGGAACGCAGGATTCCCTGGCGGTCCTTGTCGGAAATGTCCGCCGGCAACTCCACCTGAATCTTGAAGATCTGGTTGTAGCGGTTTTCCGGATCAACGATGTTGTTCTGCGACAGGCGAATATTCTCGGTTGGAATATTGCGTGTTGCGCAGTACAGCTTCACAAAGTACGCCGCGCACAACGCCGACGAAGCCAGGAAGTAATCGAACGGCCCCGGGGCCGAACCGTCGCCTTTGTAGCGAATCGGCTGGTCGGCAATCACCGTGAAGTCATCGAACTTGGCTTCAAGCCGAAGGTTGTCGAGAAAGTTGACCTTAATTTCCATGCGGGCACACCAGAATAACGAGCTAAACAAATTGGCCGCCATTATGAAGATTTTCGCCGGGAAGTCTCAGGGTTTTGCGAATCGGCTGCCGATCGGTGCTAACGGCCGGCCACCGCTCGTTGAACCAATCCTCAGCCGAGGCGAATCGACAGTTCGATGTCATCGGCAAACGGCACCGACAGATAGCCGTTTGCAGGCGCGCGCACATGCGCCAGGTATTCAGGGCAGTAGTTGGTATTGTCAGCCACCACCAGCGCGCCCGGCCGCAGGTGCTTCTCCACCAGGTTCAACACGTCGCCATACAGCGACTTGGCGCCATCGAGCAGCAGCAGGTCGACTGATTGCGGCAGGTTCGCAGCCAGCGAGACCAACGCATCACCTTCACGCACTTCGATCAGGTCGCTCACGCCACCTTCAATGAAGTGCTCACGCGCCAGGGCGATCTTCGACGGTTCGAATTCGCTGCCGATCAGCACGCCGCCGCCGTTGTCGCGCAGTGCGGCAGCCAGGAACAGGGTGGACAAGCCAAACGAGGTGCCGAACTCGACAATCGCTTTTGCGTGGCTGCTGCGGGCCAGCATGTAGAGCAGGTTGCCGGTGTCACGCGAGACCGGCAGCCACAAGTCCTTGAGCATCGTGTAAAGCTCCAGGTATTCGGTTTTGCTGTGCATCAGGCGGTTGCGCTCTTGCGGCGACACAGTGTCGATGAGCGGGCTGGTGGCCGCATCGGCTTGGGTGTAAAGGCGTTCGATCAAGGCGGCGAGAGGCGCGGTGGTCAGGGTGGTCATGATTGATTTCCGTAGGATGGGGACTAAGATGCGACTAATTCGTCGCATTAAAAGTATGCGAGTGATTCATCGCATTCGCTATTCGCGTTCGCCCAGCGCTTGGAGCCGTAAATGACCACCCGCCAGACTGCGCGTATTTCCTCGCGCAAACAGCCACAGCAGGCACGCTCCACCGAACTGGTGGCGGCGATTCTCGAAGCGTCTATTCAGGTTTTGGCCAAGGAAGGCGCCACGCGTTTCACCACCGCGCGGGTCGCGGAAAAAGCCGGGGTGAGTGTCGGTTCGGTATACCAGTACTTCCCCAACAAGGCCGCGATCCTGTTTCGGTTGCAAAGTGATGAGTGGCAGCAGACCACCCAAATGCTGCGCGACATTCTCGAAAAAACCGCAGTCGCGCCCCTGACCCGCCTGCGTACCCTGGTGCATGCATTTATCCATTCCGAGTGCGAGGAGGCGCTGATGCGCGGTGCGCTCCACGACGCGGCGCCGCTGTACCGCGACGCGCCGGAAGCGGAACACGTGCGCGCGGCTGGCCGGCAAGCGTTTGAGGCATTCATGCACGAGTTACTGCCCGAGGTGCCCGACGCAACCCGCGCACTGGCGTGCGACCTGATCCGCAGCACGCTGGGTTGCGTGGGCAAGGACTTCTCCATGAGCCCGCGCACCGCCGCCGAGATTGAACTGTATGCCGATGGTATGGCCGCTATGTTCAGCGCTTATGTGAATGAACTCAATCGGGCCTGATTGTTTAACAAAGCCATACCTGAAGGTTCACAAACGGCGATTGAATGCACCCACGCACGATGGGAGCATCGGCGACCATGATTTCGCGCCTGTGTTTGATCCGTAGTGCCCTGCTCCCTTCCTTCGCGAAGGTGCAGAGGCGTTCCTGCGAGAACCCGCTGTTCAATCACATCCTGGCCTTCTGGGCGCTGTGGCATTGCCGCCATGCACGCCCACCTGATGCACCCTTCTGATCCACGTCGAATACGCCTTACCGGCATTCATTTATCAGAAGGATCACCCCATGACCGCAGCTTTGCGCAGCCCCTCGTATTACACCGCCAGCCTCAACGACGCCACCCAGTACACGACCTTGCAAGGCCAGGTCAGCGTGGACGTGGTGATCATCGGCGGCGGTTTCACCGGCGTTGCCAGCGCCGTGGAGCTCGCTGAACGCGGGCTCAAGGTGGCGATTGTCGAGACCCATCGAATCGGCTGGGGCGCCAGCGGGCGCAATGGCGGGCAAGTCACCGGCAGCCTGTCGGGCGACGAGGCCATGCGCGAACAGATGCGCAAACGCCTGGGCGATGAGGTGGATGATTTCATCTGGCACTTACGCTGGCGTGGGCACGCAATCATCGAGCAACGCGTGAAAAAATACGCGATTGACTGCGACCTCAAGCACGGCCATCTGCATGCCGCGATGAAACCCTCGCACATGGCCGAACTGCGCGCCTTTCACGACGAAGCACAACGGCGCGGCATGGGCGCTCAGGTCAGCCTGCTCGATCAGGCCGGTGTGCGTCAGCACCTGGACAGCCCGTTGTACCTGGGCGCCCTTAAAAACACCCGCAACCTGCACTTGCATCCGCTGAACCTGTGCCTGGGCGAAGCGCGCGCCGCACACAGCCTGGGCGCGCTGATTTTCGAGAATTCAGAAGTGCTGGAAATCGTGCATGGCGAACGCCCGGCGGTGATCACCGCCCAAGGCCGCATCGATGCGCACCAGGTGCTGCTGGCCGGCGATGTGTACCACAAGCTCGAACCCAAACAGCTCAAGGGCAAGATCTTCCCGGCCATGGGCGGCATTGTCACCACCGCCCCCCTGGGCGAACTGGCGCATCAGATCAACCCGCAGGACCTTGCGGTGTACGACTGCCGGTTTGTACTCGACTACTACCGCCTCACCGGCGATGGTCGGCTGTTGTTTGGTGGCGGCGCCAACTATTCCGGGCGCGACTCACGCGACATCGCCGCAGAACTGCGGCCCTGTATCGAACGCACGTTCCCGGCGCTCAGAGGCGTGGATATCGAGTTCCAGTGGAGCTGCGCCATGGGCATCGTGATGAATCGCATCCCGCAATTGGGCAAGCTCTCGGACAACGTCTGGTACTGCCAGGGCTACTCCGGGCATGGCATCGCCACCAGCCACATCATGGGCGAAATCATGGCCGAAGCGCTGACCGGCACGCTGTCGAAGTTCGACACCTTCGCCGGGTGCAAACACATCAAGGTGCCGCTCGGCGATGTGTTCGGCAACCCGATGCTGGCAGCCGGCATGTGGTACTACCAGATGCTCGAAAAGCTGCGCTGACCCGCGGTCAATGCACAGAAACAAGATTCATCGAGTGTAAAATGATCTCAATGTGGGAGCGGGCTTGCTCGCGAAAGCGGTGGACCAGTCAATTGATGCATCGACTGACACGCAGCCTTCGCGAGCAAGCCCGCTCCCACATTGGATAGATGTACATCGTGAAAGTGGGCTTCGAACAACAGCCCTGTTTTAGTACGCCCAATCGCTGCTATCTTTCCCCCCTGATCAAGCCAAGGAATGTGCCATGGAGCCGCTAGCCACAAACGCCGCATTGTTGATCATCGACATGCAGCAAGGCATGCACGACCCCAAGCTGGGGCGACGCAACAACCCCGACGCCGAGGTGCAGATACAGCATCTGCTGCGTGCATGGCGACAATCCGAGCGCCCCGTGGTGCATGTACGGCATATGTCCCGCAGCGAAGGCTCAGTGTTTTGGCCGGGCCAACCGGGCTGTGAGTTCCAGCCGGCACTGGCACCGTTCAAGGATGAGCATGTGGTGGAAAAAAATGTCCCGGACGCGTTCGCCGCCACCGGGCTTGAGCGCTGGCTGCATGGGCGTGGGATCCGGCAAGTGGTGATCGTTGGGGTGATCACCAACAACTCTGTCGAGTCCACGGCGCGCTCCGGCGGCAACCTGGGTTTTGAGGTCACCGTGGCGGCGGATGCCTGCTACACCTTTGATCAAACTGATTTATCGGGCCGACTCTGGCCTGCCGAGGATGTGCATGCACTGTCGCTGAGCAACCTGGCGATGGATTACGCCAGGGTCACCGGCACTGCCGATATCCTGGCCATGCTTTAAAAAATGCCTGCCTGCTAAAGGTTTCCCCGGCTTCAACACCACCGCCGGGCGTCACCCAGTCGTTCCTGCCGGCCAGTGCGCCGTCCTTGTGAACGAAGCAGAACAGCAGCACTGTTCGCGCCGGGCTGATCACCAACAGGCGTGCGGCTTTGCGCTCACGCGTTGGCCCGCGCCCTTTCGCCAAGCCGCTCTACCAGTCTCACCAGATAACCATCGGGGTCCTGTACCAGAAACTCGCGCTGCCCGACCTCGACTTCGCCCGCCCGGTACCACACGTCTTTGCTGGCTTTGAACACGGGATACGCTGCCCGTTCCAGCCGTTGAATAACCGGGAGCACCGCCGCGACATCTATCTGCAGGTTCATGCCGCGTCCAAATGGCCGTTCCAACGCCCCCGTGAGCCATTGATTGGCGAGTGGGTCGACTTGCTCAAGCATCACCTGAGCGCCGTCCTGGTCGAGATACGCAAAGCCGTCTTCCAGGCGTTGATAAGCCACCTTGAACCCCAGGCAACCTACCCAGAAATCAAGGCTCTGGTTCAGGTCAGTCACCATCAATTCCGGGACCAGATTATTTCTTTGCATCAACCAATTTCCATTGCGGATTTGAGTAGCTGCGCGATCGTGTTGCGCAACTCACCGTGCTGCTCTTCAGCGTAAGGGGGCGCGGTTTTCCAGTCGTAGAACCACACCGGCATCCTGCGTTTGTCCTCCGGCTCCGAGGCATAACGCGGGAAAATATGGCAGTGCAACTCCGGCTCCGAGTTGCCCAGTATCTCGTAGTTCATGCGCAAGGCACCGGTAGCGGCCAGCACTGCATCGCCAAGACGGGCCATATCGAGCAGGTACGTTGCACGCGCCTCGGTGTCCAGATCATTGAGGCTGGCAACCACCGGGTCAGGCAACAACAGGCAATAGCCCGGCAAGAACTGCACATCGCCCATCACCGCCCAGCCCGAGGCCATGCGGCAAATGACCTTATCGTTGGCACCATTGCGGGCCAGCGCTACGCGTTCCGTGATCAGTGGCATGCATTGTCCTTAATGAGAAAATACCGATGGCATCTTAACTGTGATAACACTGCGGGGCTCAACACTTTCAACTTGGCGAGTCCCTATGCGAATCACCTGCCTTCATACCGCAGCCAGCAACATTGCAGTCTTTGACGCAGCTGCACATGCGCTGGGGATCGCACCCGCCGTTCTGCAGCATGAGGTGCGCGCCGACCTTCTGGCTGCGGCGGAAGAAATAGGTGGTCTCACGCCTGAAATTGCGGCCTCAACCGCCAACGCATTGCTCTCACTCGCTCAACACGCTGACGTCGTGCTGCTCACCTGCTCGACGTTAGGGCCATCGGTTGATGAAATTGACGAGCGCATCCCGTCATGCATTCTCAGGACGGACCAAGCCCTCGCCCTCACAGCCGTTCAAGCAGGCGGCAAGGTCGTGGTGTTATGCGCCGTCGAAACCACCCTCGCTCCCACCTCAAGCCTGTTCCAACGCGCAGCGTTACACTCGGACGCAAACGTTGACGTGCAGTTGGTTCCAGGCGCCTGGGCGCTGTTCAAGGCGGGCGATGTGGGTGGCTACCTGTCGACCATCGCCAAAGCGGCCGATCACGCCTATATCGATGGCGCATCCGTGGTTGCGCTGGCCCAGGCCTCCATGGGCGGGGCCGCTGTTCTCGTGACGGCAGGGCCAGCGCCGCTGACCAGCGCGACCGCCGGCTTGAAAGCTGCCTTGAAGGCAAACGAGATCCGCGACCAGACCCTGCAGATATCCGCCGCCGAGGAACAACACAGCGTGGCCGAGGAGATCAACTGGAATATTCGGCAGACCCATGACGAGACAAGGTTGGTGGACCTGGCCAATGCTGCGCAGGATGATTCGGGGCGGTTGGCGGGCCTGTCGTATGAGTTAAGTGGGCTCGTTGGACGCTTCAAGTCGTAAGCACTGAAACCAATCAGGCCCCCTGACGAAACATGAGGCCTATTTTATACCCGCCGCAAACACATCTATACGCATCAAGCAGACAACAAACCAATCTTAATAATAAATCAGCAACTCGCCCTCATTGAACATTCTTTGCATAAAAGAAAATCAACTATCAGTTAGCTCAAACGGATATAAAAAACTGTTACTTCTTACAGGTTAATAGCGTCACGCAAGCATTCTATCCTGAGTGCGAAAAGATCGTGTGCGAGTGAAACCAAATCACCCCCTCACTTCCAAACTCAGGAGTTAAAAAAATGAAACTCGCCAAACATACTGCGCCTGCCCTGCTGATACTGTACCCATTGGCAACGCTGAATATGGCATACGCCAACGAGTGCGATGAAGCGTGGAAGCAAAACAATAGTGCCCGACCAACTTGCGATCTCAATACAACAGCCTCGCTCAGGGTATTGCCGCCACCTGACCCACAGTTCCAGCATCAACCAGTGTGCGAACTCCCTCTCTCATGCTTCGCGCCGGGCACTCACCCCTACGATCCCAGCAAAACCACTACAAGAGAGATACAGAATAAAACTAATAGCACTACTCGCTGGATGCTCGATGAAGTTAAAAATCTTAAAAACTGTGATGGCATAATAAAGCTAACGTGCTGAAGACCTGCATGTGACATTGCACTTCCCCCTACAGAACGCAGAGACGGCTCCGGTGAAATTTCGCGATCTGTTGCCACATCGCAACCGGGTTGGAATACATCGGGAAGTGTCCGCACCGGGCAATGGGCGCCAGGCGCACACCGTGGGCCTGGATATGGGGCAGGTACGACAGTGAGGCGTTCTGCTCGCCATACATGAACATCTTCGGGCATGGCAGGCCGAGAAACTTGCCCATCAGGTCGGCGTGGTCAGACAGCTCGACCATCGACTGGAAGATCCCGCGTACCGCACCGGCGCGCACTTTGTGGCGCAGGCTCGCCGCATACAGCGCACTGGCATACGCCGGTGCGTGGCGGGCGCGTTCGATGAATGCACTGAAAAACGCCTCGGGATCCTCTGCCGGGAAGTCGACGATTTGCCGGCTCAGGAAGCAGTCTTCGGGGGCGATATTGCCTTCAATGTCGATAAAGCTCAGCACGCGATCCGGAAAACGGTGCGCCAGCATCAGTGCGGTCAGCCCACCCATGGAGTGGCCGACCAAATGGAAGCGCTGAATATCGAAATGCTCCAGTACCTGCAAGGCCGTCTCCAGCAGCAAGGGAATACTGATTTTCGACAGATTGTCGCACTGGCTTTCACCGCAACCGGGCGCGTCGTAGGCGACAAAGGCGCGCCCGTCAAAGGCCGGGTGCAGGACAATATCGGCGTAGTCTTCCTTGGTCGAACCAAACCCGTGCAGGAACAGGATGGGCGCGCCCTCACCGCTACGGTGCAGGGCAGCGATGTTCAGCGCAACGCCGTCTACCGTCAGCGGTACGCAGGTGTGAACGAACGACATGGTGCAGTTTCCTTGGACAAACAGCCCGCCAATTTCCGGGGTTTTCCGCTGCGTGTAAATGACCGATAGCGGAACACATTCATACGCCAATCGTATGAGCCTGAAACTGCGCGACCAACTCGGTCACCAGCGGGTTGGGCCGCTCACTGTTCCAGGCCACGGCGGTGGTGACCACATTGAGCTTTTGCGTGAGTGCGCGCAGCACCACATTGTCCGGCGCCAGCTTCTTCAACGACGCCGGCACCAGCGCGATGCCCTGGCCACAGCTGACAAAGGCAATTTGCGAAGCCACCGAGCGCACTTCATGCAGTACCCGCGGTGAAAACCCGTTGGCGCGGCAGGTGGCAATCAGGTTGTCGAAATACACCGGGCTGACCTTGCGTGAAAACATCACCAGCGGCTCGCTGGCCAGGCTCGACAGGCTGATGCGCGTGCGCGCCGCCAGCGAATGATCGCTGGGCAGGGCCACCATCAGGCGATCCTCGCGCAACGGCAACGACTGGATCGCCGGGCCCAGGTCGCCGTCCAGTCGCGCAAAGGCCAGGTCGATGTCGCCAGCCTCCAGCGCCGGTACGGCTTCGACACTGTCAATCTCGCGCACCGACACGGTGAGGTGCGGGTATTGCTGCTTGAGCTGGTTGATCAGGCCCGGCAGCACATCAAACATCGCCGTGGAAATCGCGCCGATGGTAAGCATGCCCGACTGCCCCGCCACCGCTTCCTCCACCGCCAGCTCCAGGCGCTCCAACTGCTCGGCGAACTTGCGCACCGCCGGCAGGATAGCCGCGCCCACTGGCGTGAGCTTGGCACCGCGCCGCGAGCGCTCGAACAGCGTGACCTTGAGCGCCTGTTCCAACACCTGGATCTGCTCGCTCAAGGGCGGCTGCGACATGCCCAGGCGCTTGGCGGCGCGGCCGAAGTTCTGTTCTTCGGCGACGGCCAGGAACAGCCAGAGGTGGCGAATCAAACGGAAATTGATCATAGGTTCAGCGTATGTAAAGTGAGGTTGAACGCCAATATACCTATCTATGCCTGCTGTGAAACCATCCAGTCGATAAAGGCGCGCAATCGCGTGGTAAAAGGCTCGCAATCGGCACTCGGGTTGCGCGCCTCAAACAGAAAGTACGCGATCTGGATGCGCATCGTCGGCTCGTGCTGGATAAATGCTGCAACGTGTTCTTCGAGCGTGTGTGGCCAGCTTGCTGCGTTGTCGGCGCGCAAGGTGTTAGTGGCTCGAATCAGCTTGCGCGCCGCCTCGCGTTGCAGGCGAAGGCGTTCGGATGCAGTGCCAGCGTGGTCAATACGGGTGAGATAGCCACTCAATACCTGCTCAAAGTCACCATTCAACGCCAGGGCGATTGCGCGCGAAGGCGGGAAGCGTGCAAAACGCAGCGAAAGATCCTCGCCCCACACACAACGGCAATGATGCTTGAGCCAGAAGCCCCACTTATTTGCGTTCTCGGGCGCCAGTACTTCAGCGCGGTGGCCGATATCGAAGTCAATTTTGGTGACCTCCGGGTGACGTTGCTCCAGCGCCTGGCGTAGCGTTTCCAGGTGTGCCAACACCTGTGCATCCGGCGGTTCGAGCAGAATCAGGCTAAGGTCCAAATCCGACTCACCTGGGCTTGCATCGCCCCTGGCGACACTGCCATACACGTATATGCCGCCCAGCCCGGACTGGGAGAGGCTGGCGCAGACATCCGCCAGCAGCGGCTCAAATTCGGGCTGGAAGGCGGCATCGTCCAGTGTCAACACACAGCCCTGGGCGTCCACGCCGGTTTGGGTAATCATGGGTGATGCACTTCAAACATTGGACTTTGGGCTTCCCTCAATGGGATCTTGCAGCCTGGAAATTGCAGGGTTCGCATGGACAGGGTTCCTTTTATCAGGCCCTGAAGCATGCCAGTTTTCAGGCCTCTGCATAATGAGAACCTATTCTGTAACAGTGAATGGGCACGCTGGTTTCGATAAATTACCGACAAGGGATGGTTATGATTCGCGATGCATTGCCCAAGGACGCCAAGCACATCGCCCACGTGCATGTGCGCAGTTGGCAACACGCCTATGTGGACCTGATGCCGGCGGATTTTCTAGCCGCGCTGACCGCGACACTGCCGCAGAAGGAGGCTCACTGGGCGCGTTCAATTGAAAGCCAAGAGACTGAAACTTTAGTCGCCGAAGTGGATGGCAACGTTATCGGCTGGTTGTCGCTGGGCCCTTGCCGTGATGGGGACACGCCCGAGGCCACAGCCGGAGAGGTCATGGCTATCTACGTGTTGGCCGACTATTGGGGCCACGGTATCGGCGCGCAATTGTGGCAGGCAGGTTTCCAGCGTTTGGTTGACCAGGGTTATAAACGCATTTCTTTATGGGTTTTAGCCGCAAACCAACGAGCCGTTCGTTTCTATACAAGCCTTGGCGGCACTGAAGAACCCGGCAGCCGTCGCACGCTGGTGCGCGGTGGCGTGACGCTGGAAGAGGTGCGCTATGTGTGGACCCGTTAAAGCCCGGTCAAACCCTGAAATAATATTTCGACACGAATTGCGCTGAACTATCCGCCAGGCTCTACGCTCCTTCCCTATGCGTTGCCCCGCCCCGGGGCGTTGGATAAAACAAGGAGCCGCGACCCCATGACCACCCTTCCCGCCTACCCGCTCGTCAGGCCTGGCCCGCTGCACTCGACCCTGTTGGCCGGCACCGTGCCGCTGTTTCTCGGTGCGTTGCTCAGTGACATCGCCTATGGCCAGACCTATCAGATCCAATGGGCCAATTTCGCCTCCTGGCTAATTGCCGGTGCCTTGGTGTTTTGTGGCTTTGCGCTATTGTTTGCTCTGGTCAATCTGGTGCGTGCCGAGCGTAAATCCGGGCGCCCCGCCGCGTACTTCCTGCTGTTACTGATCACCTGGGCACTCGGGTTGGTCAACGCGTTCCAGCATGCCAAGGACGCCTACGCCATGATGCCTGTGGGCCTGGTGCTGTCGGTGATCGTGACCGTCCTGGCGATCGTTGCCACCTGGATCGGCCTGACCAACCTGCGCTCGGGAGCTGCCAAATGAACCCACTCCATACACTGACCTTACTGAGCGCGGCCCTGTTGCTGAGCGCGTGTGGCGACGCCGGGGACAAGACCCAGGCACGCGGTCCCGATCCCAAACTGCCCGAGCAACAAAGCAGCCTGCTGCCGAGCATGAAGATTGCCGAGCCGACAGCCTGGGGCGAGCAAAAACCCACAGTGCCGCAAGGCTACAGCGTCACGGCCATCGCCACCGACCTGGCCATTCCACGCCAGACGCTGGTGCTGCCCAATGGCGATATTCTCGTTGCCGAAGGCCGTGGCGGCAGTGCGGCCAAACTCAAGCCCAAGGACGTGATCGCCAGCGTGATCAAGGCCCAGGGCAACACCAAGGTCAAGAGCGGTAACCGCATCACGTTACTGCGCGATACCGACGGTGACGGCAAATACGAGCTCAAGACCGTGTTTGCCGACAACCTCAACGCGCCCTATGGGCTGGCTTTCGCCGACGGCAAGCTGTACGTCGCCAACCAGGATGCGCTGGTGCGCTTCGACTATGCCGACGGCCAAACCAAAGCCAGCGGCCCGCCCACCAAAATCACCGACCTGCCGGCGCAGATCAACCATCACTGGACCAAATCCCTGGCCATCAGCGAAGACGGGCGCCAGCTCTATGTGGGCATCGGCTCCAACAGCAACATCACCGAACGCGGCATGGAAGTGGAGATCGACCGTGCCATGGTCTGGCAGATCGACGCTACCACCGGCGCGCACAAGCCCTACGCCACCGGCCTGCGCAACCCGACCGCGCTGACCATTCAGCCGGGCTCCGGGCAATTGTGGACGGTGGTCAATGAACGCGATGAACTCGGCCCCGACCTGGTGCCGGACTACCTGACCTCGGTGCGTGAAGGCGCCTTCTACGGCTGGCCCTACAGCTACTGGGGCCAGAATGTCGACCCGCGCGCGCAACCGCAGAACCCCATGAAAGTAGCGGCCGCGATCAAGCCGGATTACAGCCTGGGCTCCCACGTTGCCGCACTGGGTGTGGATTTTTCGATCCCGGCCATGGGCGAACAATTCGCCGACGGCGTATTTGTCGGCGAGCACGGCAGCTGGAACCGCGACAACCCGGTGGGTTACAAGGTGATCTTTGTGCCGTTCAGCAACGGCAAGCCGGCTGGCGAACCGATTGATTTCGCCACCGGCTTTCGCGGCGATGACGGCAAGACCCGTGGCCGCCCGGTGGGCGTGACGGTGGACCCGAAAGGGGCGCTGATCATTGCTGACGACCTGGCCAACACCGTTTGGCGGGTGACGCGCAATAAATAACCGCCGTTAAACCTTGTCACTGTGGCCAGGGAGCTTGCTCCCTGGCCACAGTGGACGGGTTACAGGTCTGTGATTTCCTTATGGCGCGGCACCAGCGCTTTCATCACGCTCCACGCCACCAGGTAGGCCAGGGCACAGATCGCAAACATGATCATGTAGCCGGTGTGAATGTCGTTGATGGACTTGTAGTAGTCGAACACCCAGCCACCGATCTTGGTCATCACCACACCACCCAGGCCGCCCGCCATGCCGCCGATGCCGACCACCGACGCCACGGTTTTTTGCGGGAACATATCCGACACGGTAGTGAAAATGTTGCACGACCACGCCTGGTGCGCCGAGGCGCCCACGCCGATCAGCAACACCGGCACCCAGAAGCTCAGGTAGCCGAACGGTTGCGCCAGCAGCACCACCAGTGGGAACAGTGCGATCACCAGCATGGCTTTCATGCGGCCGTCATACGGGGCATCACCCCGTGCCATAAAGTAGCTGGGGAACCAGCCGCCGCCGATACTGCCGACCATGGTCATGCTGTACAGCACGGCCAACGGCATCACGATATCCGCGCCTTTCATGTTGTATTGCGCCGACAGGTAAGTGGGCAGCCAGAACAGAAAGAACCACCACACGCCGTCGGTCATGAACTTGCCGAAGGCGAAGGCCCAGGTCTGGCGGTAGGTCAGCAGCTTGAACCACGAGACTTTTTTCGGCGTCGCCCCTACAGGCTCAGGCGCGAAAGGCTGTACGGTCTGGTCACTGCGGATGTAGGCCAGTTCTTCGGCGGACAAACGCTTTTGCTGCTCCGGTTTCTCATAGAGCATCGACCACACGGCCACCCACACAAAACCGAGCATGCCGATCACGATAAACGCGGCTTCCCAGCCCCACATCCCGGCAATCAGCGGTACGCAGATGGGTGCCAGGATCGCCCCCACGTTGGCGCCGGAGTTGAAAATACCGGTGGCCAGGGAGCGTTCTTTTTTCGGGAAGTATTCGGCGGTGGCCTTGATCGCGATGGGGAAGTTACCCGCCTCGCCAATCGCCAGCACCGCGCGGGAGAGCATAAAGCCCGCAATCGACACCGGGATCACCGCCAGGCCGATCGCGGCGCTGAGCGAGGCAATCCCCGCGCCCATCGGCACCGAGAACGCATGCATGATCGCGCCGGTGGACCAGATGGCGATGGCCACCACATAAGCAGCCTTGGTGCCGATCTTGTCGACAAACCGCCCGGCAAACAGCATGGAAATCGCATAAACGAACTGGAACACCGCAGCGATGTTGGCGTAGTCGGTGTTGCTCCAGCCAAATTGCGTCGACAGTTGCGGCGCCAAGAGGCTGAGCACCTGGCGGTCGAGGTAATTGACGGTGGTGGCAAAGAACAACATCGCGCAGATGGTCCAGCGATAGTTGCCGACGGCCTGGCCGACGCGGTGGGCGTTGATGGGCTCATTCAAATTCATGGCATCACTTTTTATTTTTGTTAGATAGGACATATGTAACGTCATATGTCGTCGTACAACTGCGACTTTTATAGCCGGGCGCCTTAGCGGTGTCAATCTGAAAGATTGCCGTTTATTCAGGTATTACACGGGCGTATAAACAATCAGCGCAAAGCAGTTGTAGGACGACGAATGCTAAACACCCGGCTAGGCGCCTTGCCCGGTACATCGTCGAGCAGGCCGAAGGGTTGCATGCCGAGCTTTTCCAGCACACGAATCGAAGCCGCGTGATCAGGTCGCACCAGGCCGAAAACCTCCGGCAAATGCAGTGTCTGGAAGGCCAGCGCCAGCGCATCCCGACCCAGCTCGGTGGCATAGCCCTGCCCCCACGCCTCCACGGCGAAGCGATAACCCAGGTTGATGCGCCGCTCGGTCAGGTAGTTAAGCGGCGCGATGCCGCCAAAGCCGATGAGGTGCTCGGGTTGCTCCTTACGGGCAATTGCCCACCAGCCATAACCCTGGGTGGCCCATTGCTCCAGCCAGTGGTCGAGCACACGCTGGGCGTGCTCCAGGCTGGCCATCGGCCCGGCAGGATTGAACAGATTTGTCTGCGGGTCACCGAAGATCGCGAACAATCGCTGCACATCATTAGCTTCGGGCTTGCGGTAGATCAGGCGTGAGGGGGCGTCAGGCATGCGCATAATTCCTTGTTGATGCCATGAAGTTCAACGCATCAGCAAAAAAACGCAAATAGTGGTGAATTATTTCATGTCGGCTTGTATCTGAACTGACAGAGCGGTGCCATCGCAACGATGGCACCTCCCCTGTTCAGTTTTAGAGTGCCCCGCATGAAATTACGTAAGAAAAGCGTCAAACCCATCGGTTTGAAAGACATCACCATCGTCGACGATACCAAGGTGCGCAAGGCGATCACCGCCGCCGCACTGGGTAACGCCATGGAGTGGTTCGACTTTGGTGTCTACGGGTTCGTCGCCTACGTGCTCGGCAAGGTGTTCTTCCCCGACGCCTCGCCCAGCGTACAAATGATCGCTGCCTTGGGTACCTTCTCCGTACCTTTCCTGATTCGCCCGCTGGGCGGCCTGTTCTTCGGCGCCCTGGGCGACAAATACGGGCGACAGAAAGTATTGGCCGCCACCATCGTGATCATGTCCCTGAGCACCTTCGCCATCGGCCTGATCCCCGGCTACGCCTCCATAGGCATCTGGGCGCCGATCCTGCTGCTGTTGTGCAAAATGGCCCAGGGCTTCTCGGTGGGTGGTGAGTACACCGGCGCCTCGATTTTTGTGGCCGAATACGCGCCGGACCGTAAACGCGGGTTCCTTGGCAGCTGGCTGGACTTCGGCTCCATTGCCGGTTTTGTGCTCGGTGCCGGCGTCGTGGTGCTGATCTCGACGATCCTCGGTGAGGCCGACTTCGAAGCCTGGGGCTGGCGCCTGCCGTTCTTCCTCGCCCTGCCCCTGGGCATCATCGGCCTGTACCTGCGTCACGCGCTGGAAGAAACCCCAGCCTTCCAGCAGCACATGGACAAGCTCGAACAAGGCGACCGCCAGGGCCTGACCCACGGCCCCAAAGTCTCGTTCAAGGAAGTCGCGACCCAGCACTGGCGCAGCCTGCTGACCTGCATCGGTATCGTCGCGGCCACCAACGTGACCTACTACATGCTGCTCACTTATATGCCCAGCTACCTGTCGCATAACCTGCACTACAAAGAAAACAGCGGTGTGCTGATCATCATCGCGATCATGGTCGGCATGCTGTTTGTGCAACCGTTCATTGGCTTTGTCAGCGACAAGATCGGCCGCAAACCCTTCATCATCGCCGGCAGCATAGGCCTGCTGTTCCTGTCCATTCCGGCGTTCATGCTGATCACCAGCGGCAAGATCGGCCTGATTTTCGCCGGCCTGCTGATCCTGGCGGTAGTCCTCAACTTCTTTATCGGCGTAATGGCTTCGACACTGCCGGCGATGTTCCCCACGCACCTGCGCTACAGCGCACTGGCCAGCGCCTTCAACGTCTCGGTATTGATCGCCGGTGTTACTCCTACCGCCGTGGCCTGGCTGGTGGAAAGCACCAACGACCTGTACATGCCCGCCTACTACCTGATGGTGTTTGCCGTGGTCGGCCTGATCACCGGCCTGACCATGAAGGAAACCGCCAACAAGCCACTGCGCGGCGCGGCGCCTGCGGCCTCGGACATGGCCGAAGCCAAGGAAATACTGCAAGAGCACCACGACAATATCGAGCAGAAGATCGAAGACATCGACACTCAGATTGCCGAACTCGAAGCCAAGCGCCAGAACCTGGTGCAGCAGCACCCACGCATCAACTGACTACTGACCTGGCATGGCGGCCTCTGCCGCCATGCCTTTGGAGTGCCTGAGCATGGTTCCAAGCGTCACCGCAGCACATTCGCTACTCAGCGCCGATGAGCGCGCTGCCATCGCCGAAATAGAAGCCACCACCAGCATCCTGCAACTGGTTACCCGCCTGACCGGCATGCGCTTTGCCGGCATCGCCAAGTTCACTGACCTTGAATGGATCGTCTGCTCGGTGCATGACACCGCCGACATGGGCATTCACGTCGACGACGTACTCGACCTCGAAACCACTTTGTGCAGCGAGTTCTGCGTCAACCCGCAAACCTTGTTCATCCCGCAGATCAGCCACAACGGCCGCTTCGCCGCGCGCCCGGTGGTCAAGCAGTTCGCCATCGAAAGCTACGCCGGTGCACCGATCTTCCTGCCCGATGGCCGCCTGTTCGGCGCATTGTGCGCACTGGATTCCCGGGCGATGCTGTTTGAAGACCCCAACCTGCCGGAAACCCTGAGCCTGTTTGCGCGGCTGATCGGCTGTATTTTTTTCGCTAACTTGAGCCCGCTTGATCAGTGAGCTTGCCGCGCAAGGCGGCCATATCGCGCTTGGGTGGCACACCGAACAGCCGGCTGTACTCGCGACTGAACTGTGACGGGCTTTCATAACCCACCTTGAACGCCGCACTGGACACGTCTTGATGTTCGTTGAGCATCAAGCGCCGCGCCTCATTCAAGCGCAGCCACTTCTGATACTGCAAAGGACTCATCGCCGTCAGGTTGCGAAAGTGATGGTGAAAGGTGGCTGCGCTCATCTGCACCCGCGCGGCCAATTCCTCCACCCGCAACGGCGCGGTGTAATTGAGCTTCAGCCAATCGATCGCCTTGGCGATCCGATAGCCCTGCCCGTCAACGGCGCAGATCCGGCGCAGGCGCCCGGCCTGGTCGGTCTTTAACAGCCGGTAGTGGATCTCACGCTGAATCAACGGCGCGAGTACCGGGATCGCCTCGGGCTCGTCCAGCAAAGCGACCAAGCGTGCAAACGCCGCCAGCATGCCTTCGGTGACCGTGCCGATTCCCACCCCTTTCATCACCGCCCGTTCCCGAGTGGGCGGCAACTCACTCTGGGCGATCAGCTCGGCGAGGATGCGCAGGTCCAGTTTGAAGGTCAGGCCCAGGCAGGGTCGAGTCGGGCTGGCAACCAGCACTTCGGAGTTGGCCGGAATATCCAGAGACGTCAGCAGAAACCGCGTCGGGTCATAGGGGTAGCCTTCACCGCCGACCCACAATTGTTTTTCACCCTGAACCACCAGCACCACACACGGCTCGACCATGCACACCACCGGCGCTGCCGGCTGCTCACGCCGATAGAAGCCCAGGCCCGGGACTGGCATGGGGTAGTCGCCGGGCGCCGCGACCTGCGCGTTGATCGCCTGGATCAAGGCGTCCAGGGGCAATTGATTAATCGTCATAAATGGCTCTTTTAACGCGTGACCGAACTGTATCGCGCACGGCAGGCAAGTGTCGCCCACTACGCACAAGACTCAGAGGATCAGGCAAGTAATCCACTGGAACGCACTACAGAACGCCGGCCCATGCCGGGAAAATGTGCAGACCGACCTTCTCTGGGATCACGCCATGAAAAGCCTTTTGCTCGCCCTGAGCGTGCTGCTGACGTCTTTTTCTTCATTGGGAGCCGATATGTCCAAGGGTGCTGACAACTTCTACAAAAGCGACAAAGTGACGGTGCAAAACGTCACCTTCAACAACCAATACGGCATGCCGGTCGCAGGCCATTTGTTCATGCCGAAAAACCTCGCCCCCAGCGCCAAAAACGCAGCCCTTGTGGTTGGCCACCCGATGGGTGCCGTCAAAGAGCAGAGCGCAGACCTCTACGCCACCAAAATGGCCGAACAAGGCTTCATCACCCTGTCTCTGGACTTGTCATTCTGGGGCGACAGCGCAGGCTCACCACGCAATGCGGTACTGCCCGACCTCTACGTCGAGGACTTCAGCGCCGCCGTGGATTTCCTCGGTACCCGCCCGCAGGTTGATCGCGAGCGCATCGGTGTAATCGGTATTTGCGGCAGTGGCAGCTTCGCCATCGCCGCCGCGAAGATCGACCCACGCTTCAAGGCAATCGCTACCGTGAGCATGTACGACATGGGTGCGGCCAACCGCAATGGCCTCAAACATAGCGTGACCCTGGCGCAACGTCAGCAACTGCTGCGCCAGGCCGCCAATCAGCGCTATGTGGAATTCCAGGGCGGCGAGACCGTCTACACCGGCGGCACGCCACACACCCTCACCGGCGATGCGGTGGGGGACGAGTTCTACGATTTCTACCGCACGGCGCGCGGCGAATTCACCCCCGTCGGCGGCTCGCCGCAAACCACCACGCGGCCGACTCTGACCAGTAACGTCAAGTTCCTGAACTTCTACCCCTTCAACGATATCGAGACGCTCTCCCCGCGCCCGCTGTTATTGATCGCCGGCGCCGACGCGCACTCACGGGAGTTCAGTGAAGACGCCTACCAACGCGCGGCCGAGCCCAAGGAACTGGTGATCATCCCCGGCGCAGGCCATGTCGATCTTTACGATCGGGTCGATCTGATCCCTTTCGACAGACTCGCCACCTTCTTCAAAGGCCAGTTGAAATAATGTCCGATAAATCACAGATGCATAGCTGGGCCGCAGTGTTTGCGATGTCGTTGGCGGCGTTCGCACTGGTGGCCTCCGAGTTCATGCCGGTAAGCCTGCTGACGCCGTTGGCCACCGACCTGCAGATTTCCGAAGGCCAGGCCGGCCAAGGCATCTCGGTGTCCGGTCTGTTCGCGCTGTTTACCAGCCTGGTCATCGCCGCCGTCGCTGCGCGGGTGGAGCGCAAGCGTCTGCTGTTGGCATTGATCGTCGTGATGATCCTGTCTGGAACCGTGGTGGCGCTGGCGCCGAATTACTTGACGTTCATGCTCGGTCGCGCGCTGATCGGCGTGGCCATTGGCGGCTTCTGGTCGCTGTCGGCGGCGACCGCCATGCGCCTGGTGCCCACGGCCCAAGTACCGCGCGCGCTGGCGATAGTGAATGGCGGCAACGCGCTGGCAACGGTGATCGCGGCGCCCTTGGGCAGCTTTCTTGGCGCACTGATCGGTTGGCGTGGCGCATTCTTCTGCGTCGTGCCGGTGGCGGTAGCGGCGGGCCTATGGCTGCTGTTCAGCTTGCCCGCGATCAAGGTGCAAGGCCAAGCCAAGACTGGCAACGTGCTGCGCTTGTTCAAACAGACACCTGTCGCCCTGGGCATGCTCGCCATCAGCGGCTTTTTCATGGGCCAGTTCATGCTATTCACTTACCTGCGTCCGTTTTTGGAAAGCGTCACCCGAGTCAGCACCTCCACACTCTCGTTGATGCTGTTGGTGCTCGGCCTGGCCGGGCTGGCGGGTACTGTGCTGATAGAGCGTGTGCTGAAAAACCGCCTGTACCCTGTGCTGATTGCCATTCCATTGATCATGGCGGTGATTGCCGTGGCCCTGGTGACCTTCGGCGGCTCGCCGATCACCACAGCCGTGTTGCTTGGCTGCTGGGGCTTCGTGGCGACCGCCGCGCCGGTGGGTTGGTGGACTTGGCTGGCACAGGTGTTGCCGGACGATGCCGAAGCCGGCGGTGGATTGATGGTGGCGATCATTCAATTGGCAATCACTGCCGGTGCCACTGTCGGTGGCCTGGCGTTCGACCACAGCGGTTATCAGGCGACCTTTGAACTCAGCGCAGCCACGCTGGGGCTTGCCGCGCTGCTGGCAGGCCTGGCTGCGCGGCACTCAGCGCCGGGGTTGATGGCCAGCCGCTCTACCTGAAAAACTGACTCGGCGTCTTGCCAAACTGCTTTTTGAACATGCTGGTAAAGGCGCTCGGGCTCTCGTAACCCAATTCGATCGCGACATCGATAATCTTCTGCCCCACCGCAATCCGCTCCAGCGCCAGCAGCAACCGCGCCTGCTGGCGCCATTGGCCGAAGGTCAGCCCGGTTTCCTTGCGAAACAGACGCTGGATGGTTTTCTGGTCCAGCTCAAGCCGCCCACTCCAATCCTCCACGGTCGACGCATCCCCAGGATCCTGCTGCAGCGCCAGACAAATCTGGTTGATACGCGGGTCGCCAGGTTGCGGCAACGACAGCGGCAACGCCGGTAGAATCGCCAGTTCATCGAGGATCAGGTGCATGATCCGCGCATCGCGTGAGTCCTCGGCATACGGCGGCTTCAAACTCACCGACGCCTTGATCAACTCACTCAGCAACGGTGAAACGCTCACCGCCTTGGTCTCGGTCGGCAGGTTCGGGAACGCATCGGGGCGTACAAACACACTGCGCATTTTCAGCGGGCCCACACAGCGCAGCGAATGGACTTGCCCGCAAGGCATCCAGAAGCCACGGTTGGACGGCACCGTCCATTGGCTCTGCGCCGAGTGCACCACCATCACGCCCTCGATGGCGTAGAGTAGTTGGTGCTTTTCGTGGCTATGCTCGGGGATCACCCAGTTTTCGGGGTAATCGGTGGCGGAACTGATCACAGCCCAGTCGCCTGCGTCGATTTCCTGCAAAAATTCATTCAGTGGTTTGATCATTTCGCCCTTTTTGCGACAGTTGCCTCCCGAATTTCGTGAGACAGGCATTGGCACCGAATTTAGCATAACCGCTGAAACAATTAGAAATGGGTGACGGGCTCAAGTACTCGCCACCTCAGTTTGCTGCCCTGTATGGAATGCCTGCATGACGACCGTTACCGCGTCACCCGCCGCTGCAACCACTACACCCCAAGTGAGCCCCTTGGTCATGCGCGTCCTCGGCGCCTGCGCCCTGGCCCACCTGATCAATGACCTGATCCAGGCCGTGCTGCCCTCGATCTACCCGATGCTCAAGGCCAACTACGGGCTGAGCTTCACCCAGGTGGGCCTGATCACCCTGACCTTCCAACTGACCGCCTCGTTGCTGCAACCCTGGATCGGCTACCACACCGACCGCCATCCCAAGCCCTGGCTGCTGCCGGCCGGGATGGTGTGTACCTTGATCGGCATTCTGATGCTGGCGTTTGTCGGCACTTTCCCGGCGATTTTGCTGGCCGCTGCCTTGGTGGGCGTCGGCTCCTCGACCTTCCACCCGGAAACCTCGCGCGTCGCGCGCCTGGCCTCCGGCGGGCGTTATGGCCTGGCGCAATCGACCTTCCAGGTCGGCGGCAACACCGGCAGCGCCTTCGGCCCGTTGCTGGCGGCCGCGATCATCATTCCTTACGGCCAGAGCCATATCGCCTGGTTCGGGCTCTTCGCCGTGTTTGCGATCCTGGTGCTCTATGGCCTGAGCCGCTGGTACCGCAACCACCTCAACCTGTTCAAGCTCAAGCAAGGTGGCAAGGCCACCCACGGCCTGTCCAAAGGCCGCGTGACCTTTGCCCTGGTGGTGCTGGCGCTGCTGGTGTTCTCCAAATACTTCTACATGACCAGCCTGACCAGCTACTTCACCTTCTACCTGATCGAGAAGTTCCAGCTGTCGGTGGCCAGCTCCCAGATGTACCTGTTCCTGTTCCTTGGCGCGGTGGCCGTGGGCACCTTCGCCGGTGGCCCGATTGGCGACAAGATCGGGCGCAAGAAAGTCATCTGGTTCTCAATCCTCGGCGCTGCACCCTTCACCCTGGCCCTGCCCTACGTCGACCTGTTCTGGACCGCCGTGCTCAGCGTGGTGATCGGCTTTATCATCGCCTCGGCCTTCTCGGCCATCGTGGTCTTCGCCCAGGAACTGGTGCCGGGCAATGTGGGCATGATCGCCGGTATCTTCTTCGGCCTGATGTTCGGCTTCAGCGGCATTGGCGCCGCGTTGCTGGGCTTGCTGGCCGATAACCACGGTATTGAATACGTGTATAAGATCTGCTCGTTCCTGCCACTGGCGGGCATCCTCACGATATTGCTGCCGTCGACCAAAGGCGTCTGACACCACCTCTATACGACCGCCTCGAGTTCACAAGCTCAGGCGGTTTTCTTCTCGGCGGCATGGTCGCTTCCTACTGTTGACTGGAACTAAAGTCGCCATGCAGACCACTATTTCATGCAAATAGACACCACCACTCAGCTGCTCTTAGCCTGAAGGGGAAACGCATGATAACTTCAAACCCTGGTATCTATCACACGCCCTATTCGATTGACCCGAACAACCCAGCAACAAGTAGTGAGACACCCAGCACATCTGCTGTTAGTCGAGTTAAACGTGGCGTGGCTAACAAGCAAGCGTTATGGCCTCAGCACGCGACCATTACCATTGCATTTATGGGCGCAACCGAGTTCCAGAAGGACTATATAAGAAGAGTCATCGAAGAGACTTTCTCCGGACTTATTAACCTGCAACTGAATTTTGTTGAAGGCACATACGGCAATATTCGTATCTCCACCGCCAAAGACGGAACGGGTACTTGGTCCACACTTGGAACCAACGCGTTAACGGTGCGTGCCGATGAGCCGACCATGCACATTGATTTCCCCCCTTCGACTGGAAATCTTGAGGCAAATATCATGCATGAATTCGGGCATGCCCTAGGTTTGGAGCATGAGCATCAACACCCTGACAGGCGCCTGGATTTCAACACACCTAACGCCTACAGATACTTCAAGAATAGATACAACTGGCGTCAATCGGACACTTATTCAAATATTTTAAGAAAACTTAAGCCTGCCGATGTCATTACCCGACCCTATGATGAGAAATCAATCATGCACTACCCTCTCAGTGACGTGGTCTTATGGAAACAATCGGAAATAGGCCTAAACGTTACCCTCACGGTGGAAGATAAGCTATTCCTGACGTTGCTCTATCCACCCTCGGACTTTGGACGGGGCCGACATCGCTCGCCGCGTTGAGTTAGAACTCATAATTGACGGCGATACTTTTGCCTGACCTCACCGACTCCAACGCACATTCCGCCAAGTGCAACGCATACAGCCCATCACGCACGCTGGTCGGTAACGTGCGGCCAGCGTTCAGCGCGTCAATAAACTGCGCCAACTCATTGCGATAAGCCTCCGCGTAACGTTCCAGGAAAAAGTGCTGCAAAGGTTCCAGCGCCTCCGTATGGTCGGCACTCCAATGGCGCAACGTGCTGGGGCGGTGGTTGTCGGTGAGCAACACGCCCGTGGCGCCGGACACTTCGACGCGCTGGTCATAGCCATACACCGCCTGGCGGCAGCAGTTGATGTGGCATTGCTTGCCGGAGGCGGTGCGCAGCAGCACCATGACACTGTCGTAGTCGTCGATGTCGGCCAGGCTCGGGTCCACCAGGCGGCTGGCGAACGCACTGACTTCCACCGGTTCCTCGCCGAGCAGGTGGCGGGCGGTGTCGAAGTCGTGGATGGTCATGTCGCGCAGGATGCCACCGGAATGTTCCAAGTAGTCACGCGGCGCCAGGCCGGGGTCGCGGCTGGTGATGATCACCTGGCGCACGGCGCCGATCTGGCCGGCGTCCAGCGCCTGGCGCAGGCGCAGCATGTCGGGGTCAAAACGTCGGTTGAAACCGAGCATCACCTTGCCGCCCAGGCGTTCGACGGCTTGGGCGGCGCTGCGGGCCTTGGCGATATCCAGGTCGATGGGCTTTTCGCACAGCACCGCCTTGCCTGCGGCCACCGCTGCCAGCAGCAGGTCGATATGGGTGTCGGTGGGCGTGCCGATCACCACGGCATCAATGTCTTGGCGGGCGAGCACGGCGGCGCAGTCATAGGCCGCTTCGCAGCCCAATTGTGTGCTGAGCGCGTCGACACCTTCGCGCCAGGGGTCGGCCACCAGCACCAGCGTGGCGTTGGGGTGAGCGGCGACGTTGGCGGCGTGGATTTTGGCGATGCGCCCGGCACCTAAAACGGCAATACGTAGCATGGTCGAACTCCTGGAATTGTTATTGAGGGAGCTTCAGTCCGGCAGGTTGAACGGTGTAACGATCTGCACCTGTGACGGCGCAATCGGCCCGGCTTTCCATAGCCGGTGGTGTTGCAGAATGTGCAAAAACACGCTGCGGGCATCGATCTGCAGGTTGTGGTCGATGATCGCGGCGACTTTTTCTTCCAGCAGCAACTGGCGGTTTTCTTCGTCCAGGTCATGGCCGATAAACACCTCCAGCGGGCGTTCGAGCGCGGCGAAGGCGTCGACAATCGCGCGGTTACCGCCGCCGACGCTGTACACCGCCTTGAGCTCGGGATGTTGCTTCAGGGCCTGGGTGACGCGCTCAAAGGTGCGGTCGTACACGCCGTAGCCGCCGCTGATATCCAGCACTCGCAGGTGCGCGGCACGCCCGCGTAGCCAGGCGCGAAAGCCCATCTCGCGTTCTTCCTCGCCACGGAACAGTTCGCTGCCGATCACCACCGCCACGTCCTGGGGCTGCGCCGGCAGCCAGCGCGACATCAGGTAGGCGGCGGTTTGGCCGGCGGTGCGGTTGTCCATGCCCACATAGCCAATGCGCTCGCTTTGCGGCAGATCCGTGACCAGGGTCACCACCGGAATGCCCGCCGCGATCAACTGCTTCACGGCCTGATTCACCGCCGGCTCATCCGCTGCTTTAAGCACCACGCCCTGGCTGCCGGTGTCGAGGCAGCGCAGCAACTGATCGTGCATGGCCTGGGGTTCGATTTCTTCAAACAGGTGAAAACGCGGCGCGATGCGAAACGGCGCCAAGCTGCCCAATTGCGCGGTGATCGCCGCCTGCACCGCCGCGCTGAAGCGTTGGGGCGTGTGCATGATCACATCGACGTGAAAGGTGCGCCCCACCGCCAGGCCGTTTTTTTCCTGGGCCTCCAACTCATCCAGCGCTTGCTCGATACGCCGGGTGGTCTGCGCATGCACGCTGCCGCGCTGGTGCAACACGCGGTCGACCGTGGCTTTGCTCACACCGGCCTGGGTCGCGAGTTGCTTGATGGAGAAGTGTTTTGCGCGTTCGAGCATGCGGTTCGCCTGAGGTGTTTTTGAGGTCTTTTTTGGGCGTTACTGAGGTTTTGCAATGCTAGTCTCAGTTTTGCCCGGCGTCGAGCCAGGTCGACAAAACAACAAAAATTTCAGGAGAACCGCATGCCTCACACCGATCTCACCCGCACATTCACCGGCCAATATTTTGTCGTCACCGGCAGCACTCAGGGTCTGGGCGCTGCCGTGGCGCATACCTTGGCGCAGCGCGGCGCTGCCGGGTTGATCATCTGCGGGCGCCGCCGTGCCGAAGGCGAAGAACAGGCCCGGCAACTGGCACTGCTCGATTGCCAGGCATTTTTTGTCGAGGCCGACCTGGAAAACGTCGAGGATTGCCGCGCGATCATCGACGCAGCACGCACCCACTTCGGCACCCTGCACGGGCTGGTGAACTGCGCCGGCATGTCGGATCGCGGCACCATCCTCGACACCTCGCCCGAACTGTTTGATCGGCTGTTTGCGGTGAACGTGCGGGCGCCGTTTTTTCTGATGCAGGAAGCACTCAAGCTGATGATCAGCACCGGTGTGGAAGGTGCGGTGGTGAATATCCAGAGCGTCACCGGGCATGGCGGGCAGTCGTTTTTAAGTGCCTATGCGGCGTCCAAGGGCGCGCTGGCGATTTTGACCAAGAACGTGGCATTCAGCGCGCTGCGCAATCGCATCCGCGTGAATGGCCTGAATATCGGCTGGATGGACACGCCTCACGAGGATCAGATCCAGCGCCAATACCACGGTGCGCAAGACGGCTGGCTGGCCGAGGCCGAGCGCGCACAGCCGTTCGGGCGGCTGCTCAAGCCCGAAGAAGTGGCGCAAAGCGTGGCGTTTTTGCTCTCGCGTGAAGCCGGGATGATGACCGGCGCGGTGATCGACCTGGAGCAAGGCGTGGTCGGCTGCACCGACAGTGGCAGCCCGCAACCGCACCAGGCGCTGAGCCTGCCGGGAGGTGTGTGATGTCGGCGTTCGTGACCGGCGCGGCGGTGCACCTGGCGGATTTCAGCCGTATTTGCGCCCAATACACCAGCGCCGAGGATTACCCGCTGTGTGCAGAAGTGGTCAGCAATGTGCCGGTCTATCAGGCCAGCACTTTACGCAACAGCGAGCGCCTGCGCGTCATGAATGAGCTGCACCGCCTGTTCCGCGACGGGCCAGGGGTGATGGTGGTGCGCCAGGCCTATGAAGACCTGGCGGTAGTCGACCGCCATAGCCAGGTGTTCGAGGCGATCTTTGCCCATGAAGCTGCGCAAGGCGTGGCCGCCGACCATTTTGCCAAGGCCGGCAGCAACGGGCGCATCTGGAATTCACTGCAGAAAGCAGCGCTGCAGTCGCCGGAATCGTTTGCCGAGTACTACGCCAACCCGCTGCTCGGCTTGATCGCCGAAGCGTGGCTGGGGCCGAGCTTTCAGATGACCGCGCAAGTCAACGTGGTCCACCCTGGCGGGCAGGCACAGCAGCCGCACCGTGACTATCACCTGGGCTTTCAGACCACTGAGGTGGTTGAACGCTTTCCGCTGCCGCTGCACCTGTTGTCGCAATACCTGACGCTGCAAGGCGCGGTGGCCCATTCGGATATGCCGCTGGAAAGCGGGCCGACCCAACTGCTGCCCTTCTCCCAGCAATACCCGCTCGGTTACCTGGCCTGGCGCCGTGCGGAGTTTATCGACTACTTCCAGCAGCACGCCGTGCAATTGCCGCTGAACAAGGGCGACCTGCTGTTCTTCAACCCGGCGCTGTTCCACGCGGCGGGCACCAACCGCACGACCCACCACCGGCGCATGGCCAACCTGCTGCAAATTTCCTCGGCGTTCGGCAAACCCATGGAGGCCCTCGACCGCGACCGCATGATGCTGGCGGTGTACCCGGTGCTGCTGGCCAACCCTGCGTTGAATGCCGAAGCGGTGATCGCCTGCACGGCCGACGGTTATGCCTTCCCCACCAACCTCGACACCGACCCGCCCTTGCACGGGCTCGCCCCACAAACCGGGCAACAACTCATGCAACAAGCCCTCAACGAACGCTGGCCCTCTGCGCACTTCGCCGCAGCCGTGGCGCAGCTGCGGGCCAAGCGCCAGGCGTGAATCACACTGCTTTTACAACAACAAAAACAACGGAGCACCACCATGAAGAAGCAACTACTCGCGGCACTGCTGACCCTCGCTGTTACGCCCTGGGCCTGGGCCGATATCCGCATCGGCGTGAGCATCGCCCAGGTCGACGATGTGTTCCTCGCACAGATGCGTGACTACATGGCCGCCCACGCCAAGGAGCTACCCGGCGTGACCTTGCAATTCGAAGACGCCCAGGGCGATGTGGTGCGCCAGCTCAACCAGGTGCAGAACTTCACCGCCCAGGGCATGGACGCGATTATCGTCAATGCGGTGGATACGGCGGCCACGCAGAAAATGACCGTTAACGCGCAGCAGGCGAAGATCCCGCTGGTGTACGTCAACCGCCGCCCGGAGTTCAAGGACGTGCCGCCGGGTGTGGGCTATGTCGGCTCGGATGAGATCAAGGCCGGGGAAATCCAGATGCGCTACCTGGCAGAGAAAATGGGTGGCAAGGGCAACCTTGCGATCATGCTCGGGCTGCTGTCCAACAACGCCACGCACAACCGCACGCTGGGGGTGAAGACGGTGCTCAAGGATTACCCGGACATCAAGATTGTCGAGGAGCAAAGCGCCGAATGGCAGCGCGGCAAGGCGATTGACCTGATGAACAACTGGATTGTGTCCGGACGCAAAATCGATGCCGTGGCGGCGAATGCCGATGAAATGGCGATTGGCGCCGCCATGGCGATCAGCCAGGCGGGCATGCAGCCGGGCAAGGATATCCTGGTAGCCGGCAGCGACGGCGGCGCAGCGGGTTTGGACGCGGTGAAAAAGGGCCAGTTGCTGGTGACGGTGTATCAGGACAACAAAGGCCAGGCCGTCGGCTCGATTGACCTGGCGGTGAAAATGGTGAAGAAGGAACCCTATGTGGCTGAGCTGACCATTCCTTATCAGCAGATCACCAAAGACAATTACCAGGCGTTTTTGAACCCATAACCCCTACCTCGGTGGCGAGCGGGCTTGTCACAAGAGTCGGCTCGACCTTAGCGCTCTGTTTGCCGCGTGAAGCCATTCACTACGATATAAAGCAACGGCCCAACCGAAACAAACACCGCCGTCAGTGCGAAATACGGCAGCACAGACACCACCGTCCGCCCGCGCCCACGCGCATCCCGATACATCCACACACACGCCAGCACCGCCATCAGGTACAGATCGATCACCACCTGCGCGGTGTCCGGCCGCGACATCAATTGCCGCCCAAAAGCCAGCAGCGATTGCTCGGCGGTGAGCAGCGTCGCCAGCGTGTACAGCGAAAATCCAACTAGTCCGATCAGGGCAATAGAGGGTCTGTGCATGGTCTCGTCCTTGAAGTGAATGAAGCTCACGATAGTGATAAGGTCTTGGCCCTCGCAATGACCTCACAGGTTATGAACCCGCCATGGAAAGTACTGCCGGCGACCAGCTGCGCCAACTGCGTCGCCTCGCCAAGCTGAGCCAGCTGGACCTGGCCCTGATCACCGGGGTTTCGCAACGCCACCTCAGTTACATCGAAACCGGCCGCGCCAAGCCGAGCCCGGGCACGTTGCACAACTTATTGACCGCGCTGGATGTACCGCTTGAGCAGTGCAATCGCGTGTTCCTCGCCGCCGGCTACGCGCCGCGCTACACCGCCACCCCGCTCGCCTCACCGGCCATGGCCGCGATTCGCGAAGCCGTCAGCCACGTGTTGCACGCCAACAACCCGGCCCCGGCGATTCTGCTGGACAGCCAGTGGCAAGTGCTGGCGGCGAATGCCAGCACCGGCGTTCTGTTTGCATTGTTGGGGCTTGAAGCGGATGCGGCAGACGGGCTGAACCTGCTGACCACGCTGTTGCAAACGGGCGGCTTGGGCGACCATCTGATCAACGCCGAAGAGATCCGCACGCTCGCCTGGCAACGCGCCAGCCGTGAGGCGCTGGGCAATCCTGAATTGGCGGTTTTATTAGCGAGTCTGCCGACGCCTGCCAACTGCGAACTGCCCGAGGAAATGCCGCCCCTGGTGCTGACGCGCATCCGCTCACCCCAGGGCGAGCTGAGCTTTTTGTCGACCTTCACCACATTCGGCATGCCCCAGGACATCACCCTCACCTCGCTGCGTATCGAGCATCTGATTCCGGCTGACGAGCCGACGTGGCAAGTCATGCGCGCCGCCTATGCGGAGCATGCCGCGCTGGTTTTGTGAAATATCTGTCCGTAGACTGCCGCCATACCTCCCACTTGAAGGCGGCGAAAAAAACGTGATGCAAGTTACCGAAGTCTCCATTGCCCAACTGCGCGCGGCGCTTGAAACCGGCCAGACCACTGCCGTTGAACTGGTAAACGCCTACCTGGCGCGGATCGATGCCTACGACGGCCCGCAGACCGCCACCGCGTTGAACGCCGTGGTGGTGCGCAACCCCGAAGCGCTTAAAGAAGCCGAGGCTTCCGATGCGCGCCGGGCCAGGGGTGAAACGTTGGGGCCACTGGACGGCATTCCCTATACCGCCAAGGACAGCTACCTGGTCAAGGGCCTCACGGCCGCATCCGGCAGCCCGGCCTTTGCCAAGCTGGTTGCGCAACGCGACGCCTTCACCATCGAACGCCTGCGCGCGGGCGGCGCCATCTGCCTGGGCAAGACCAACATGCCACCGATGGCCAATGGCGGGATGCAGCGCGGTGTGTATGGCCGTGCCGAAAGCCCTTACAACGCCGACTACCTGACTGCACCGTTTGCCTCCGGCTCGTCCAATGGCGCGGGCACCGCCACGGCGGCAAGCTTCGCCGCGTTCGGTGTGGCTGAAGAAACCTGGTCGAGCGGGCGCGGCCCGGCGTCCAACAACGGCTTGTGCGCCTATACGCCGTCGCGTGGGGTGATTTCGGTACGCGGCAACTGGCCGCTCACGCCGACCATGGACGTGGTGGTGCCCTATGCACGCACCATGGCCGACCTGCTGGAAGTGCTCGATGTGGTGGTCGCCGAAGACCCTGACACCCGTGGCGACCTGTGGCGCCTGCAACCCTGGGTGCCGATCCCGAGCGTGGCGTCGGTGCGCCCCGCGTCTTACGCCGACTTGGCGGTGAGCAGCGAAGCCCTTGCCGGTAAACGTTTCGGCGTGCCGCGCATGTACATCAATGCCGACCCCGAGGCGGGCACCAGCGAAAAGCCCGGCATTGGCGGGCCGACCGGGCAGAAGATCAACACCCGCGCCAGCGTGATCGACCTGTGGGAAGGTGCACGCCAGGCGCTGCAAGCTGCCGGTGCTGAAGTAATCGAGGTGGATTTCCCGCTGGTGTCCAACTGCGAAGGCGATCGCCCTGGCGCGCCGACCGTGTTTACCCGTGGGCTGGTCTCCAAGGAGTTTCTGCACGACGAATTGTGGGAACTGTCGGCCTGGGCTTTTGATGACTTCCTGCGCGCCAACAACGACCCGGCACTCAACCGCCTGGCGGATGTAGACGGGCCGAAAATCTTCCCGCACGACCCAGGCACCCTGCCCAACCGTGAGGATGACCTGGCCGCCGGCATGGACGAATACGTGCGCATGGCCGAGCGCGGCATCACGCCGTGGAACGAGATCAGCACCGTGCCGGACGGCTTGCGCGGTCTGGAGCAAACCCGGCGCATCGACCTGGAAGACTGGATGGACAGGCTTGGGCTGGATGCGGTGTTGTTCCCGACTGTGGCCGATGTAGGCCCGGCAGATGCCGACGTGAATGAAGCCAGTGCCGACATCGCCTGGAGCAATGGCGTGTGGGTCGCCAACGGCAACCTCGCCATCCGCCATCTCGGCGTGCCCACCGTCACCGTGCCGATGGGCGTAATGGCCGACATCGGCATGCCGGTCGGCCTGACCTTTGCCGGCCGGGCTTACGATGATTCGGCGCTGCTGAGCTTCGCCAGTGCGTTCGAAGCCACCGGCAGCAAACGCCTTATCCCGCCACGCACACCGCCGCTGTAAACATTGTGGGAGCTGTATTTCACATCAAGCCATGTAGAGCCACAACGGCCTGAACACGATCTACCTGTGGGAGCGGGCTTGCTCGCGAAAGCGCCGTGTCAGGCGATGCATCAGGTGCCTGACACACCGTCTTCGCGAGCAAGCCCGCTCCCACATTTTGACTGTATTTCAAGTCAAACCATGTAGAGCCGCAACTGCCTGAACGCGGTCAACCTGTGGGAGCTGGCTTGCCTGCGATGGCGGCCTTTCAGTGACAACTATGCTGGCTGACCTGACGCTATCGCAGGCAAGCCAGCTCCCACAGTTTTGGCTGTGTTTCACATCAAGCCATACAGAGCCACAACGGCCTGAACATGATCTACCTGTGGGAGCGGGCTTGCTCGCGAAAGCGCCGTGTCAGGCGATGCATCAGGTGACTGACACACCCTCTTCGCGAGCAAGCCCGCTCCCACATTTTGACTGTATTTCAAGTCAAACCATGTAGAGCCGCAACTGCCTGAACGCGGTCAACCTGTGGGAGCTGGCTTGCCTGCGATGGCGGCCTTTCAGTGACAACTATGCTGGCTGACCTGACGCTATCGCAGGCAAGCCAGCTCCCACAGTTTTGGCTGTGTTTCACATCAAGCCATACAGAGCCACAACGGCCTGAACATGATCTACCTGTGGGAGCGGGCTTGCTCGCGAAAGCGCCGTGTCAGGCGATGCATCAGGTGACTGACACACCCTCTTCGCGAGCAAGCCCGCTCCCACATTTTGACTGTATTTCAAGTCAAACCATGTAGAGCCGCAACTGCCTGAACGCGGTCAACCTGTGGGAGCTGGCTTGCCTGCGATGGCGGCCTTTCAGTGACAACTATGCTGGCTGACCTGACGCTATCGCAGGCAAGCCAGCTCCCACAGTTTTGGCTGTGTTTCACATCAAGCCATACAGAGCCACAACGGCCTGAACATGATCTACCTGTGGGAGCGGGCTTGCTCGCGAAAGCGCCGTGTCAGGCGATGCATCAGGTGCCTGACACACCGTCTTCGCGAGCAAGCCCGCTCCCACATTTTGACTGTATTTCAGCTGTTTGTGTTTCAGGTCAGGCCATGTAGGGCACAGCGATCAGCAGGATGGCGGTGCCGTGGGCCAGTGCTGCGGGCAGCACGCCGTAACGCATGCGCACCAGTGCGCAGGCCAACCCTTCAAGCAGGGTGAACAGCAACACCGGCCAACCCAGTTGGGTAACACTCAAGGCCAGGAATGCATGGCAGGCCGCAAAGGCCACGCCACTGATCAATGCGGCGCGCAAGGGCGAGACCTGTTGCTCCAGGTAACCCTGCAAAAAACCGCGAAACAGCACTTCCTCCAACGCATTGGCGCCATAGGCCAATACCACCATGCCGGGCAGCCACACCCAATAGCCGTGGAACCCGGACGCCTCGATGCCTTGGTAAACCCGCAGCGGCACGCCGATCAGACAGCCGACCACAAGCCCCACCGCCATGCCAACCAACGGATTGCCAATGGACCAACGCATCAACCGCCACAACTCCGGTGCAAGGCGTGAGAGCAGCATGATCAGCAAAACCGACAGCCCGCCCAGCGCCGCCAGCACGAAGGCATTGCCACTGAATGCGATCTGCACATCGCGGCTTACCGCCCACATGCCCAGCGGCGTCATCGCATCGCGCATCAGCACAAACGCCGCCAACAGGATCAGGATGCGCATCGCCACCTGCGCCCTTGGCGTCAACGCGAACCACGCGCCAAACAGCAACAGACCCGGCGCCAAGTGCACGCCGTAGTCGATCAGTACCTCAAGCCCTTGGGTAATCATCGGTCACTCAACCGTGTGCGACAGCAATCATGTCGATCTCAACCGCCGCCGATTTAGGCAACTGCATCACCCCAACCGAGGTGCGCGTATGCACACCGGCAGCGCCGAGGATTTCGTGGAACAGGTCCGACGCACCGTTGGCCACTTCACTCTGCTGATCAAAGTCTTCTGCGCTGCGCACATACACGGTGATACGCGCGATGGCCTTGACCTGATCCAGCGAACCCAGCGCCTGCTTGAGCAACCCCAGGCAACGCAACGCGCTGATACCGGCGGCGATTTGCGCCTGGGCCAGGGTCAGGCTTTCACCGACCTTGCCCGGCAGCATAAGGGTGTCGCCGACACGCGGAATCTGGCCGCTGATATACAGGTGGTTACCATCGCGCACCAACGGCGTGTAGTTACCGCCGACTTTGAACGCTTCCAGCCGATAGCCCATGCGCTCCTGGGCAGCCTGGTATTTTTCGTCGCGGGTCATGGGCGTGCGTCCTCGTTGCGGCGTTGCCACTCATCCACCACATCGCCCAAGGTTTTGGGCGAATCGTTGCGGATCCAGGCCATGAACGGCCGGTCGAACTTGAATGCCGGGCCGCAGTGTTCAAGCATGAAACGGCGAACGTTCTGGGTATTTTTATAGTGTGGGGTCACGGGAGTGGCGCGGGTGATGGGGTCGCTGTGCCAGTCAAAATCCATGTTGTCTCTCAGACGGTTTGTTATTTGCGCAGTAGCATAGCGACCGGCTTATCGGGCTGGAAGCGACAAGGCGCGTCGCTCGCACTTATTTGATGTGTTGGGACGTCGTACAAGAACCCTCTCTGTTTATAACGTCATTAAGCCTAATCTTTTCAAGATATTTCAAAATTTCACTTTCCTTCCCCACCGAAAATATTGCATGGTTGTACGACGACTACAGCGGTCGTGTTCACCCCCAACAACAATAAGGAAACACCCATGCCAAACGTCAAAGTGCTGATCGGTTTTCTGTGCCTGTTCACCGGCTACGTCGCAGCTGCGCCTGCCCCGGCCGAAAAGGATGTGGCCCAAGCGGTCGACCAACTGACCCAAGCCATGCTGCACCTGGACCTCAAGGCGCTGCACGCCCTGACTTCCGACAAGCTCACCTATGGCCACTCCAGCGGCAAGGTGCAGAACAAAGCGCAATTTATCGCTGACCTGGAAACCCACACCAGCGCGTTCAAAACCCTTGAAATGCAAAACCAGACCATCACCCTGGACGGCGACACCGCGCTGGTGCGCAACCACTTTCACGCCCTGGCCGTGAACAGCGGCGTCGAAGTGCCGACCGATATCGACAACTTCCAGGTCTGGCAGAAACAAAAAGGCCACTGGCTGCTGATCGGGCGTCAGGCTTACAAATACTGATGCCAGCCGGTGCGGCTCACCACCGCACCGCTTCCCGGACCTTCACCAGCGCCGCGCCCAACGCGGCCATGCTCACCGAACCCAGCGCCACGCGTAGCGCGTGCGGCACGGTGGCCGAGACCGCAAACGGCTCGGCGGTGGACACGGAAATCTGCTCGCGTTGTAAGGCCATGGCCACCTGATCGGCCCGCGCCTCGTCCCCCAGCGGCAACCACAAAAAATACGAACACGGATGGCTGATGTAAGGCACGCCCTTGAGCACCTGCGCAGCCAAGGCTTGGCGTGCCCGTGCGTCCTGGCGCTTTTGCGCTTCGAGTTTCGCGACCGTGCCGTCTTCGATCCAACCCACCGCAATTGCGCTCATCACCCCTGGCACGTTCCAGGTGGTGGCCATGATCGTGCGCTCCAGCTTTTTTACCCAGGCTGGCGGCGCGGCGATAAATCCGACGCGCAAACCCGTGGCGACACTTTTGGAAAGCCCGCCCACGTACACCGTGCATTCAGGCGCCAACGTCGCCAGCGGCGGCGGCGCCTCCTCGGCCAGGAACGCGTAGGCCGCGTCCTCAATCAGCATCAGATGGTGCTCACGCGCGATGGCAATCAGTTGCTCGCGTTGCGCAAGGCTCAACACCCAGCCCAGCGGGTTATGCAGGGTTGGAATGCTGTACACCGCACGCACCGGGCGCTTGCGGCACAGCGCGTGCAGGAACGCCAGATCCGGACCGCTGGCGGTGACCGGGATGGCGACGATTTCCAGGTGCAGGGTTTCGGCCAGCACCTTGAAGCCTGAATAGGTCAGCGCATCCACGGCAATCACATCCCCAGGCTTGAGCAACGCCATCATCGTCACCGCCAGGCCATGCTGGGCACCACTGACCATCAGTACCTGCTCCGCCTCAACCGCCAGGCCTCGGCTCAACAGATGCCGCGCCACAGCGGCCCGCTCGTGCAAGCGACCGGCGTGTGGCTGGTAACGCAGCAACGCTTCCAGGTCGCCCGACAGCGCCAATTGGCGCAGAGCGGTGCGCAGCAGGTCTGCCTGACCGGGCAGCGAGGGGTAATTGAAATTCAGGTCGAGCATGCCGGTGGCCACATTCATCTGCCCACTGCCCTGCCCCGGCGGCAAAGCGATTTCCCGCACAAAGGTGCCGCGCCCGGTTTCGCCGCTGACCAGGCCCATGGCCTCAAGCTCGGTGTACACCCGGCTGGCGGTGACCAACGCCAGGCCATGTGCAGCGGCCAATTGTCGGTGCGTGGGCAGACGGGTACCGGGCGCCAGTGCGCCGCTGCGGATGTCCTGGGCAAAGGTGTCGACCAGCGACTTGTAGCGGGCGCGCGGCATAGGTGATGTATCCATGACAATTTTTTGATTGTCTTAATCCTGGTCCCTAGGATGGCGTTTACGCAACCACCTATTTCGAGCCCTGATCATGCAACGCACCTCAAGCCTCACCGCAGCAGACGTCAGCACTCAAGGCTGGATCAACGGCTTTATCGGTGTCGTCATCTTCAGCGGCTCCTTGCCAGCCACGCGCCTGGCGGTGATGGAGTTCAACCCGGTGTTTCTGACCATGATCCGCGCCGCCATTGCCGCCGTGCTCGGCTTGCTGTTGTTGTGGTTATTCAGGGAAAAACGCCCTGCACGCCACCAATGGGGGCCGCTGGTGATCGTCGCCTTGGGTGTGGTGATCGGTTTTCCACTGCTCACGGCACTCGCGCTGCAATACGTGACGTCTGCGCACTCCATCGTGTTTATTGGCCTGTTGCCGCTGGCCACCGCCGTTTTTGGTGTACTGCGTGGCGGCGAGCGGCCGCGTCCGGTGTTCTGGGTGTTTTCGATCCTCGGCAGCCTGCTGGTAATGGGCTACGCGGTTGCCCAGGGCTTGAGCGCCGCGCCGGTCGGCGACGTGCTGATGCTGCTTGCCGTATTGGTGTGCGGCCTGGGATACGCCGAAGGCGCCAAGCTGTCGCGCAGTCTCGGCGGCTGGCAGGTGATCTGCTGGGCGCTGGTGGTGTCGCTGCCGGTGGTGGCGCCCTTGAGCGTGATGCTGGCGCCGGCAACCCTCACGGGCATCAGCCTGCCGGCGTGGCTGAGCCTGGGCTATGTGTCGCTGTTCAGCATGCTGATCGGCTTTGTGTTCTGGTATCGCGGCCTGGCCCAGGGTGGCATCGCTGCGGTCGGGCAGTTGCAGTTGCTGCAACCGTTCTTCGGCCTGGCACTGGCGGCGGGCCTGCTGCATGAGCAGGTCAGCCTGGGCATGCTGCTGGTCACGGTGGCGGTGATCGGCTGTGTGGCCGGGGCCAAGAGGTTCGCCCGCTAGCGTTGCGGCGCAACCATCTTGAATTTGATGTTGATGTCGTCAGAGACCACGCTGTTGCCCGCCCACTCACCTTCACCAATCTTGAAGTCGCCGCGCTTGAGGATGAACGCGCCGTCAAACACGCCGATGCCGCTTTGCTCCTTGAGCACCACATCAATATCCACCGGCCGCGTGATGCCCTTGATCGTCAGGTTGCCGCTGATTTTGTAGCGGTTATCGCCCAGCGCCGTGGCGCCGTTGGACTCATACACGCCCACAGGATAAGCCGCGGTGTCGAACCACGCCGGTTGCTGCAATTGGGTATTGGCGTCCTGGCTGCCGGCGTCGATGCTCGCCAGTTGGATCTTGAGCAACGCATGCGCCGCCTCGGGCTTTTGCGTGTCAAAGGTCAGGGTGCCTTCAAAGTCGCTGAAGGTGCCGTACACCCGCTGCCCGAACTGCTGGAAGGTAAAACTGATCTGGCTGGCGGTGCGGTTGACGTCTTTGTACTCCACGGCCTGCGCGCTGCCGAGAAACACACCAAGGAGGACCGCCAGGCTTACAAACAGGGGCATTCGACGCTTCATGCAACACTCCGCAAGGCAAATGAACAGATGTGCTGAGCTAACACGCCATGCCATGGTTTTATTCCCTTTCGCAGCGTGCCCTGCTAAACAGAGTAGTCGCCATAAGAAACAATAAGGACTTTGCATGCACACCCCTTCCCTACAGGACATCACCGCGCCCGAAGGTATCTGCTACGGCTGCGGCGGCAGCAACCCCCATGGCCTGCACATCAAAAGCCGTTGGGATGCCGATGGTGTCCACGTCATCGCCGAGCACCTGCCCGAAGCCCAGTACAGCGGCTGGCCGGACCTGGTCTACGGCGGCCTGATCGCCATGCTGGTCGACTGCCACTCCAACTGGACGGCCATGGCCTACCACTACCGCAACGAACAGCGCGAGCCCGGCAGCCTGCCGCGCATCGACTGCGTCACCGGTAACCTGGGGATCAAATTCATCAAGCCCACGCCCATGGGCGTGACGCTGACCCTGCGCGCGCGAGTTGAAGGCGACGTGGGGCGTAAAAGCCGTGTGGTCTGTGAGGTGTACGCCGGTGACGTGCTCACCGCCCTCGGCGACTCGGTGTTCGTGCGCGTCGACACCGGGCAACTGGCCGCCGCCGCCCATGGCCGCGACAGTTGATCCTGGTCTACAGTGATGACCACCGCTAATCGAGGACTGCTCCGATGACTCGTCTCACCGCGAAAGACTTTGCCCCCGAACTGCTGGAACTCTATGACGGCTACGCCCACGGCAAGCTCAACCGCCGCGAATTTCTCGACCGCGCCGCGCTGTTCACCTTCGGCGGCCTCACCGCCTCGGCGCTGCTGGCAGCCCTGAGCCCCAACTACGCGCTGGCCGAACAGGTCAAATTCACCGACCCGGACATCGTCGCCGACTACATTACCTACCCCTCGCCCAAAGGCAACGGCACCGTGCGCGGCTACCTCGTACGCCCGGCCAAGGCCAGCGGCAAACTGCCCGCCGTGCTGGTGGTGCACGAAAACCGAGGCCTTAACCCCTACATCGAAGACGTCG
Source organism: Pseudomonas sp. KBS0710 (assembly GCF_005938045.2). Taxonomy (GTDB): domain Bacteria; phylum Pseudomonadota; class Gammaproteobacteria; order Pseudomonadales; family Pseudomonadaceae; genus Aquipseudomonas. Next base: position 2,315,127 of record NZ_VCCF02000001.1, on the reverse strand, counting down.
CCCGACGCCTGGCCAAAGCCGGCTTCATCGCCCTGGCACCCGACGGCCTCACCTCCGTGGGCGGCTACCCCGGCAACGATGAAAAAGGCGTGGAACTGCAACAAAAAGTCGACCCCACCAAACTCATGAACGACTTCTTCGCCGCCATCGAATGGCTGATGCACCACGACAGCAGCACCGGCAAAGTCGGGATTACCGGCTTCTGCTATGGCGGCGGCGTGACCAATGCGGCGGCGGTGGCGTATCCGGAGCTGGGCGCAGCGGTGTCGTTTTACGGCAGGCAGCCGGAAGCGAAGGACGTGCCACGCATCAAGGCGCCGATCATGCTGCATTACGGCGAGCTGGACACGCGCATCAACGAGGGTTGGCCGGTGTATGAGAAAGCCTTGAAAGCGGCGGGCACCACCTATGAGGCCTATATCTACAAAGGCGCCAACCATGGGTTTCATAATGACTCGACGCCACGGTACGACGAGGCCGCGGCGAATCTGGCGTGGGAGAGGACGTTGGGCTGGTTCCACAAATACCTGGCCTGACCACGTTCAGAACTGTGGGAGCTAACTTCTTGTGGCGAGCGGGCTTGCCCCGCGCTGGGGCGCGAAGCGGCCCTGAAACCTCACACGACGCGATACATCTGGAAAACCGCGTTGACTCCCCTGGGGCTGCTGCGCAGCCCAACGCGGGGCAAGCCCGCTCGCCACAACACCCCGCCTCTCAGCTTTGATCGGTGTTGCCTGATCGACATGCAGTGTTAAAGGCCAGCAATCCATATCCCTTAAACTTGCAGGAAGCTTCCTAAGCAGCCCTTCGGCCTTGCGCCTGCTCATGCCACTGGCTAGCCTGTGCTCTGTCGCTGCCTATCAGCGAACAGGTGTGGAAACCTGAAACAAGTAGGCCCCTTATCAGGAGCTTATGCATGAGCAATACAACGCGCTTCACCCCCAGCCGCGAAATACTTGAACGCGCCCTGAGCCACTACCTGGAACCCGCCTCACCACAGTCCTTTACGGTGCATCACGACCTCAGCTTCGAAGACGCCCTCGCCCAGAAAAATAGGGGTCAGACCACGTTTAGTGCTCCGTCAGAAGAATAGTAGCCCGACCCCTTTTTTCGCTCAGCATTAACAAAAGTTTTCTAGTTTTCAGTAGGACCAGCTAGTGGAGTGCGTGGAGTAGCTATTGCTTTTGCACCGACTAATTATCGACTATGGGCAATACTCAACCATATAACTGCTCCCTAGTTCTTGCTGCATCGATTTGGCCAGTTCCTCCCCCTCTGCTTTATGCCGAAGCTCTGCCTCAGGCGTGGCAAAACAAGAATCGGGCGGGTAGTCGCTGTTGAACGTCGACTGATACTCACCGTCCCACTCACTGACTTTGACCCTCAGCTCTGGAGAAAGGGGCAGATCTTCAATATCAACGTGCCCCATTCTATCTGGATCTGGGCAGAATATCGGCCCGGCCAAATACTCACTCGTTAGTCTTAACCTGATCATGGCAATGGTTTCCAAGAACTGACCGCGGAAGAATAGTGGTCTGACCCCATTTTTCCCTTCAGTCATTTTTCAGTCCTTGATGGCGAGATGAAATCAGCGAGAAAAACGGGACGGATCTATCTAATTCACCGAGTGCTTTGTTACTCAAACAAATCTGTCTCTTTTTCGCCTTTTATTTACTAAACCATGCTCTTCGGGATTGAAATCCTCCGGCCATATAGTTCGATCATCGTACGAAGCCCCCTCCAGATTACACTGATCCAGCCCGACAACAGTGACGTCCGCGCCTGAAAAATCAACGTCTTGAAAGTCCCCCCCAACTACGTTGGCACCTTTTAAGCTTGCCAAGCTAAAGTCCACCTTCGAGAAATCAGAATACATAAGTAGAGACCCAGATAGGTCAACACCTCTCATTTTGGATCCGACTAATATCGCACTAATCAGCGAAACATTTATCATTCTCGCATCATTCAATACAGAAAAATAAAATACAGAGCTTCTTAAATCACAACCTGTAAAGTCGGCCTTACTAAAATTTAAGCCCTCAAATATCGCGCGATGAAAATTAATACCTTTAAGATCTGCACCCGCAAAGGTTTCAATAGGAAGCTCTAGGTAGTCACCTGTCTCGAACTTTACTGTAATCATCTGCTATCCCAGTCCAAAGGTGAAACTTAAAGATTTACAGTCGGTATTTTTTACTCACCTTGTAGTCAGTCAATACTGGAATAGTGGTCTGACCCCATTTTTCTTCTATGAAAATCAAATAAATCTGTGCCCTTTTTCAGGCGAAACTGCACAGATTTTTGGGGCTGAGGACACTTGAAAATATTGGAGCGGGCTCTGCGTGATGAGGTGCGCCATCAAACGCAGAGCTTAGAGTAAATTTGTGGGGATTCCTACGAACCTGATCCCGCTCCCTTCATTTACTGCCCTTCATTCGAAACAAAAACCTTTAGTGCTGCCCTCGCACTTTTCACTACATCCTCCCATTCTTTCTTATCTAAATATTCTTGATCAGACAGCTCGACCCCGTACTTATCAAAAACCACATCAATTGCACTAACCAAATTTTTTATACAATCAGCCTCATCTCTATTTCTCAGCACCAACCCTACCCAAGCGTGAGGATTTTCAGCAAGCCCCGTATCATCATAAAAAAAATGTATCGTATAGTCTAGTTCATCGTAGCCATGTACAGATGGAGGGCGTTCAACCCAGGCTCGATACTGATAGTCTACGTCTGACAAACCACGAATATAGGAAACAAGTTCCTCTCTCATGGTAGGAAACTTCAATTTGGAGAGTTCCATGTTTTCCATTTCCGATATTCACTCAAAGGTATATGGACTTGCTCGGCATGATCTTTGATTGACCCAATCACAGGCTTCCCGTCTCTACCTATAACTTGGCCGTTATACCTAACAATAACATGATCCACTTGTTGAGTGGGTTGGCTAACCTTAGGCTCTCCCTTGTCTATCCGCACACCGTTTCCTTGATTTTTTGGGTCCTGCCATCTGAACCCTTCACCCTTCTTATTAGCTGATACGTTCCAGCTGTCTGGTAGTTTTGCGATAGTTGTATCGGGGACATCCCACTTTTTGGGGATCTCGCTCCTAGCAGATTCCGAGTCAGTTTTGTCACTCGTAGGATTATGATTTTTTATAGGAGCGCTTTTCCCCGCACTCGCAACCGCACGCTTGTACGCCAGAACCCCTGCCGCGGTACCTAACCCTGCCGCCAACGCAACCTTCAGGTCATCCGTGATTGCTTGCGCCTGCGCATCACTAAGCCCCCATTTGGCTTTAAGCGAATCAACCATCGCGCCTACCGAATGCTCAGTGGTGGCAGTGGCTAGCATCTCTTGGAATTCATAATTCGAATTTATGAGGTTTTGTACAGCCTCTCGGGCTTTCGGCGATCCGTAGTCAATTGTGTCTTTAATGGGGTCGAGATCCGCCATGGCATTGGCGACGATTTTTGAGTGCGTGGCGCAGGACGACGGGGTTGCTCGGCAGCTAGCTATCGCATCAAGATCCTGTTGTATGCTCAGTTCTTTGAATTTGCGGTAAGCGGCCAGCGAACACACCTTCAGAAATCCGGAATTAAGGGCGATGGTGTCCGCCTATTTTCAAGCGGACGCGATCACCCTTATCGCCAGGATTTCCATGCGCCAACGAAGCTCCTATCCCAAACCCTTCAAGGCCCAGGTCGTGCAGGAATGCCTGAAACCCGGTGCCTCAGTTTCCAGCGTCGCCATCAGCCACGGCATCAATGCCAACGTGATTCGCAAGTGGCTGCCGATTTACCGTGATAAACCCGTCACGCCACTTCCGGCGTTTGTACCGCTGCAACCGATACCTAAACGGCACGCTGATGAAGCGGTGGTTATCGCACTGGCGCTGGGCGACAAATCCATCACGGTCAAATGGCCCATCTCCGACCCGGACGGCTGCGCACGTTTCATCCGCAGCCTCTCGCAATGATCCGCATCGATGCCATCTGGCTCGCCACCGAGCCGATGGACATGCGCGCCGGCACCGAAACTGCATTGGCACGCGTGGTCGCCGTGTTCGGTGCGGCGAAGCCGCACTGTGCTTATCTGTTCGCCAACCGCCGGGCCAACCGAATGAAGGTGTTGGTGCATGATGGCGTGGGCATCTGGCTTGCCGCACGGAGGTTGAACCAAGGCAAGTTTCACTGGCCTGGCACTTATCGCGGCTTGGAAGTCGGGCTCGACGCTGAACAACTTCAAGCCCTGGTGCTCGGTTTGCCATGGCAGCGAGTTGGCGCTAACGGCGCAATCACAGTGATTTAGCCTTGCTTTTCAGCTGTGGCAGGTGGATCGCTTTGGTAAAATCCACGGCATGACTTCCTCGCCCAATCTCGACCAAATGACACCCGAACAACTGCGCGCACTCGCTGCGCAGTTGCTGTCGAAGGTCGACACCATGGGCCGAAAAATCCATCGTGACGAGACGATCATCGAGCAGCTCTCTCACGAGATTGCCATCCTCAAGCGCCACAAGTTCGCCAAGCGCAGCGAGCAGATCAGCCCAGCGCAAGGCAGCTTGCTGGATGACTTGCTCAACACCGACCTTGAGGCTATCGAGGCAGAACTGAACGCGCTTCGTCCCGCCCCAACTTCGGACGAAATCCGCCAAAAGCCCAAGCGCGCGCCGCTGCCGCCGCACTTCCCACGTACCGTCATTCGTCACGAGCCAAAGAACACCCAGTGTGTCTGCGGGTGCCAGCTTCAGCGCATCGGCGAAGACGTCAGCTAGAAGCTGGATTACACACCTGGCGTGTTTACCGTTGAGCAGCATGTACGTGGAAAGTGGGCCTGCCGCCAGTGCGAAACACTGATCCAAGCACCGGTGCCGGCCCAGGTGATCGACAAGGGCATCCCGACAGCAGGTCTACTGGCGCATGTGATGGTAGCCAAATTCGCTGATCATCTGCCGCTGTACCGGCAAGAAAAGATCTTTGGCCGTGCAGGCCTGGCGATCCCGCGTTCAACTCTGGCTCAGTGGGTGGGCCAAACTGGTGTACAGCTACAACCGCTGGTGGATGCACTGCGCGAAGCGGTGCTGGCTCAGCGAGTCGTGCATGCCGATGAAACGCCGGTGCAGATGCTGGCGCCCGGAGAGAAGAAAACGCATCGAGCTTATGTCTGGGCTTATTGCACGACGCCGTACTCGGCCCTCAAGGCGGTGGTCTACGACTTTAGCCCCAGCCGCGCCGGCGAACATGCGCGCAACTTCCTGGGTGGGAAAATAGGGGTCAGACCACGTTTAATGCTCCGCCAGAAGAATAGTGGTCTGACCCCATTTCTCTGCACATGCCACTGACAGGCCACGATTCAACCATCCCCGCGCTGGTGATCGACACGCAAGCCCCTCTTGATGTTCTCTATGATGCCGCTGCTTACCGCATTCGTGCAGTGACTCAGTTTTTGGAAAACCTGGCATTTCGCGAGGAAATCAGCAGTGATGCGATTGTCCTTCATGACTTTGCGCTGTTGCTGGCCATTCCATTGCGTGATGGTTGCGATCTCATGGATGTGATTGGGCGAAGGTTAATTTCGCAAGACTTATAAATAAATTCGGGCGGCGTAGAGCCGCCCGATCTGGCTAAGCTCAGAGCCCAAGATGTAAAAAATAAAAGCCAATTTATTAAAGAACTAGATTTTAATATCTCAAACGAAAAAACACGTATAACCCCAAAAAAGTACACTACACCTGTCGAAGCTGTTTCCGACTGATTTTGCCAGCCACATCTGGAAAGTCTTTAAGTGTCAATGTTACCTTTGCAACATCTAAACTCTAACGAGCACAAACTCCATCAAAACACCACTACCACTCATACTTTCAATAATTGCTCGACTCGCGTCTATCGACTTCAAAGCAAAATTCATTTCATTTAATGACGAGGAAAAGTCAACAATACAATCCATGTCTGGAATTCTCTTGTCTCCCTTGATTTTAAAGCCCTCAATACCAAGAACTGCAATATTGTTATTTTTGCAGTAGTCGACCAGCCTGATTCCATCACCAACATCAAACAGAGGTATGCCACTCCACATCAATGTAGGTGTGATAGGTAAATCCTCAACGAACACTTCAACTGTAATCAGTCCCATGGTGCAATCCACTCAGGATCTTTTTTATTGGAGACTTGGACAATCGCTCCCGTGCTATCATTCCTTACCAAATAGGAACCATCCTTAGCGATATACCCAGTAGCTGGATCGTTAAGGCGGCTCCCTGACACAGTATCAAAGCGAGAGGAAAATAGGGGTCAGACCACGTTTAGCGCTCCGTCAGAAGAATAGTGGTCTGACCCCATTTCTCCCTTCAACTGTAATCAGTCCCATGGTGCAATCCACTCAGGATCTTTTTTATTGGAGACTTGGACAATCGCTCCCGTGCTATCATTCCTTACCAAATAGGAACCATCCTTAGCGATATACCCAGTAGCTGGATCGTTAAGGCGGCTCCCTGACACAGTATCAAAGCGAGAGGAAAATAGGGGTCAGACCACGTTTAGCGCTCCGTCAGAAGAATAGTGGTCTGACCCCATTTCTCCCTGAAATAGGGCTATTCGTTCTAGGGGAGAATACATCAGCCAAGTCACCATTAATTCGCAAGTCAGGATTCCCACCTTTCCGCCCCGTGTTCGCTAACTGCTCCACATCAAACCCTGCTTGAGCAAGTTTTTTAGACGCCTCATTTTGACGTTCTATTGATCGAACCATGTCTGGAGGCGCATTTTTTGGTGGGAGCTCAGGCTCTCCTTTCAAAGAGCCGAGTTTCGGTAGCCCGCTAGTGCCAGGCTCTGCATCTGTCATGGCACTTGTCACATTCGGGCTCTTTGGAACTCCTGCAACTTCTTTTGCACCAACTAACTTCTAGTTCTTTACTGCTTCAACCCCAGCAGGTGCTTAAATGGCCCTTCATCCAAATCAAGCCCCATATCTAGAATCAGCAGAACAGCCTCTCTATATTCTTCGTCCGTTATAGAAATATCATATTCGCAAATATGATCGCACAATATCTCAAAGGCTAGATTCTCTTCGCTATACGCGACATAATCCAAGGCGCATTGGAGAAGATCGGAATTTAATCGACCTTCAAACTTTTTCCCAAACCTAATGATACGATCCGCAAACATAAATCCTACTTGATTGGTTTGTAAGGTGGAATTGGAGCATCATCAGGAAATGCAGTAACAACCTTTCCTGGAAAAATAGGGGTCAGACCACGTTTAATGCTCCGCCAGAAGCATAGTGGTCTGACCCCATTTCTCCTTGCACCTACTCAGGAATGATTTGCAACTCACTCCACAGTGGTTTCAGCCCTAGACCTTCCATATAAGTCCCATAGTCGACAAAGGCCTTCACCCCAATGTCTTCGTAGAAAAACCATGAGGCCTCGCACTCTTGACATACGAACAAGCAAGTGTCGTTAGCTATAATTTTAGCCTTGACAATATCTCCCTGTACACACCTTGGACACAGCATATAAAATTTCTCTAATTAACAGGATAGGCGGTAATGACCTTATTGGTCCCAGGAAGAACAATAATTTTAATACTTGTTTCTCCCGAAGTACCAATCGCTCGGCCCATCGGGACAACATATGCCCCCGGATCACTTGACACGGGACTACCTTTCTTGAGCCATGCCTCATCGACAGCGCCTAAAATTTCTTTTCTGTCCATACTAAATGGGAAAATAGGGGTCAGACCACGTTTAATGCTCCGCCAGAAGAATAGTGGTCTGACCCCATTTCTCTCTCCCGTTAGTCCCGGCAATAGTGATTTTCTGCTCGAAAGTCTGACCATATTGAGCTTTTTTTGCACCAACTTATTCGTGAGAAGCTAAAGTCTTAGTCGCCTGATGCAAAGTAGCCATAAGGTCCTCAAGATTGAAATTCCATTTACCTCCCTCAACGGGGGGATAAATTTCTATTTCAATTGGTCTTCCTGACTCATGTGATACCTCAGCCAACTGACTCGACCCCGCCCAAATCTCGAATACGCAATTCTCTCGATCTGGGGGGCTTGTGATCACAGTAGATAAAATCTTCATGGCTTCGGGGGCTCCAACAAACCAATAAATTTCCCATTTGAATCGTAGCGAAGCCCACGGCCACCGGGGGCAATCACATCCATCACCTTCCCAAATCTACCGGAAAAAAATAGGGCTCAGACCACGTTTAGTGAGCCGTCAGAAGAATAGTTGTCTGACCCCATTTTTCGATCTGTTAACGTCCCTCTCTCTGCGTTAGCAAGGGTGCCTGCGCCTTGTGCATCGACTAGCTAGAATAGGAAGATATCAGAGCCTTTGCGATTATACCTTCCGCGGTTCGAGTGGATGCCAGCTTAGCCAACTCATCCATCGAGATTAAATTAGAGTTTAAATACTCGTAAAAACCCTCTTGAAGCTCTGACTTTTTCACAGCAACAACGCCAAATTCCTCATATGCGCTTTCAAAGGCAACCCATCTGCACGCGCTATCGCATAGAACTATTGGACAACCAACCTTTCCATCAAAAAAACTTTCAAACTTTTTACTCAGCCAACGAACATCGCTCTGTAAATCGCTTCCATCGAAGGAAAAACAAGAGTCCCCTAATCGCTCACTTCCTGAAAACTTTATAAATACATCTGACTTAAAGCTGGAAACGCTATTCGATACCAACCCCGAAAAAACTTCAAAAAAGCAGAGCAATGGTCTCTCAAAAAACCAAAACAGAAATCCGCCACCAACAAAAACATTCATCGGCAAGTCTTTATTAAAATTTATGACACCTGACAGCCTATCAAGAAAAGAATTCAAATCTTTATCTTCAACCTTCAAAACAGCCATGACTACTCTCCTGAAACCTGATTTTCGCAGTTGGTTTTTTTCACCCCCTCTATAGTCAACGACGCGGAAGGTTGCCCCGTGGACGTTGAAGATGGATAGAATCGATACGTCTTCTGTCCATTAGTTAACACAGAAAAATAGGGATCAGACCACGTTTAGTGCTCCGTCAGAAGAATAGTGGTCTGACCCCATTTTTCCCTTTTTTTGCGTGATGGTTGCGATCTCATGGATGTGATTGGGCGAAGGTTGACTTCGCAAGACTTATAAATAAATTCGGGCGGCATAGAGCCGCCCGATCTGGCTAAGCTCAGAGCCCAAGATGTAAAAAATAAAAGCCAATTTATTAAAGAGCCATCTCTTAAAGCTGATACTAAAAAGCACACACTAAACTGAAAAAACACACTCCTGCTTAAATAAGCTCGTCCTTTCCACACTAACAGCCTATAAAAATTAAATAAATCCGCCCAGTTTTGCCCCTTGCTTTTACCTTATATAGACGAGTAATAATTTCTCACACCAGCAAGCACATCTATAATTTTATCCTTTTCAATATACGCCTCCTTAACATCAAAGCTCACTACTCGCTCCCAATGACAGCCACCGCCTCCATCTTGTTGCAACTTACTATGCCTCGCACCAAGAACCCTAACCAAATCATTATCCGAAACGGCAAAAACAGCATATCCAGAATCATTGATATTCTCCGTTGACGCTTGAAACCTGTAACTCTGCTCAAACCCCTCTGATTCATCCTCACCTATTAGCTCAGGAGAAATCATTCCAAGCATATGAATGAAAGCAGACTTAGCATCCTTTTCAAAAATATCTTTGTCATCCTGAAATACGTACAACGGGTTTGAATTATCGAGCAGAGAGTAAACATCCACCCAGAGTGTTGACGTTTTTATTTCCTCCGGCAAAAAAAAACCATCAATACAGAAATGAAATATCCCATTCTTTGAAGTGCTATCACCCCATTCTGGAAAACACTGTATTAGAATCGCAAAATTATGCGGATCACCAAATATCATACCTTTACCTCCCCTTGCCGCTCACACCTAGAAGTTTTTTGATGTCATTAGGGATGTCACTTTTATTGAGCGGGTTTCTTGAGTCATTTGTGCTCCCATTCCAATGAAATTCTCCGTTCGTCCCTTCAAACCGATGAACGCCTCCTAGATCATCCACACCATATCTAACTTCTTTATTATTGTAAACTCTTGAGCTCGGAATAGAATTTTCGAAGATATTAATTGAATTTTTTGGCTCAATACCCGCATTCCCTCTATTTCCTTCTCCACCAAGAGTATGTTTAGGGTTTGACTTATAGTTCAACCCATTGGTTGCAACCGTTGAACTCGGTACCGGCAAAGCACTTCCTTTGCCTTTCCCCGCTCCTGGTTTAACAGCCACCACACCAATACCGGCTTTAACACCTTCAGCAGTCAGCGCATCCAAAGCCCCGCCATCTGCAGCTTTTATTTCTGCCGCAATTATATTAGTTGCAGATAGATTACTTTCAATAAAACTGCCAACCGCAAGCGCCGCCCCTCCTTTCCCCTGCGATCTTAACTGACTGACTAATTCAATTAATTTTTGATCATCTCTAACAATCGATGTTGAAATAGACTTACAAACATCAGGCGTATTAGTGCAAATTTCACCCAGTTGCTCATTCCGCTGCTGATCGAGTTGAAGATATCGGTTTCGAACCTCCCTTTTTTCTTCTTCTGTTTTCTTGCTAGCAACCTCCTCAAGCATCTCCTCAACTTCGTGGTGTAGTAGGTAGTTGTACTGTGTCGCGTTCTGTGCAATCCATTTGCCCTTCTCAAGCTTGGCCGCATCCGCATCCTTCTGCCCCGCCGCCGCTAACACACCTACGATCTGCGAACTCATCGTCAGCAATTCTTCATTGCCTTTGACCAGAATATTCAGATGAGTAACCAGCGCCTCATTCGCCCCCGCAGCCAGCGCACCGGTTTTGAAGTCGCCGCCCGTAGCCTCAGCCAGCAAACCACCGACCATCGCGTGAATCGCAATTTTGGGTGCCGATCCATCGGCAACTACACCTTGGGTATAATTACCCACCAGGTTGAAACTCGCTGCCGCCAATGTATTGAACAGCGCGCCTTTCAACGCATCGCTAGCGCTACCGCCCTGCCCCAGCGCCTTGCCCAGCAGCATGGATGTGCCGCTTTGCAATGTCTGGTTGGCAGCAAATTTACCGACACCACTCCAAGTATTCAGCAGACCTGGCGTCGTAACTTTCCCAGTGATTGTGTTTGTTTGAGTCCCTGTCCAATCACCAAAATAAGCAGCCGTCATGCCTGCAGTAACGCCAGCAATCACATACCCCTTCATCGCATCTGAAGAGGTCACATCCTTGAGCACTGCGCCCAAGTTGCCACGGTTATTAACGACGCTGACCGTAGCGTTGGTCGCCGCTCCCGCTGCGACTGCTCCAGCTCCAGCAGCTACCCCGGCACCGGCCCCCGCCCCTGCGGCAGCGCCCGCAGCTAGCGGCCCAACCACCGCCGCCATCACAATCGCAATAATGATCTGCGAAGCCGGCCCCAACCCCGAGTTGCTGTACTTGAAGCTGTCATGAATCTCTTTGACCTGCCTCCAGTCCACATCGCCTCGTGCCTCGGCGTCCTTGATCCACGCCAACTGGGGATCAGCCTTGACCATCGCATCAATGGATTGGCTTACGGTCTGTTGATTGACCTGATTGACGTCAATCTTCAGGCCTTCGACTGCCTTGATCGCGATGCTGCCCTCGGCAACCATCTGGGTCTGGCGCAGGGTTTCGTCGGTGTTGCCCTTGCCTTTGGAAGACACCCAGAAGGCATTGTTATTGCTCTTCTCATGACTCTCCTGCCGCAAATCCTTCACCGCCTCAAACGTCACCGCCCCGCCACTGACAATCGCAATATCCCCGCCACTGTCGAGCTTCGCCGCTTGATATTTCTGGTCCCCGCCGCTCTGCAACGTCAGGTCGCCACCGGTCTTGATCTCACTCCCCACATTCGTCACCTGGGTGACTTCATCACGCTGGGTTTTCTTGCTGCCCCACCCGCCCTTTTTGCTCATGTCGTACAGCGAATAGTTGCTGTCTTGCGCGGCCAGCAGGCTCAGTTCGTTGTCGGCGTGTACGTAGGCTTCGTTGCCCGCGCTGATTTTGCTGGCGACCAGGGTCAGGTCGGTGCCGGCGATGGCGATGAGGTCGCCGCCGGCTTTGAGTTCGGCGCTTTGTTGGGTGACGGTGTCGAGTTGGGTGGTGGTTTTGGTGCCGCCTTTTTTGCCTTTTGAGTAGTCGTGTTGTTCGTTGGCGGCGGCGGCCAGGGTCAGGTTTTCGCCGGCTTTGACGCTGAGGTCTTTGGCGGCGCTGACGGTGCTGGCGACCACGGCGATGTCGCGGCGGGCGTCGATGGCGAGGTTGCCGCCCACGTCCACGTTCGAGCCGTATTGCAGGGTGGTTTGCTCGGTGCCTTTGACGCGGCGGCGTTGGTAGGCGTAGTCGTCCTGTTCGGTCTGGCTGGCGATGACCACGTCGCGCCCGGCGGTCACGCTGGCGTTGCCACCGGCTTTGAGGTCGCTGCCGACGTTGAGCACATCGCGCCCGGCGTTGAGCTTGAGGATGTCGGTGGCTTCGAAGCGCGAGGCGTCGCTGGCCACGTCGTTGCGCAGTTGGTAGCCCTCGCCTTCTTGCTTGAAGGTGGTGACGGTGCGCTCGTTGAGGATGTCGCCGGTCACGGCGGTGGCGCTGATGTCGCGGGCGTTGATGATGCCGCCACGGGTGTTGCGGATCGAGTCGGTGGCGAGCATTTCCAGGCGGTTGCCGGCTTGCATCAGGCCGCTGTTGTCGATGTTGCCGGCCACCATGCTCAGGTTATTGGTGGCGCGCAAGGTGCCGCTGTTGTGCAGGTCGCCGCCGGTGATCAGGCTCACGTCCTGGCCCTGAATCAGTGCGCCGTTGGGCGCCAGGCGGTTGTTGGCCTGGGCCAGGTAGAGCACCGGGGTGAGGACTTTTTGGCCGTTGACCTCGGCTTCTTCCATCCACACGATGTCGTGGGTCAGCGCCGCGACTTGCTCGGCGGTCAGCGACACGCCGAGTTGCAGCTTGAGCGAGTCCTTGTAGCTGATGGCGTTGTCCATCAGGTAACGGAACAGCGCGTCGTCACTGGCGATGCCATCGATGTAGCGCTGGCCGGTGCGGGCCACCACGGCTTCGCGGATCAGGCGTTGCTCATAGAGACCATCGCCCAGGCGTTTCCAGGCGGTATCAGGGTTGTAGCCCAGTTTGCCCAGCAGGTAATCGGAGCTCATGAACTGCTTGAGGTCGGTGAGCGCCGGGTTGGTTTCGATCAGGTATTTGTGGCTGTTGTCGACCGCGGCGATTTGCGGCAGCCCTTGCACGCGGGTTACCGACGGCGCGCGGCTGTCCAGGTTCAGCGGGCCTTGGCCAGTGACCGCGCCGCTGAGTGGCTGGCCATCGACGCTGAAACCACGCTCTTGTACGGCGCTGTAGTCCAGCGGTTTTTCGCGGTCTTTGTCGGCAATCTGGCGGCCGCCGACGCTGAAGTCGCCATTGCCCGTGGAGGCACTGGCGGCGCTGTCCGCCTTGGCCTGTTGGCCGCTCAAACGGAACAGGCCGTTCTGGCCGGTGGGCAGGCTGAAGCCAGGCAAGGTGGCCGGGTTGACCTGGCGCTGGGCCAGGTCTGGCGGCAGTTGCGCGGTAATCGCCGGTTTCACCGTGGAGGCGAACACGTCGGAGTTGGTGTTGTGGTTTTGCGCCGGGGCCTTGATGTCGGTGGCGTTGGGGCGAATCACACTGTTGTCGATTTTTTGCGTGGCGTTGACCGTCACCGCGCCAGCCGCCTGGATCACCGCCTGGGCAATGACGCTGCCAGCGGTCGGCACCACGTAGGTGCTGGTTTCGTAAAAGTTACCAATACCGGCCATGATCTTGGCCAGGGTCATCTCACCTGGGCGGTAGTCGCCGGAGTTGGGGTTGTTGTAGACGTTGAACTGGTTCTGGCGCTCCATGAAGGTGTTGTAGAAGCTGCGGTCACGGGTATAAAAGCCCGAATTCAGGTGCACTTCTTCACCGCCGGCGGCGCCACGGTTGGTCAGCACGTCGGTGTTGATCAGGATGTTTTTGGCGGCAGACACCGAGCTGTAGAGGTTATCGAAGGTCTGGCTGCCGACGGTCAGGTCGCCACCGGCGTTGATGAACGCCGAGGCCGAGCTGCCGACCAGCACGTCTTCGTATTTCTCTACGGAGGTGAAGTACAGCTCGCAGCCTTTGCCTTTGCAGAAGTCGTTGGAATAGATATTGAGGTTGCCCGAGACCAGTTTCTTTTGCGTGCTGAACTGGTCGCGGCGGTTGCTCAAAGTGTCGGCCAGCAGGCGCATGTTGCCGGCGCTTTCCAGGCTGCCGGAGAGGTTTTCGATCAGGCTGCTGCGCGCGCCCGCATCGTCGCGGGCAATGTCCAGGCCGCCGAGGCTGTAGACGTCGCCGTAGTTGTTGCGCACATCGTTGGCGCGCAAGGTCATGTCGTTGCCGCTGAACAGCAGGCCCCTGTCGTTGAGCAGTTGGGTGGCGTTGAGGCGGACTTTTTCCGCGCCGCCCAACGTCCCGTAGTTGTTCAGGGTGGTGGCGTTTACCGTGAGGTCGCCGAGGGCGGTCAGGCGCCCGTGGTTGATCAGGGTGCTGCTGTTGACCTGGGTGACCGCACCGCCGGCAATGCGGGCGTTTTCGCCCAAGTCCATGCTGGCGCTGGTGAGGGTCATGGCGCCGAGGCTGCTGACCCGGCCGTTGCCGCTGTAGCCGCCGCTGAGCGTGAGGTTGAGGCTGCCGTCACTGGCCAGCAGGCCGTCGTTGGTCCAGGTGTCGCCCGTGCCGGTCAGGCTTTGCGCGCCCAACAATTGGCCGCTGGCGGTCTGGGTGAATTGGCCGATGTCGAGGTTCAGGCGCCCGGCCTGGATCACGCTGCTGTTGGTCCAGCTCGCTGCCTTGATGTCCAGCTGGCCGTTGGTGACAAAGCTGCCGCCGGCGCGGGTGACTTGATCAGACGTGAGGTCGAATTTGCCGCTGCCGGTGTGCACGATACGGCCACCGTTGTTGTCGAGGTTGCCGGCTTGCAGGTTGAGATTTTCGTTGGCACTTTCCAGCGCGCCGGAGCGGTTATCGAACAGGCCTGACACGTTGATATCAGTGTTGCCCACGCGGCCCATGGCGCGCAGGTTGCCACCGGCGTTGTTGAGGGTTTGCGCGGCAAGGCGCAGGGTGTCGTCACTTTCGATCAGGCCGAAGCGGTTGCTCAAGGTGCCGGTGAGGCCGAAGTCGATGTTGCGGGCGCCGACCTTGCCGCCATTGTTGGCCGCCGTGCCCTGGTTATCGAAGTCTGCGGCCGTGACCTTGAGCAAGGTGTTGGCATACACGCCGCCGCCCTGGTTATTCAGGCTGCTGGTGACAATGCGGTTTTCACCGCCCAGTGCCGACAGGTGCCCCATTTGGTTGAGCAAACCGCCCTTGGCGTCGATATCCAGCGATTGCGCCTGGGTGATGCCGCCGCCGTTGTCGAACAAGCCGCTGACCAGTTTGATCCAGCCTTTGCCGCTGTTGAGGATGCCGCCGCTGGTGTTGGCCACATTGGCCGCGTTCAGGTCCAGGTTGCCGCTGAGGCTGTCGACTCGGCCGCCCTGGTTGTTGAGGGCGCCGCTCAGACGCAGCAAGTTGTCGGTCTGGCTTTGTAAGGTGCCCTGCTGGTTATCGAGGGCGCGCGCGGCAAGCTCAAGCTTGCCCTTCTGGCTGTAGATCAGGCCGTCTTGCTGGTTGTTGACGTCACCGGCCAGCAGTTTGATCAGCAGGTCTTGCTGGCTGGCAAGAGTGCCTTTGCCGCTGTTGTTCAAATCGCCGCTGGCGAGGGTCAGGTCGAGCCGGTTTTGGCTGACCAGTTGGCCGCCACGGTTATCGAGGCTGGCGGCGTTCAGCAGCAACGCGCCGCCACTGGCCAGGCGCGCACTGTTGGCGTTGATCAGCGCACCGCTGAGGGTGCCTTGCAGGCTGCCCTGGCTGATCAGTTGGCCGGCGCTGTTGTCCAGGCTCTGGCCGATCAGGTTGATGTTGGCCGCGCTGATCTGGCCGCCACGGTTGAGGATCTGGCTTTGGGCGTGGTTCAAACCCAGCGATTGGCTGGAGGAAATCAAGCCGTTGTTGCTGTTATCCAGGCGCCCGGCAATGCTGAGGCCCACATCACCCTGACTGGAGATGATGCCTTGGGCGTTGTTGAGGTTCGCCGCGCTGAGGGTTTGCAGGCCCTGGCTCACCAGGGCGCCCGCCGCGTGGTTATCGAGGGCGCCGCTGAGGTTGGCTTGCAGGCTGCCGTTTTTGCTCGACAGCGTGCCTTCGGCGCTGTTGTCGAGGCTGCCGCCGGCCACGGTCAAACCGTTCCAGCCGGAGATCAGGCCTTTGTTGGCGTTGATCAGGGTGTTCGCCTCAACGCGCAGTTGATGGGTGCTGAGGATGACCCCGCGATCACTGTTGTCGATACGCTGGGCCGCCACGCTGAACCCGATATTGCTGGAGATTTCGCCTTGTTCGCGGTTAGTCAGGTTGGCCAGGCGCGCAAAGCTCAGCGGCCCTTTGGCGCTGATCAGGCCGGCGCTGTTGTCGAGGTCGCCGCCTTGCAGGTCGATGGCCACGGCACGTTCGCCAATCAGGCGGCCCTGGCGCTGGATCAGCTGTTGCACCACCAGTTGCAGGTTGCCCTTGGCCGAGATTTCACCGCCAAGGCTTGAATCCACACGCTGCCCCGCGAGGCTGAGGTCGCCCTGGCTGTTGATCAGGCCCGCCGTGTTGTCGAGGTTGGCGACGTTCAGGCTCAAGGCCTGCTGGCTGCCGATCACGCCGTTGCGGTTGCTGACATCGGCCGCCGTCAGTGTGAGGCTGCCATCGCTGACCAGTTGCCCGCCCTGGCTGTTATCCAGCGCGCCGGTGCTGAGGGTTTGGCGAGTGCCGGCCGAGAGCCGGCCTTTGTCGCTGTTGTTCAATGCGCCCGCCGTTGCATCCAGCGTGGTCGCCGCGCTGATCAGGCCCTGATTACGGTTGTCCAGGGCGCCAGCAACCTTGAGGTCCACAGCGCCACGGCTGGCAATCGCGCCACCGGCCTGGTTATTAAGGCTGCCGGCCGCCACCTGCAAGAGGTTCTTGGCCGACACCACGCCTTCGACGCTGTTATCCAGCGCCTTTGCAATGCGCACCTGCAAGCTGTCGCCACTGATGACTTTGCCGCCACGGTTGTTCAGCGTGTCGGCCACCACCGCAAAGGATTGCGTGCTGGAAAGCTCGCCGCCCTGGCTGTTGTCGACGCCGCCGAGGTTGCGCAGCAGTAATTGGCCGGGCGTGGCAATCAGGCCGTGGTCACGGTTGATCAGTTGCCCGTGGTTCAGGTCCAGGTCGATGGCGGTATTGCTGACCAGTTCGCCGTGGTCATGCTGGTCCAGCCCGGTAAGGTTTGCCTGCAGCGCGGACTTGGCGAAGATCGAGCCTTGCTGGCTGTTGTCCAGTTGCCCGGTTTTAAGCAGGATCCCGGCGTCACTGCTGATACTGCCGCGCTGGCTGTTGTTAAGGCCCGCACTGCGCAGGTCAAGCTGTTGTTTGGCGCTGATCACACCGGCCTGGCTGTTGTTCAGCGTGCCGGCATTGAGGGTTAACGCGCCGTCACTGAGTAACACGCCCTGCCCTTGGTTAAGCAGATCGCCGCTCAGGTTGATGTTCACGCCCGTTTGGCTGATGACCCGCCCGCCCAGGCTGTTGTCCAGTTGCCCGCCGTTCAATTCCAGGCCTTGGCGCGCCGCCAACAGGCCTTTGTTCTGGTTGAGCAGGCGTTGCACGGTGAGCACCAGGCCGCCGTCACCAATGACCTTGCCGCCACTGTTGGTAAGTTGATCGGCACCCAGCCGCACGCGGGCCTGGCTGGAGATTTCACCTTGCTGGTTGAGAATGCTCGGGCTGTACAGGTCGACGCCACGGGTGGCGGCGATGAGGCCGCCGTTGCGGTTATCCAGGGCGGTGCCGGTAAAGCTCAGCACGCCTTCGCTGACCAATTCGCCGGCTTGTTGGTTGAGCACGCCGACGGTTGCCAGCAGGTCACCCTTGGCGCTGATCCGCCCGGCGCCGTTTTCGATTTGACTGGCGCTGAGGGTCAGGCCACCGTCGCTGCTCAGTCGGCCACCAGTGCTGTTGTTGAGGCTGGCGAGTTCGACGCGGGTATTGGCCTTGCTGCTGATCACGCCTTGCTGGCTGTTGTCGACGCTACCGCCGGTGAGGGTCATCGCCCCGTCGGCGATCACCAGGCCGCCCTGGTTGGCCAGGGTATCGCCGTGCAGTACCAGGGTGTTTTTACTCGATACCAGCCCGGCCTGGGCGTTGTTGAGTTGGCCGACACGGACCTGTTGGGCGCCCTGGCTGACCAGGTTGCCTTGATTGTGGTTATCGAACAGCCCGGTGATGTTCGCGGTCAGGTTACCCTGGCTGGCGACGGTGCCTTGGCCACTGTTGTCCAGGCTGGCGGCTTGCAGGGTCAGCAGGCTGGTGGCCGAGAAGATCCCCAGGCGGTTGTCGATCGCGCCGCTGGCGAGCACATTGAGGTTGGCGCCCAGCAGTTTGCCGGCGCGGTTATCCAGGGTGGTGGCGGTAACGCTGGTTTGGTTGGCGGAGATTTCGCCTGCCTGGTTGCTCAGTAGGCCAGCAGTTACGTGAGCCTGTTGCTGGCTGGCCAGCAGGCCGTTTTCATTGCCCACTTGCCCGGCAATCAGCGTCAGGGAATTGAGGCCAATCACGCGGCCGTTCTGGTTTTGCAGGGTGGCCGCCGTGACGTCGGTGCTGTTGTCGCTCTGCAACACACCACCGGTGCGGTTATCCAGGCCCGTGGCATTGACCTTCAGCGATGCCGTGCCCAGCACGCGACCGCCACGGTTATCCACTTGGCCAGCGTTGACCACTGCGCTCGCGCCGCTCAAGGTCGCGTTCTGGTTGTCGAGGTTTTGTGCAGCCGTCACTGTCAGGGTGCGGCTGGCGACCACGCTTTGGGTATTTTTAAGGCTGGCCGCAGACACGCTGACATCGCCGTTGGCATTGCGCGTTTCATCGGCGTTGACGCCCGCCTCGATAATCCCGTTGTTGGTGACCTGGCCATTGCTGGCCAGGGTGATGCTGTCGCGGGCGGCGAGGCTCTTCTGGTTGACCAGCGCCTGGGCGCTGGTGACTTGCACATTGTTACCGGCGTAGACCTTGTCGGTGAGGTTGACGCTCTGCGCGGTGACGTTGATGTTGCCGGTGGCCGCTGTCTGCGCCAGGCTCAAGTGGCCGTTGGCATCCAGTTGAATATCGCCACCACTGGCTGCCAGGGTGCCGTCGAGCTTCACGCCCACACCGGCTTCGGTGCCCACCAGTTTGATCGCACCGGCGTACATGCCGCCCAAGGCCGACGAGTCGATCGCAAGCGTGGGCTTGGCGCTGCCGTCATCGGCACGTGCCGTCGCATTCAAGGTCTGGGCGTTAACGTCGTTACGCCCGGCAACCACGGTCAAGTTGCGCGCATTAATCTGCGCATTAATCTTGGCCGAGCGGGTGATGATTTCGAAGCGGTCGACGTTGCTGGCGTTCAAGCCCTGGCCGTCGATGGTCACAGCGCCGCCATCGACCTGGTAACGGTCCAGGCGGCCGTTGTCGAGCACCGGTTTGCCGGTGGTCAGGGTCACATTCGGCGTATTGATGAACCCGCAGCCGCTGCAAGTGATGCCGTACGGGTTGGCCACGATGACCTTGGCCGACTGCCCCGCCACTTCGGTGTAGCCACGCAACTGGCTGGGGCTGCCGCCGTTGACTTCGTTGAGGATGATATTGGCCGCGCGGCCCTGCAGGTTGGGGTTGCCGAGGATGATCCCGCCCAACTGGGTTGACTGCGTGATGGCGGTGGCGTTGTTGAGGATCACGCCATTGGCGCCGACGTTGTAGTCCTTGAACTGGTTGTGGGACAAGCCACTGCCATTGGGCGCGGCGATGTTCACCACCGGCACGCCATTACCGGCCTGGCCGACGCTGGTGCCCGGTGCGCTGACCACAATGCCTTCGGCCTGGGCCAGCAATGGCTGCCAGAACAGCGCATTGGCCAGGATCAGGGCCAAGCCACGTTTGGGCAGGCCCAGGAACGCGTCACGGCTTTTCAGGGCAGCCGAAGGCTGGCGAACAAGGAAGGCAAACTGGCGAACATCCATTTCAAATTCTCGATGCAACGGGGCGTTGAATTACAGGAAAAAATCCATGCGGAAGTAGATCGGCGCTTCGCGTTCAAGCAGCGTGGCCGGTCGTTCCAGCGAGTGGGCAAAGGTCACGCTGGTGCTCACGTATTGGCCACGGGCAAACAGTTCCAGCGAGTTACTCGAGACCCGGCCGTGTACTTCGCCGTTGTAGCGCGCATTGCGAATCACGCCCTGGTCATAACCGACACTGGCGCCGTACTCACCGAACACCGGGCGCAGCCAACCCAGCGTCACCGGGCGGCTCCAGCGCAGGTCGTTGCGCCAGTAGCCGCCGCTGTCACCGTTGAGTTGCTGGTCTTTGTAACCGCGTACCGACGAAGAACCGCCCAGGCTCATGCGCTGCGGGCTGAACAGCACGTCTTCACTGCGTTGGCCGGTGGCCAGGCTGGTAAAACTGAAGGACTCGCCCCACAGCCTGAACGGTTGCAGGTAGCTGACCGTGGCGGTGTATTTGCGGTAGCGCGCATCCGGCGCGCCCGGGCCGGGGTTGTGATTGCCCTGGGCGTCGAACGCGCCGGTGCCGTTCTGCATGCCGACGTCGAGGTTGACGAAGGCGCTGCCAATCCGGCGCCCGTGGTTGATGCCCACTTGCAGCTCACTGAGACGATTGCTGCTCTCTTTGAGGTGGCTGTCGTTGATGTAGTTGTTGGTGCGCAGATGGGCCAGGCCCACGTTCACCGAGGTTTTGCTCAGGGCGTCGCGGTGGATCACCCGCTCGGCGCGCAACTGGTGGTTTTGGCTGTCGCCGGTCTGCTTGAAATCAAAGCCATCGCCCTGGGCCACCGAGCGGTAATCGCTCTGGTTGTAGCTGTAGCTGAAGTTCCACCAACCCCACGGCACGTTGTAGTAGAGCATGGCGTTTTTTGAGGTTTTTTGATGGTCGCTGATCGCGTCATGGCCGCCGCGCAGCACCAGTTGATCGGCCAGGCCGAGCGGGCTGTCCCATTCAAAGCCGGTGCCCCACTGCTGCTCGCCGGTGCTGCGCTGCCCATCGTTATTGCGCGACAGGCTGGCACGCCAGGGTTTCTGCGGGTTGTTCTTGACCAGCACCGTGCTGCCGCCCACTACGCTGCCGGGCGCCAGTTCCATTTGTGCCTGGTTGGACGGCAAACGGTTGAGCTGGTCGATGGCCTGCTCGACTTCCCGCAGGTTGAGCAAGTCGCCGCTATGACCGGGAAAAGCCATGGCCAACTCGCGCTCGGACAGCTTGCTGTTGTCGGCGCCTTTAACCCCTTCGAGCTTGCCTTCCACCACCAATACTTGCAGACGACCGCTGGACAGGTCTTGTTGCGGCAAGTAGGCACGACTGGTGACCAGGCCTTTGTCGATGTAATAGTCGGTAACGCGCTTGAGCAATTCATTCAGCTGGGAAACGCCCAGGCACTGATTGACGTAGGGCTTGACCAAGCGCTCGCGCTCATCGACAGACAAGGTGTCGGCGCCCTTGAGTTCGATGTGCTGGATGGGGAAGCAACGGGTATCGACGGGAGTGGCGGGCGCCGTCGGTTTTACCTGTTTGCCGGGCAGGTCCTTGAGTTCTTCAAGGCGCCGCTGCTGTTCTTCCAGCAGGCGGTTCTGCCGGTCACGAATCAGGTCCTGATCACCTGGATTAGTCGCAGCGAAGGCGCTGTTGTGGGCGCTGAGGCACAACACTGTCAGGCACAGTAATGGCCGAATCCATGGCGTGGACAAGTACATATTCGATCCGTCGATAATTGAAGGCGGGAAGCTATCATCGAACCTTGAATATGCCAACATTCCGGCAAATCATAAAACCATCACAAATCAATAACTAACTTATTGATATATATGCGAATAAATTAAATATGCGTGCTTCTGATACTTCATCTTTCCGACAAATGGCAATAGAAATTCACTTGACACTCTCAAAATAACGACTAGCCAACTAAGAAAATTCCTAAGCAATATCGGAATTTTCCTAACGCAATAAATAGCCACACCGTTTAAGCGCCGCTTCTAGTGCTCCAACGCATACCGCCGACAATGGTTGAGATACCCCTGCTCATGGCTGCCCACTAACTGCACCACACTGGTCCATAACCACGACGGCGCATCCAGCTGTTTGGAGCGATTTTCCTGCAACACCGCCATCCAATCCTTGCGCGTATCGCGGTCCATCTGCCGGGCATGGGCGATGCCGACCACGCGGGCCAGGTAACCGGCGGCGTGCATGGCGTCGATCTCGCTCAGCTCATCGAGTTCCAGTTTCATGTCCTGGGGCAGCAGTTCACGGATGAAAAAACCGTGGTCGAGAAAACGCGTGGCCAGCATGCGCTCGCCCAGGCCCGGTGACAGCTGGCGGGCGCCTTCCACTACGCGCCGGCCATTGTCGCGTGGCATCTTCGCGCGTGCCGCCCGGGGCGCGGCGGCGCCGACGGCTTCCTTGATGTCAATCAGGCAATATTCCTGATCGTCCTTGTCGCCCACGCCCAACAAAGCTGCATAGCGCAATAAGCCGAGGGAGCTGCAGCCTTTTACCCAATAGGCCGAATCGAGCAATTGAACCTTGGCGTCTTGGGGACGGCCCTTGAGCGAGGTCACCAACTGGTGGATTTCATCCGAGGCGCAGACGCTTTGCAGCGCGCTCTTTTCCGCCCGCGACAATGACCAGAAATGCTTGCCCAGCGGGATGCTCGGTCGCGCGTTTTCAATACGTTCACGCGCCAGGTTTTTCCAGGTGCGCTCCACCGCACTGCGCATGCCGGCCTTGACCTGGGACGGGCGCGGCGGCACTTCATCGGGCTTGTCTTTAAAGGCTTGTTCGTAGCCCACCATCATTTCTTCGAGCATGCGTGCGGTGGTCACGCCCGGCAGGTCCGAGCCGCGTGCGGCGGTGGCCAGCGACAGCGCCAGGCGCACCAGGTCATGGGCCGGGTTGCCGATCACCGTTTGGTCGAGGTCGCGGATATGCATGTCGATACGGCCTTTGGTATCGCCCGTGGGGCCGAGGTTGCCCGCGTGGCAATCGCCGCAGATCCAGATCGCCGGGCCATGGGGCAAGCGGCGGCCGGGCTGGCTGTGCAGCCACTCGTAAAACTGCACCGTGCTGCCGCGCACATAAGCATGGGCCGAGCGGGCCATCTTCAGGTTGCGTAGTTGGATAAGGTGGGGCATGCGGGCAGAGGGGCGCGGGATTTTCATGGAAGCACTCGGTACGGGGTACGGTAGAGGTCTGTCCCGGCACAAATGTTTCATTTTGTTTCAAGAATTAAAACTTCAAGCCTCGGCGCTGTGCGCTTTCAACCAGCCTTTGAATGCGGCCATGGCCGAAGTTTCGGGCCGCGATTGCAAGCGTGTCAGCCAATAACTGCCGGTGCTGATGCCCACGGTGAACGGCTGGCGAATCACATCACTCTCCAATTGCCGCGAGAACATCATCGCCGGTGCCAACGCTATACCGATGCCTTGCTGCGCGGCTTCCATCATCGCCAGCGACGAATCGAACACGATGCTGCGCGGCACCGGCGTGTCGGCCGGCAACCCGGCCGCCTGGAACCACAGGTTCCATTCATCGGCGCGGTAAGAGCGCAACAACGTGTGCTTGAGCACGTCGTCCGGCGTGTGCAATTGCTCGGCAATCTGCGGCACGCACAGCACGGTCAGTGGCGCTTCGAGCAGTTGGCAGGCCTCGGTGCCATGCCAGGCGCCGGCGCCAAAGCGGATCGCGTAGTCGAGGCCTTCAGCGGCGACGTCGACGCGGTTGTTGTGGGTCGACAGGCGCAGGTCGATAAACGGGTAGCGACTTTGAAAATCCGGCAAGCGCGGCAGCAACCAGCCGACGGCGAAAGTGCCCACCGCCCCGACGGTGAGCACTTCGCGGTAATGGCCACCTTCGAACTGGCCTAAGGTAAGGGCAATACGGTCGAACGATTCACGCACCACCGGCAGCAGGGTTTCGCCTTCGCGGGTCAGCATCAGGCCGCGTGGCAGGCGCTTGAACAAGGTGACATTCAGCTGCGCCTCCAGGCTTTTGACCTGGTGACTGACCGCTGCCTGGGTCACGCACAGCTCGATGGCCGCTCGGGTGAAGCTCAAATGCCGGGCGGAAGCCTCGAAGGCCCGCAACGCATTCAGCGGTAAATGGGAGCGCAGCATGCCTGACCCTAAATTATCTAATGGCTGATGCGAGATATCATCGTTTGCCCGACAAACAAAATCCACCTAGATTTGCCCCGCCTGCGCAGGCCTTGATCGTCAGCACATCCCTTACATGGAAGCGAACCCGCATGAATCACACCTTACAAAAAATTCTGTTCAGCGCCTTGTTAATCAGCTCCGGCAGCTGCATGGCCGCCACCGACCTGCGCACGGTAGTCGATGCCGGCGTGAAACCGCTGATGCAACAGCAAGGGATTCCCGGCCTGTCGGTCGCCGTGGTTAACCAAGGCAAAGTCCAATACTTTAACTACGGTGTTGCATCAAAGGAAACCAAACAGGCCGTTAACCAGGACACCCTGTTTGAAATCGGATCGATCAGCAAAACCTTTACCGCCACCCTCGGCGGCTACGCCCAGGCCACCGGTAAACTCCAACTCTCGGACACCGCCAGCCAGCATCTGCCTGCCCTGGCCGGTGGCGTATTTGATCGCATCAGCCTGCTGCAACTGGCGACCTACACCCCCGGTGGCTTGCCGCTGCAGTTTCCGGACGCGGCCGACAACGCCCAGGCGATGCTTGGCTACTTCCAGCACTGGAAACCGTCTTACGCGCCGGGTGAACAACGCCTGTATTCGAACCCCAGCATTGGCTTGTTCGGCTATCTGGCGGCGCAAAGCCTGGGCCAGCCTTTCAACGTCGCCATGGATAAAACCCTGCTGCCCAAGCTGGGCTTGAGCAACACGCATGTGAGCGTGCCCTCGGATAAATCCGAGCGCTATGCCCAAGGTTACGACAAGAACCAGAAGCCGGTCCGTGTCACCCCCGGCGCACTCGACAGCGAAGCCTACGGCATCAAGACCAGCACCCAGGACCTCGCCCGTTATGTGATCGCGAACATGCACCCCGAAACCCTGGAAAAGCCGCTGCAACAAGCGATCGCCACCACTCACGCGGGTTACTACACGGTCAATGGCATGACCCAGGGCCTGGGTTGGGAGCGCTACCCCTACCCGATCAAGCTGCAGGCCTTGCTGGATGGCAACTCGACCGAAATGGCGATGCAGCCGCACAAGGTCAGTTGGCTGACACCGGCACAGGCACAACCGGCCAACGTGCTGTACAACAAAACCGGCTCGACCGGCGGTTTTGGTGGGTATGTGGCTTATGTGCCGAGCAAGGACATGGGTGTGGTGATTCTGGCTAACCGCAATTACCCGAATGCCGAACGGGTGAAGTTGGCTTATGCGATCTTGAGCGCGATGGAGCACTAAGGCCTGAAAAAACAAATGTGGGAGCTGGCTTGCCAGCTCCCACATTTTAGACCGTGTTACATCCCCAGCCAGTGCGGCGGCTAGGCGAGGACGCGCTTGTAATAATCGTCATCCGGCCCAGGCTGGAAATGAATGTCGCGCAAAAAAACCGCCAGCGCGGCAATTCTGCCATGACTCTGTTTTATAGCGTCCAGATCGCACAAAAGCTGCCCAAAGGTTTGCTCCATCAACGCCAGAGCGGCCTCGAATACACCGGCCTCCCCGAACCCTCGAATGATCTGTTTTTTCTGGTCTGACGTTAGCGGCCCCTTGACCAAGACCTGACCTGCCAGAATCATCAGAAATGACTTTGGCCCACCCTCCAGATCTCGCGCAAAGCCTTTCTTTTCAAAGTGCGGTATATGGTTGATATCACAGTAGTCATTGACATAGCGATAATAGACACTCAACAAGCGCAGCAGAGACTCCAGCCGTTGATAAGTCTCAGTGTCCAATGCGTTTAGACACTGGCAGGCCTTTAATAGAAACACAAAAAAACAACCGGTGTTCGCCTGAGCAATACACCCATACTCTTCCATTGTGGGTAACACCTCACCATTACTCACTTTGACGTCAAGGTATTGACCGATATGCAGGCACTCAAGACTTTCTACGCCTGCGCGCAAAACATTCAAATTATTGAGTTGCGCCAGGGTGTGGAGACCCTCGAGGTAACCGTACATCCCAGAAACCAAGGCGACATCCATACCGTATTGACGCCATACGGTTGGTATTCCACGACGTAAATCATCACCGTCAATTATATCGTCATGTATCAATGACGAAAGGTTCATTTGTTCAATGGCAATGCAGAGTACGTGTGCCTGGGCAGCGGGTAAGTCGTACAACGCAGCAAGTGCCCAGGCGAGTTCGGTTCTCACCCGTTTCCCAGGGGCGCGCTCCTGATACTTGAAAGGTTCAGACCACTGGATTTTGGCACTGGCGTACCACGCCTCATTGAAGGACGAGCAGGAAGGGGCCATTTTTATTACCTCAAGGCTTGACGGTTTGAGAGCTTCCCTTCTCACTTTTACACAGCGTTTTTTAATGCGTAAAAGACCATCAATACACAACAGGCCACGGCTTTACGTCAGTAACAGTGTGAATAAATCAACACTAGCAGCCGTGTTTGAAACCACCACCTATCTCTAATAATTTTTTAACGCTATTTAGCTTCCAAACAGGCATAAAAATGCAGTTACTCATAAAAACCACCACACTGAAACCAAACACGTATAACAAAAACACGCCTCTCAAACTATAAGTCATCTACATCCCCCGCAGAGCGCTGTCTGATGCAAGAGCTACTGATAGTGGTTGACTCCAATGACCGGCAGATTGGCGTCGCCGAGAAACTGCACGCTCACCAAAAAGGCCTGCTGCACCGAGCCTTCTCGATCTTTATCTTTGATCGGCGCGCTCGTTTGCTAATGCAACAAAGAGCCGACGGCAAATATCACTCCCCTGGCCTATGGAGCAACACCTGCTGCGGGCACCCGCGACTGGGCGAGAAAACCCTCGACGCGGCAAAACGCCGGCTCATGGAAGAAATGGGGCTGACCTGTGAGCTGACCGAGCGCTTCACGTTCATCTACACGGCACAGGTGCCGGGTGAGCTGACTGAATTTGAATATGATCATGTGCTAGTCGGCGTGAACCTCATGGACCCCACCCCGGCACCAGACGAAGCCAAGGCGTGGCGCTGGGTACATCCCCTGGACCTGCAAGAAGAATTGACTAACGCGCCCGACACTTTCACGGCATGGTTCCACGCCATCGTCGAGCGTCAAGGGTTAGTCGAGATGGCGACATGGGCCGACGCCCTACCCTCCGTTGCGCCACTGTCAGCCATCGGTGAAACAGAGCAACGCCTTGCGCCCTTCCACCTGCCTCTTTGGCTTGAAACGGCCATTTATCCCCTGAGTCCTTTTACCGAGCAAGCCCAACAGCATACCCGCCAGTGGCTCAAGACAATGGGGTTGGAAGACTCCGCCCATGCCGTCCACCAACTGGACATCTATATTCCCGGCATGTATGCCGGCTACATGTGGAGTGACGCCCCCCTTGAAATGCTGCTGATCCTTTCCGATCTGGTAGGTTGGTTCAGTTGTCAGGATGATCTGGCCGACGAAGACTGCAAAGACCCGCAGACGCTGGAGCGATTGATTCGCGAGGTCCACACGGGCGCTTTTACTTCAAACACACAGAGCCGCAGCCCGCTGACCCGTGGGCTAGCGGATATCATCCGGCGCGCATCGCGTTTGATGCCGCCCCTTTGGAAGCAACGCGTGGGTGAGCAGTATCTGGCTTACCTGGCACCGTGCACCACGGCACTGATGCACCGACTCCATCACACCCAGCCGCCCATAGAGGGCTACGAAAACCTGTGGCAAAACGCGGGTGGCTTTCAGGTGTGCCTAGAGTTCATCTACCTGGCACAAAACATTCAACTGCCGTCGTCCTTGTATTACAGCCAGCCCTGGCAGGAGTTGCGCAGCCTGGCCCTGAACCTGTTTAAGGCAGTCAATGACGTGTTGTCTTTTCCAATCATGGAAAACCCCGATGATGATATCTACAACCTCCTGACGCACCTGATACATACACAAGGCCACACGCCCGAGCAGGCCTCGCAGGAGGTGGCCCGACGTATAGAAAGGTGGGCCAAACGCTTCGCAAGTGCCCAAGCTTTGCTCCCCACGCGCCTGGCCACGCTGGGCTATGACGCGCGCGCCCAGGAGCAGGCCCAGGTCTGTGCCCAAGCCCTGCATAGCCAATGGCGCGGCAATATTGCCTGGCATCTCACAGTACCGCGCTATCGGGAAATTCGTTTCAAGAGTCGATAACACAAAATCCATCGGCGCAAAGCGCGGCCGATGGACTCGATAAGCGTCAGGTGGCTACATGCCCAGCCAGTGCGGCAGCGCCAGCGAGATAAACGGCAAGTACGTGACCATGATCAAAAACACCAGCAGGATCATCAGCCACGGCAACGCCGCGCGAATCGTCTGCCCGAGCGTCAAGCCGGTCACCGCCGAGGTCACAAACAAGTTCAGCCCTACCGGCGGATGCACCAGGCCGATTTCCATGTTCACCACCATCACGATCCCCAAGTGAATCGGGTCAATCCCCAGCTTCATGGCAATCGGGAAGAAGATCGGCGCCAGGATCAGCACAATCGCTGAAGGCTCCATAAAGCTGCCCGCAATCAATAGCACCACGTTGACCATGATCAAAAAGCCGATCGGCGTGAGGCCTTCGGAGATCACCCAGGCGGTGATTTCCTGCGGGATCTGCTCGGTGGTCAACACATGGGCAAAGAGCATGGCGTTGGCGATGATAAACATCAGCATGATCGCCAGGCGCCCGGATTCCAGCAGCACCTTGGGGCAGTCGCGCAGTTTCATGTCCTTGTACACAAACAGCGCGACAAATGCCGAATACACCGCCGCCACGGCTGCTGCTTCGGTCGGCGTGAACATGCCGCTGTAGATGCCGCCGAGGATGATCACCAGCAACAGCAAGCCCCAGAATGCCCGGCGTGCGCAGGTCAGCCACTCACGGAAGGTCGCGCGTGGCTGGGCCGGGAGCTTCTTGATGCGCGCGACGATGTAGATCGCCACCATCAGCATAAGACCCAACAGCAACCCGGGAATGACCCCGGCCATAAACAGCTTGCCGACTGAAGTTTCAGTGGCCGCCGAGTACACCACCATCACGATTGACGGCGGAATCAAGATGCCCAAGGTACCGGCGTTGCAGATTATCCCCGCGCCGAATTCCTTCGGGTAACCGGAACGCACCATCCCCGCCACGGCAATCGAGCCGACTGCCGCCACCGTCGCCGGTGACGAGCCGGACAACGCAGCAAACAGCATGCACGCCAGCACTGCCGCAATCGCCAGGCCACCGCGGATATGCCCGACACAGGCGTTGGCGAAGTCGATCAGCCGCTGCGCCACGCCGCCGGTGGTCATGAACGCACCGGAGAGCAGGAAGAACGGAATTGCCAGGAAGGTGTAGGCGTCGGAGGTTTCGAACAGCTTGATGGCCAGCGAACTCACCGAGTCCTGGCTGAACATCAGGATCGACACCGCGCCGGACAGCCCCAGGGAAATTGCGATGGGCACGCCGAGGAACATAAACACGAACAACAGCAAAAACAGACAGAGCACGGCCATCAGTGACGCTCCTCATGGCTGCCGGCCAACTTGCTGGCCTCTCCGGCCTCGTCGGCCAGCCCCAACCCGACCTGACGGTGGGTAAAGATGCGGTAGAAAATTTCCAGGTAGCGGATAAACACCAGGGCAAAACCGATGGGCACGATGATCACGATATCGCCCACGTCCACGCCGTATTGGTCGAGGTCTTCGGCGCCGATATGCGCGCTCATCACTGCACTCACCCACTTGTAGCTGGCAACCATGAACAGCCCGGCGTAGGCCAGGCAGCACAGGCACGCGAGCATGCCGAGCAGGCGTTGCACCGGGCGTTTGGTCAGTTTGACCAACGCGTCCACGCCGAGGTGGCCGGCGGTGCGTACGCCGTAAGAGATGCCGAAGAAAATCAGCCAGCCGAACATGGCCTTGGTCAGCGCCACGCTCCAGGTCATGTCCTGGGCCCAGGTCATGGTGTGGTCGCCCAGGGCACCGAAAAAGCTGCTGCTCCATGCCCACTTGTCAGACAGGGCAAAAAACAGCGTGTAGATGTTGTTGAGCATGACGTAGACGAATGTCACCAGGGTCATGGCGGCCAGCAGGAAGGCAATGAAACCTTCCTCCAGGTGCTCCCAGACGCGCCTTAGCGTTTGCATGGCAAAACCTCGCGAAGCAGAGATAGGTAGGTGCAAGGCTCAGGGTCGAAACCGGGTCAAAATGTGGGAGCGGGCTTGCTCGCGAATACGGTGTGTCAGTTACCGAATGCATCAACTGAAAGACTGCATTCGCGAGCAAGCCCGCTCCCACATTGGGTCTCGGTACAACCCACGATTACTGGTTGGAGGCGTCCGCCGCCTTGATCAGGTCAGCGCCAATCTCGCCTTCGAACTTCTGCCAAACCGGGCGCATGGCTTCGCGCCACAGCTGGCGTTGCTCCGGGGTCAGCTCGATGATTTCGCTGGTTTTGGCGTCGATGATCTTCTGCCTGGCCGACTGGTTCAGCGCTTCGGCCTGCTTGTTCACCTCGACGGTGACTTCGACCATGATCTGGTCCAGGGTGGTGCGCACATCCGGCGGCAGGCCGTTCCAGAATTTGGCGTTGGTGATCACCATGTAGTCGATCAGGCCGTGGTTGGACTCGGTGAAGTACTTCTGCACCTCGTTGACCTTCTGGCTTTCATAGTTGGACCAAGTGTTCTCGGTGCCATTCACGGTGCCGGTCTGCAGGCCTTGGTACACCTCGGCAAAGCTCATCTTGCGCGGGTTGGCGCGGATCGCCTTGAACTGCTCTTCAAGTACGCTGGAAGCCTGCACACGGAACTTCAGGCCACGGGCGTCCTTGGGCTCATGCAGGGCTTTGTTGGCCGAGAGTTGCTTGAGGCCGTTGTGCCAATAGGCCAGGCCGAGGATGTTCTTGTCCTGCATCGAGGTCAGCAATGCCTTGCCCTGGGCGGCCTGGAAACGGTCGACAGCGGCCAGGTCATTGAACAGGAACGGCAGGTCGTAAATCTGCACTTGCTTGGTGTATTGCTCGAACTTGGCCAGGGACGGCGCCAGCATCTGCACGTCGCCCAACAACAGCGCTTCCATCTCTTTACCATCGCCGAACAGCGAGGAGTTGGGGTACACCTCGACCTTCACGCGGCCCGGCAAGCGTTCTTCAGCAAGCTTTTTGAACAGCAGCGCGCCCTGGCCCTTGGGAGTGTTTTCGGCAACCACGTGGGCGAACTTGATCACGATCGGGTCAGCCGCCTGGGCCAGGCCCGCGGCAAACACAGTGGCGGCGCACAGCAGCGCCCGAGAAAGCTTGAGCATGGGAAATCACCTTCTTATTGTTGTGTTGTAGGGCAAGGTGCCTGATGTGATGCGTGTAGTGAATTTCGTATTTTAGATACCTGCGTTCGGCCAGGCCGAACGCCATACTTCAGAACGATGCAGCTCCCACATTTTGCTTCCGGTTGTGTCAGTTAGAGTTGGGCCGCGAGCAGCCTCTGCGCACGCAACAACACCGGCGCATCCACCATCTGCCCATCCATCTGATAAGCCCCGGCCCCATGGGCACCCGCCTCTACCACGCGCTTGGCCCAGGCCAGGTCTTCAGCGCTGGGCGCCAATGCTGCATGAATCACCGCCACCTGCTTGGGATGGATACACAGCGCCCCGGCAAAGCCCATTTCATAGGCGTGCCGGATCGAGCGGCGTAAACCTTCGGGGTCGTCAATTGCCGGGTGCACGCCGTCCAGTGGCGCCACCAGCCCGGCAGCGCGCGAATGTACGATCAATGCCAGGCGTGCCTGATCCAACGCAAACTGCGCAGCCGCAGAACCGCTGCTCAGGTTCAAGTCCAGCGCCAGGTCCAGCCCGCCAAACGACAGGCGCTCAACCTGCGGCGCCTGGGCAATCTCAGCCACCGCGAGCAAGCCCTTGGCGCTTTCGATAATCGGCCATATCACCTTGCCGGCAGCCGCCACCACGGCCACCTGGGCGGCGCTCTCTACCTTGGGCAGCAGCACACCCGTCACATTGGGATGGGCTTTACAGAACGCCACATCTTCAAAATGCTCTGCATGTTCCGGCGCATTGATGCGTACCCACACCTGAGCCTCGGGATGCGCTTGCAAAAACACCCCGAGGTTATCCCGCGCCTGGCGCTTGAGGGGTTCTTCTACTGCGTCTTCAAAATCCACAATGACCGCATCGGCGCCACTGGCCAGCGCTTTGGAAAACCGCTCCGGGCGACTGCCGGGCACAAACAGAGCCGAACGAACTAAAGGCTTTGGCATCACTTGAATTCCTTGTTAGATAACGCCGCGTGCGCGCAGGCCGTCGACAGCTTCCGGCGTGAACCCAAGCTGACCGAGAATGCCCTGGCTGTGCTGGCCCAATGCGGGAACGGCGTCCATGCGCGGGGTAAACGCCGCATTGCGCGCCGGTGGCAACAGTGACGGCAGCGGCCCGGCAGGGCTTTGAACTTCACGCCAGCTGTCACGCGCCTTGAGTTGCGGGTGGTCCCACACCCCTTGCATGTCGTTGACCCTGGCACTGGCGATCTGCGCGTCTTCCAGGCGGTGGATTACGGCTTGCGCGTCTAACTGCGCAAAGCTGTCAACGATGATCTGGCGCAGCGCCTCGCGGTTGGCCGAGCGCTTGAAGTTGGCCGAGAAACGCTCATCGGTAGCCAGCGCAGGCGTGAGCAGCACCTTGTCGCAGAAAGCTGCCCATTCGCGTTCGTTCTGTAACCCGAGCATCACCGTGCCGCCGTCGCCGGTGGGAAACGGCCCGTAGGGATAAATCGTTGAATGCGCGGCCCCGGCCCGTGGCGGCTGGGGCGCGCCGTCGAAGGCGTAGTACATCGGGTAGCCCATCCACTCCACCAGGCTTTCGAGCATGCTCACGTCAATGCGACTGCCCTGCCCCGTCTTGCCGCGCAGCAGCAACGCCGAGAGGATGCCGCTGTAGGCGTACATGCCGGCGGAGATATCGGCGATTGAGCAACCGGCCTTGGCCATCTGGTCTTCGCCTGGGCCACCGGTTACCGATAAAAAGCCGCCCTCGCTTTGGATCAACAGGTCATAGGCTTTCTTTTTCTCGTAAGGCCCGCCTTCGCCATAGCCGGAAATATCGCAGACGATCAGCCGCGGGAAGCGCTCATGCAGCGTTTCAAACGACAGGCCCATGCGCGCCGCCGCGCCGGGTGCCAGGTTCTGCACCAGCACGTCGGCATCGGCCAGCAGGCTCTGGAGGATGTCGCCGGCCTCGTCCTGTTTGAGGTCCAGGGTCAGGCTTTCCTTGGAGCGGTTGGTCCACACAAAGTGCGATGCCAGGCCGCGCACGCGCTCGTCATAGCCACGGGCAAAGTCACCGGCGCCGGGCCGTTCGATCTTGATCACACGGGCGCCGAGGTCCGCCAACTGGCGGGTGCAGAATGGCGCGGCAATCGCGTGCTCCAGGCTGATCACGGTAATGCCGTCCAGCGGTCGTTGATTAGTCATGATGCTTCCTCAAAGCCAGTCAGCCATGGACGCTGCATCGCGCAGGTTCCAGACCTTTTCGATCATTGCAGTGGCCTGCGCGGGAGTGCGCGCGCCGCTGAATTGGGTAAGGCGCTGAAATTTGTCCGCCAGCTCCTCCCGGCTCAGGGTGTTGCCCGGGTCGCCCTTGGGTTCGTCGATGGCGCCGTGCAGCGTACGGCCATCGAGAGTGGTGACGGTGATGCGGCCCAGCCAGCGCTGCGGGTAGGCGCCGTCGACTTCTGCGTCCAGGGTCATGCTGACCTTGTCGCGAAAGGCTGAGACGGCGGGGTCGGTCAGCGCGAGTTCGTGGAACTCGGTGAGCCCGGCCTTGCCATGTACGGCGATCAAGCCGAGCACAGTGCCCATGGAGAATTTGGCCTGATGCACAGTGGCAGGCGTGGTCACGCGGCCCAACACGTCGATGGCACCTTGATGGACACGCGTTTGAACCGTGGCGATATCTGCAGCGCACAGCCCTTCGCGCTGCATCAGATCCAACAGCGCATCCGCGGCCGGATGGGTGTGACGGCATGAGGCGTGGAACTTGAACGAGGTCTCCAGCAGCGCCCAACGGCTACCGAGGTCCGCCGACAATTTGCGCGGTTCGGCGTCGCTGGACATACCCGCTGCCAAACCTTGGTCGCCTTCCAGAATATTGCGTGCGCCGGTGAGCCCGTCCGCCGTCAGATACGCCGCGAGCAAGCCATCCGCCGCTGCCTTGGCCGTGTGCAGTTGCTTGGAGTCGGCGGCATCGCGCAAAAACTCCCACAACCCGGCGGCCTGGGTGCCGGCGCTGCCGAGCAGGTTGATGAATTGTTCCTGGTTGAAGTCCAGCAGTTTGCCCACAGCCACCGCCGCCGCCAGGGTGCCGACGGTGGCCGTGGTGTGGAAAATGCGGTAGTGGGACCGGCCCAAGAATTCGCCAATGCGAATCCCGGCTTCATAGCCCGCCACCGAGGCCAGCAGCAATTGGCGGCCGGATTTGCCAAGGTCCTGGGCGGCAGCCAGCGCGGCCGGAAACACCACGGTCGCCGGGTGCAGCACCGAGCTGTTGTGCAGGTCATCCTGCTCCACCAGGTGTGAGGATGCGGCGTTCACCAGCGCCGCAAAATACGCGCTGGTGCTGCCGCCATTGACGATCACCTGCGCGGGGCCGCTGCTGGGTCCCATTTTTTGTGCGTAGCGTTCAAACAGCGGGATCGGGTGCGCGCCTTGGCTGGCCAGCGCCGAGGCCAGCCAATCCAGGTACAGGTCTTCAGTGCGTGCCAGCACCTTTTCCGGCAATTGTTCGTAATTAAGATCTGCAAGAAACCGACACAAGGCGTGGGTATGGCTCATGGTCAGGCCCTCAGAAGCTGCGTGGCAGTTCGAGCAGGTGCTCGGCCACGTAGGACAGGATCAGGTTGGTGGAGATCGGCGCAACCTGGTACAGGCGGGTTTCGCGGAATTTGCGCTCCACGTCGTACTCGCAAGCAAAACCAAAGCCGCCATGGGTTTGCAGGCAGGCGTTGGCCGCTTCCCAGGACGCCTTGGCGGCCAGGTACTTGGCCATGTTGGCGCTGGCGCCGGCGTTCTTGCCGCTGTCGTATTCCTCACAGGCACGCCAGCGCATCAGGTCCGCCGCTTCGATTTCGATATGCGCCTCGGCAATCGGGAACTGCACACCCTGGTTCTGCCCGATGGGCCGACCAAACACCACGCGGTCGCGGGCGTAGGCACTGGCCTTTTCGATAAACCAGCGGCCATCACCGATGCACTCGGCGGCAATCAGGGTGCGTTCGGCGTTGAGGCCGTCGAGGATGTATTTGAAGCCTTTGCCCTCCTCGCCGATCAGGCTGTCGAGGGGCAGCTCCAGGTTGTCGAAAAACAGCTCGTTGGTTTCATGGTTGACCATATTGGCGATGGGCTGCACGGTCAGGCCGTTGCCGATGGCTTCGCGCAGGTCGACCAGGAAGATCGACATGCCTTCGGACTTTTTCTTCACTTCGGCCAGCGGCGTGGTGCGTGCCAGCAGAATCATCAAGTCGGAATGCTGGACGCGCGAGATCCAGACCTTCTGGCCATTGATCATGTACTTGTCGCCACGCTTGATCGCGGTAGTCTTGATTTTGGTGGTGTCGGTGCCGGTGGTCGGCTCGGTCACGCCCATCGATTGCAGGCGCAATTCGCCGCTGGCGAGCTTGGGCAGGTAGAAGCTTTTTTGCGCTTCGCTGCCATGGCGCAGCAAGGTGAACATGTTGTACATCTGGCCGTGCACGGTGCCGGAGTTGCCGCCGCAGCGGTTGACTTCTTCGAGGATCACCGAGGCTTCGGCCAGGCCCAGGCCGGAGCCGCCGTATGCTTCAGGGATCATCGCCGACAGCCAGCCAGCGTCGGTCAGGGCTTTGACGAAGGTTTCGGGGAAGCCTTTTTGTTCGTCGACCTTGCGCCAGTAAGCGGCATCGAACTCGGCGCACAAGGCGCGCACGCCTTCGCGGATGGCGTTGAGTTCTTCGTTGTCATTGGGGTTCATTAACGGCTCTCCGCCTGTTGTTCTAGGATTATTCGAAGTGGATTTCAGCTTTCTGAGCCAGACCGTCTGCGTTGCCAGCCCACAGTTCTGCAACCCCGTTTTCAATCACCCTCCCACCTACAGCAAACGGCTGCGGTGCGATCAGCGGGCGCACGCCGCGATAAGCGAAATGGCGAAGGGTCGCGTCGGGATGGGCGCGGCAAAACGCGCGCAGGCTCAAGGTCGCGATCAGCGGGCCGTGCACCACCAGGCCTGAATAGCCTTCGGTGCCGGTGACGTAGGGGTAGTCGTAGTGGATGCGGTGGCCGTTGAAGGTCACGGCGCTGTAGCGAAACAGCAGGGTTGGCGTGGGGCTGATCGACTCCTGCCATTCGCCTTCGGGCAAGGCGTCGCCGCTGCCCTGTTTGGGCGGCGTGGGTTCGCGGTAAACGATGTCCTGTTCTTCGCGGATCGCCAGGCGGCCGTCCTGGGAATAGTCATGGCGCACAGTGACAAACAACAGCGAGCCGGTTCGCCCGGTCTTTTCTTCGACCTGGGTGATGGTCGACACGCGGGTCGCCGCCTCACCAGCGCGTAAGGCGTGCAGGAACTCGATGCGCCCGCCGGCCCACATGCGATTGCGGTTGTCGGCCGGCGGCAGGAAGCCGCCGCGGGCCGGGTGGCCGTCAGTACCCAAGGCCGATTCCGGCAGCGGGTCCTGGAAAAAGCACCACTGCCACAGCGGTGGCAAATCGGCGCCCTGTTCCGGCACAGCCTCGCCGAAGGTCGCGGCAATGCGTTTGAGCAGGTTATGGCTCAAGTGGTCGTGGGCGGTTTCGCTTCGGCCGATCCAGTCAGTGGCGCTCATCGGGTGCAGGTCCTCGGGCAGTGAGTGTCTGCCCCGGATCATGCAAGCGCCTGCCCGTTCTGAGAATTTGCATTTCAATAAACCAGCGTTCGGTTATGCTGAACGCCAACTTCGAGTCCGCCCTCATATCCTGTGGGAGCTGGCTTGCCTGCGATAGCGGTATGTCAGCACCGATGATGTTTCTGATACACCGCTATCGCAGGCAAGCCAGCTCCCACATGTGAACCTCACCGTTGCCAAAATAGGTGTTTGCATGCATTTCGATCTCGCCGACCTGCGCCTGTTTATCCATATCGCCGAATCCCCCAGCCTCACCCAGGGCGCCAAGCGGGCGTTTCTCTCGCCGGCCGCCGCCAGCGCGCGGATCAAGGCGTTGGAAGGCCAACTCGACACGCGCCTGCTGTACCGCGACAGCCGTGGCGTGGAGATCACTCCGGCGGGCGAGCGGTTGCTGCACCATGCGCGCCTGATCATGCGCCAGGTGGACTACCTCAAAAGCGAGTTCACCCAATACGGGGTGGACTCGGCCGGGCATATCCGCATCTTCGCCAACACCACGGCGGTGACCGAGTTTCTGCCGGAGGTGCTGGCGGGTTTTCTGTCCCAGCGCCCGGGCGTGACCGTCGACCTGCAGGAGCGTTTATCCCGGGATATCGTGCGTGGCGTGCTCGATGGCACCAGCGACATGGGCATCATTGCCGGGCCGGTTGAGGCGGCGGGTTTGCAGGTGTTGCATTTCAGCACCGATGAGTTGGTGCTGATGGTGCCGGTCGGTCATCCGTTAGCCGACCAGCCTTCAGTGACCCTGGAACAGACCCTGGCCTACCAGCACATCGGCTTGCACGAAGGCAGCACGTTGTTGAGTTTTTTGCGTGAACACGTCGATCGCCTCGGCAAGCATTTGTCACTGCGTATCCAGGTGTCGAGCTTCGAGGCGATCTGCCGGATGGTCGAGGCTGGCGTGGGTATTGGTATCATTCCTGAATCCGCCGCCGTGCGGCACAGCCGGACCATGCAACTGGTGACGGTGAAGCTCGATGAGCCGTGGGCGATCCGCGAGCGCAGCATTCTGGTGCGCGAGCTTGAGGCTTTGCCCGGCACCATTCGGGCTCTGATCGCCACCTTGATGCCGCAAAGCGCCTAAGCTCAACAGTCACCTTGCCTGAGGAGACTGTTATGCAACTCGAAGGATCCTGCCATTGCGGCGCCGTAACATTCAGCCTGAACAGCCAGCATCCCTACCCCTACCAGCGTTGCTACTGCTCGATCTGCCGCAAGACCCAAGGCGGCGGCGGTTATGCGATCAACCTTGCCGGCGATACGCAAAGCCTGAAGGTGCAGGGACGCAAACACATCTCGATCTACCACGCCCGCCTCAAGCCCGAGGGCGCCAGCCGTGCGCACGCGAGCACTGCCGAACGGCATTTTTGCTCGCAGTGCGGCAGTGCCTTGTGGCTGTTCAGCCCGGAATGGCCGGAGCTGACCCACCCGTTTGCCTCGGCCATCGACACGCCG
Organism: Pseudomonas sp. KBS0710; assembly: GCF_005938045.2. Classification (GTDB taxonomy): domain Bacteria; phylum Pseudomonadota; class Gammaproteobacteria; order Pseudomonadales; family Pseudomonadaceae; genus Aquipseudomonas. The sequence continues at coordinate 2,276,455 of NZ_VCCF02000001.1, read as the reverse complement.
TTGCCGGTGCCGCCGGAACACACGCACCTGATGCTTGGCTCGAAAGCGCCGTGGGTCGAAGTCAGTGTGCGCAAAGGCGATTTGGAGTTCGACGAATACCCCGAAGAATCCATCGCCCAGTGGCATGAACGTTTGGGGCTGACGCGTTAACACTCTTTGACAGTTTCTCGACAAAGCTCTCAAAGATTGTTGGCTCGCACCGCCCTAGCATTCGAGCATCCAAACCACCATTCGGGTGCTCTTCATGTTTCGCACATTGCGCGGTATTCCGTTATGGGGTTGCCTGCTCGGCACGCTTGGCTGCCACGTGCAGCCGCCTGCCCCGCCGGCGATTCCCAAAGGCGATTACGGCGCGATCATCCGTTACCTGCAGGCCCGTATTCCGAAGGAGATGGCGCGGGAGAATGTGCCCGGGTTGTCAATTGCGCTGGTCAATGGTCAGGAGCTGATCTGGGCACGCGGCTTTGGCCTGGCCGACAAGGCCCAGGGGGTGCCGGTGACCGCCAACACGGCGTTTCGCGCCGGCGGCATTTCCAAACTACTGACGGCCACGGCAGCGATGCAGTTGGTCGAGCAACAGCGCCTGGGCCTGGACGCGCCGATCCAGCAGACCTTGCGCGAGTTCTACGTGCGTTCGCGCTTTCACACTGACCAGGCCGCCGCCGACCGCGATATCACCTTGCGCCGCTTGCTCAGTCATCAATCCGGCTTGCCCAGCGAACATTTGCGTGACGTGCGCAGCACCTATGCCATGGGCCAGATGCCGATGCGCGTGTCCGGCGTATGGCTGAGCAGCCCGCCGGGCTCGCAGGTGGCCTATTCCAACCTCGGTTATTCATTGGTCGGCGCAGCCATTGAGCGCAGCAGCGGTAAAAGTTTCGAAGCCCAGTTGCAAAGCCGCCTGCTCAAGCCACTGGAGATGAACCAGTCGAGTTTCGTCGGCACCGGCACGCAATTGAGCTTTCGCGCCCTCGGGTACGAAGACGGCGTGGCAAGTACCGATGCCCAGGTGCGTGACCTCGCGGCCGGCGGCTTGTGGGCCAGCCCCAAAGACCTCAGCCACTACGTGCAGATGCTGTTTGCCCATGGCGTCTATAAAGGCACCCGAGTGCTTGAGAGCCCGTCGATTGATCAGATGTTCACCCAGCAAAACACCGGCAATGCCCTGGACTTCGATTGCCAGATGGGCCTGGGCTGGTTCCTCGCACCCTGCGGCGATGAACCCGTCGCCCCCGGCGTGCGTACCTATCAGCACAGTGGCGGCGGCGATGATTTTGCCGCGCAGTTGAGCGTGCTGCCAGACCAGCAACTGGCGGTGATCATCATGGCCAATGACAGCAACGCCGAAGAACTGGTCGCGCGCCTGGCCACCGAAACCCTGCGCCTGATGCTCCAGGCGCAAACCGGGCAGGCCGTGTGCGCCGACGACTGCCAGACGCCCAGCCATGGCCTCAAGTTGCGCCAGGTGCCCGCCGCCGTCGACCGCAAGCGCCTGGCCGGGTTTTATGCCACGGCCTGGGGCGTGTTCCGGGTCAAGGATGAGGGCGATCGGCTGACCGGCGAACTGGCGGGGTTTGACTTCGAATTGTTGCGCGACGAGCACGGCTGGCTGCGCGCGCAGAAAAAAGTCTTCGGCCTCTGGTTCAAGGACCTCGGTGATTTGGGCCGCGTACAACTGGACGTGGTCACGGTGCAGGGCCGCCAAGTGCTCACGGCCCGCAGCCATGGCCAACGCCTGGCCATCGGTGAACGCATCGACCCGCCGCCGCTGCCGCTGGCCTGGGCCTCCACCATCGGCACCTATCAGGTGCTCAACACCCATGAACCCGACGCGCCGTTGAGCGGCATCAGCGTGCGCCTGGAGGAAGGCTTCCTGGTGATTCGCGGCCAGCTGCACAACGAGCCACTCACCGACTACATCCTGCTTCCCGTCGACAACGCCCACGCGGTGCTGGCCGGCAACGGCTATGGCCTGGGCGATACCGTCAGCCGCCAGGTCAACGGCCTCAGCGCCTCGGGTTACTCCTTCAAACGTACGCAATCGCCCAACAACCTCTTGAATTTTTAACAAGGACGAATACCCAGATGCGCTCAAAAAACCTCTGCCTGTCATTCACCTCACTGTGCCTGCTCGCGGCTGCAGACACTGCGGTTGCCGAAGACTGGCAATACAGCCTCAAGGCCGGCGTGGGCAACCTGCCGCGCTACAGCGGCAGCGACGAACGCATGACCGCGCCACTGCTGGGCGGCAAAGTCGTGAGCCCGTGGGGGATTTTCCTCGACACCGACAAGGGCCTGGGCTGGGGTTATGAAGGCAATGCCCTGAGCTTCAGCGCGTATGTCGGCGCAAGCGCGGCGCGCAAGGACAAAAACGAGAGCCTGCATGCCGGCTCCAAGCGCCTCAAAGGCATGGGCGAGATCAAGGCCCGCCCGCAATTGGGCGTCAGCGCCAGCTATAACCTGGGCGGTGTGATTGTTGGCGCGACGCTGGAACATGCCCTCAAGGAGAACGACCGCAAAGACACCGGCAAGGCCTACACCCACCTGGAACTGAGCCTGGGCACCAATCTGTACGAAGGCCGCTACGGCTCGGTGGATGCCAGCCTCAGCAGCCACTTTGGCGACCGCAACTACTTGCAGACCTGGTATGGCGTGACCACCGGCCAGGCCGCGCAAAGCCGTTTCAAGGCCTACAAGGCCGGCGCGGGCAACATCAGCAATGGCCTGAACCTGGTGTGGAGCCTGCCGATCAGCGAACACACCCAGTTCTCGACCTTGCTGGATGTGCAGTACCTGGCGGATGAAGCGGGCAAGAGCCCGATCGTGGAGCGACGGTTGCAGACGTCGGTGATGGGGGTTTTTGAATACACGTTCTGATCGGCTAGCCAATCAAAACCTGTGGGAGCGGGCTTGCTCGCGAATGCGGTGTGTCAGTCAATCAATCTTTAACTGATACACCGCATTCGCAGGCAAGCCAGCTCCCACATTGAATGGGTTATCACACCCATTCCCTGCGCGTCCCAAGGGTTACTCGGCGTACGCCCAAGTCATCCTGAATGACGCCCCGCCCCACTCCGAATCCAGCACTTCTACCTGCCCGCCGTGCCACTGGCTGACACGCTTGACCAGCGCCAGGCCCAAGCCAAAGCCGCCGGTGCGGCGATCGCGGCTGGCATCCAGGCGCAGGAACGGTTCGAAGATCTTCGACCGCCCCTCCATCGGCACACCCGGGCCGTCGTCATTGACCCGCACTTCGTAGCCAGTGCCGAACTTGACCAGCGACACCTCTACACGGCGCTCGGCATAGCGAATGGCATTGCGCAGCAGGTTGATCACTGCACGCGCCATAAAACGCGGTTCGATCTGGATAAAGTCGACCTCACAGGTGCGCAACGACAACTGCACACCCGCCGCCTCGGCCTCCAGCGCCACACTGCCGATCACGCTGTCGAGCCAGCTATGCGCTTCGATATTTTCCCGCGTCACCTGGGTGGCGCCGCGCTCCAGGCTGGCGTAGGTCAACAGTTCGGAGACCATTTCTTCCAGCTCGCCAAGGTCCGAGTACATATCAGCGATCAATTCGCGGCTCTGGCGCGGGTCAGCCTGCTGCTTGAGTTGATCAAGCTCAAACGACAAGCGCGCAATCGGCGTGCGCAATTCATGGGACACCGCGTTGGTCAGCTCACGCTGGTTGGCGATCAGGCTTTCGATGCGCTCGGCCATCTGGTTGAAGTGCCCGGCCAGCTCGCGCACGGTAGAACGGCGTGGCAGCAGGATGCGCGAGGCGAGGTCGTTATCGCCAAAGCGCTGTGCGGCCAGGCGGATATGCTCCAGGTCGCGCCAATGCGGGCGTACCCAAAAATACAGGACGATGGCCAGGCTCACGCCCAGGAAACCATAGGCCCACAGGTACAACCATTTGGGTTCTTCCGGCAGCTTGATCTGCAGCAACTGCGGGCCGCCATCAATGGGGGTCAGGAACTCCATGAAGTCGCCGCGCACCACCAGTTGGCCCCCCGCCAACAGTTGCTGTTCGCGGTCATTGAGCGCCAGGGTGTCGCGCGGTACCAGCTTGAGGCGCAAACCATAATGGGGTTGCAGCTCAGCCAGGCGCGCATCGCGGGCCGCGCCCTGCACCGGGCGCAGTTGCTCGACCAGACCATAGGCCGGCCCACGCAAGGCTTCGCGGTTATAGACTTCGTTGGCCTCGGGCAATAACTCGTCGAAGGTGTAGTTGACCAGCCAGATCGCCCCGGCCAACCCCAGCGCCAGGATCACATACAGGCGCAGAAACAGGCGCAGCATCTAGACCTCCCACGCAAACGGATTGAACAGATACCCCTTGCCCCAGATGGTCTTGATGCACACCGGTTCACGCGGGTTATCGTTGAGCTTGCTGCGCAATTTGCTGATGTACACATCGACACTGCGGTTCAGGCCGTCGAAGGCAATGCCGCGCATGCGGTTGAGGATGTCGTCGCGCGAAAGGATAGTCCCCGAGTGACTGGCCAGCAGCCACAGTAGCTCGAACTCCATGGTGGTGAGGTCAATGGCCTCACCGCCCAGGCTGACGCCCCGACAACTGCGATCAATTGACAGCCGGCCAAACTCCAGCGCACCGCGCACCGTGGGCTCCGGCACTTGACGGCGCTGCAAGGCACGCAGTCGGGCGAGCAATACCGGCGGCTTGATCGGTTTGATCACGTAGTCGTCGGCACCCGACTCCAGACCCAGGATATGGTCCAGGTCATCTTCCTTGGCGGTAAGGATGACAATGGGCGTGTCGGACACGTTACGAATCCCCCGGCACACATGCAGCCCGCTCTGGCCCGGCAGCATCAGGTCGAGCACCACAATCTTCGGCTTGAAGTCGAGAAAGGCCGCCAAGGCCTCATCGCCCCGGTGCACCACACGCACCTCGAAACCATGTTGCGACAGGAAGTGCGCGATCAGCCCTGCCAGCTTTTCATCGTCCTCAACGAGCAGGACCTTGCCCAGACCCAGGTTTTCCATAAGTTCTCAGTGTGGATGCGCGGATTGAAGTGTGCGCATTATAGGTGGCAAGCTGGTCGACATAAGCAACTGGCCATTACCAGCCGACGAAGCTTCATCCTTTTAAGAGTTTTTAACAAATACCCTGCAATCTTTAACGCCATTAACAGGAGTTGTATGCGCAAGGATTACCTGGCGTTCTTTGTTTCGCTGTTCCTGTCGCGGCTGGCGGACCAGATTCTGTTGTTTATCGTGCCGCTGATCGTGTTCCAAACCACCAACAGCGTGTCGTGGGCGGGGTTGGCGTTCTTCGTTGAGTCGCTGCCGCGCTACCTGGCGTTCCCGGTGTGCGGTGCATTGTGCGACAAGTTCTCGCCGGTGCGCATTCTGCACATCAGCCAGGTTTACCGTGCATTGGCGTGCGTGGCGGCGGTGGCGCTGTATGGCGTGTTCGACGGTATTTATTGGCTGGTGATCCTGTCGGCGCTGTGCGGCGTGTTGACGACCCAGGGCATCATGGCGCGCGAAGTGGTGATGCCGCATATCTTCAAGCATTACACCTATGCCAAGACCTTGTCCTACTCGCAGATCGCCGACCAGAGCGGCCTGGTGCTGGGGCCACTGGTGGCGGCGCTGATGCTCGAGGTGTGGGCCTGGCCTTGGGTGGTGGTGGGCATTGCCGGGCTGTTTGTGCTGGCAGACCTGGCGATGTTGATCTGGCAACGCAACACCACGGTCAGCCTGGAGAGCTTTGAGCAGCATCAGGATATCTGGCTGCAACCGCTGCGCATTGCCTTCGGGCACATCCGCAAACTGGCGGACCTGAAGCGGATCATTGCCCTGGCGGTGGGCGTCAACCTGATCATCGGGGTCACGCTGGCGACGTCTGCAGCCATGGTCACTGGCCTGTTCGCCGCCGGCAAAGATGCCTATGCGCTGTTGCAGGCTGCCGGCGCGGTGGTGACCATCGTCATTTTGTTTTACCTGGCGCGTTCCAGCCTGCCGTTGAAGGTGCTGGGTGGGCTGTCTTATTCAATGATCGCGGCGGGGGCGTTGATCATGGCGGTCAGCCCCAACCTGTGGGCTTACACCTTGGGTTTTTTGCTGATTACCGGCTTCGACAAGATGTTTAACGTATACATGCGCAGCACTCGCCAGCGGGTGATCCCGGTGCAGGACTTCGGCAAGACCGTCGGCGTGATCACCCTGCTCAACAACCTCGCGCAGCCGCTGGCGGGCCTGTTGATTGCCGTGCTGGCGGCGCCGCTGGGCACGCAAACGGTGATCCTGCTGCTGGCCGGGCTCACTGCGCTGATCGGCGTGGCCGTTGCTTCAGGCTGGCACGCCACTGTGAAAGCGGAACTCGATGTCGGGTGACTCGATCAGTTCCTGCTCGGCGGCGCGCACCCGTTCGATCACCTGGGCGATGTCTTTGGCGTCGCCGTACTGGTAGGCAAGCTTCAGGTAACCCTGGAAGTGCCGGGCCTCGCTTTTGAGCAAACCGAAGTAGAACTTGCCGAGTTCTTCGTCCAAATGCGGCACCAGGGCTTCGAAACGCTCGCAACTGCGCGCCTCGATAAAGGCGCCGACCACCAGCGTGTCCACCAGCTTGACCGGCTCATGACTGCGCACCACCTTGCGCAAACCTGAGGCATAACGGCCGGCATGCAATTGACGCAGCTCGACCTTGCGCTTTTTGATCAGGCGCATGACTTGTTCATGGTGCACCAGCTCTTCACGGGCCAGGCGCGACATCATGTTGATCAGGTCCACATGGGCGTGGTACTTGGCGATCAGGCTAAGGGCGGTGCTGGCGGCCTTGAATTCGCAGTTCTTGTGGTCGATCAGCAGGGTGTGCTGATCGGCCAACGCGGCCTGGACCCAGGCATCAGGGGTGCGGCAGCCGAGGAATTCGTGGATTTCGGGCAGGTTCATCGGGCTCACGGGTAAAAGGATCACAAAAGGCCGGCGATTATACCGACCCCGCCGCAGACCACCAGCCACCCGCCTTGATGTGCATCAACATGACGTCTGGCAGGCAGCAACTATAGTTGTTCCAGGCCCACCCTTTGGAGACCCCGACCATGCAAGCCATTCGCAGCATCCTGGTGGTTATCGAACCTGAGCATTCCGAAAGCCTGGCGCTCAAGCGCGCCAAGCTGATTGCCGGGGTCACCGGCGCGCACCTGCATTTGCTGGTGTGCGACAAAAAGCACGAGCATTCGGCGCTGTTGAGCCTGCTCAAGTCCGGCCTGCAGGAGGACGGCTACAGCGTGACTACCGAGCAGGCGTGGAATGACAGCCTGCATGAAACCATCATCGACGTGCAGCAGGCCGAAGGCTGCGGCCTGGTAATCAAGCAGCACTTTCCAGACAGCCCTTTGAAAAAGGCTCTGCTGACGCCGGCAGACTGGAAACTGCTGCGCTACTGCCCTACTCCGGTGCTGCTGGTGAAAACCTCGACACCCTGGGCCGACAAGGTGGTGCTGGCCGCCATTGATGTGGGCAACAGCGACAGCGAGCACCAGGCGCTGCACAACACCATCATCGACCATGGCTTCGACATTGCACGCCTGGCGAAGGCGCAACTGCACGTGATCAGTGCCCACCCGTCGCCGATGCTATCGGCGGCAGACCCGACCTTCCAGCTCAAGGAAACCATCGAGGCGCGCTATCGCGAACAGTGCAAGGCGTTCCAGGCTGAGTTTGATATCGACGACACCCACCTGCATATCGAGGAAGGCCCGGCGGATGTGTTGATTCCCCATGCTGCGCACAGCTTGCAGGCGGCGGTGACCATTATCGGCACGGTGGCGCGCACAGGAATTTCCGGAGCGCTGATTGGCAATACGGCGGAGGTGGTGCTGGATGCGGTGGAGGGGGATGTGCTGGTGCTCAAGCCGCAGGAGTTGATGGACCACCTCGAAGAGTTGGCGACCAAAGCCTGACATAGCCTCTTCAGACCATGGAGATCTAATGTGGGAGCGGGCTTGCTCGCGAAAGCGGAGCGTCAGTCACTGAGTTTTTTGACTGATCTACCGCATTCGCGAGCAAGCCCGCTCCCACATTTTTGATGTGTGTTATCAGGTAGAGAGTGCGTCTCTCAGGAACCCCGGCGCGATATAGCGCTGGTAATGCGCCTCGGACAAGATAAAGAACTCACGATCAATCGCATCCCGCAGATCCGGAAGTGCCCAGTCGCGAAACTCCGGCAGCAGCACCATGCCATAGGCTTCGAGGTTGGAAATCACCCGCGCGCCTCGGGCGATCAACTGGTAGGCCCAGCAGTACTCGGACTGGTGTGGCACAAAGCGAATCTTGCGCTGCTCAAGCTGCGCGCGCAGCCGCTTGGGGTCGAAGACTTCCAGTTTGCCGGCCATCACTTGTACCAACAGTTGCTCCAGCCGCAGCCATACCGCGCGTTTTTCTTCTTCGTTATAGCCATTCCACTGGATCACCTCATGGTGAAAGCGCTTGCAGCCGCGGCACACGAGATCGCCGTAAACCGTGGAGCACAGGCCGACGCAGGGGGTCTTGATGGCTTGGTTGGACATGGGCAACGCACACAAATCAGCGAAACGATGCGCCATGTTAGCCCTTTGTCTAAGGTTGATCACCCAGCAAACTTGGTTAGGTAACTTACCTTTAGATTTTTTTTGCCGTAGAATCATCCGGCCTTGTAAGGCGCCAATAATCCGCTGGAAGCTGTTTTCAAAGCGTCACGAGCACAGTCGTTCCTTCAGAACGGTGTTGGCGCAGGTTCGACCCGGTAGGTCAGAGCCCGCGCCAACCCTCATCAGCTCCGTTCTGCAGGCGTAAAACTTTGAAAGCAGCTTCTGTGAGGAATGCCGGCAGCGCTGGCTTTGCGGCCCAAAAAGCCCCCGAGCGCATGCGTGCCGTTCATTTCTGGATGAGCGTCCCGTGGGACCACTGATGAGGGTAATAACTGTGCTTGAAGCCTACCGCAAACATATCGAAGAGCGCGCAGCACTGGGTATCGTTCCCCAGCCGCTTAACGCCGAACAAACCGCAGGCCTGGTCGAGCTGCTGAAGAATCCTCCGGCTGGCGAAGAAGAATTTCTCGTTGACCTGATCACCAACCGCATTCCACCAGGCGTTGACGAGGCTGCCTACGTCAAGGCCGGCTTCCTGTCCGCCCTGGCCAAAGGCGAAGTCACTTCTCCCCTGATCGACAAGAAACGCGCTGTTGAACTGCTTGGCACCATGCAAGGCGGCTACAACATCGTGACGTTGGTCGAGCTGCTGGACGATGCCGAGCTGGCCCCTGTCGCAGCCGCCCAACTCAAGCACACCCTGCTGATGTTCGATGCGTTCCACGACGTGGCCGAAAAAGCCAAGAACGGCAACGAGCATGCCAAAGGCGTGATCCAGTCCTGGGCTGACGGCGAGTGGTTCCGCAACCGCCCAACCCTGGCCGACAAGATCAGCTTGCGCGTCTTCAAGGTCACCGGCGAAACCAACACCGACGACCTGTCCCCTGCCCCGGACGCCTGGTCCCGCCCTGACATCCCGCTGCACGCCCTGGCCATGTTGAAAATGGCACGCGAAGGCATCGTGCCGGACGAGCAAGGCAAAACCGGCCCGATGAAGCAGATCGAAGAGATGCGCGGCCAAGGTTTCCCGATCGCCTACGTCGGCGACGTGGTGGGTACTGGTTCGTCGCGTAAATCGGCAACCAACTCGGTACTGTGGTTCTTCGGCGACGACGTTCCTTACGTGCCGAACAAGCGCGCCGGCGGCTTCTGCTTCGGCAGCAAGATCGCTCCAATCTTCTACAACACCATGGAAGATGCTGGCGCACTGCCAATCGAATTCGACGTTACCAACATGAACATGGGCGACGTGATCGACCTGTACCCGCATGCTGGCAAAGTCTGCAAACACGGCACCGACGAAGTCCTGACCACCTTCGAAATGAAGACCCCGGTGCTGTTGGACGAAGTTCGCGCCGGCGGCCGTATTCCGCTGATCATCGGTCGCGGCCTGACCGACAAGGCGCGTGCTGAACTGGGCCTGGGCCCTACCGACCTGTTCAAACTGCCTGAAGCACCTGTCGACACCGGCAAGGGTTTCACCCTGGCACAGAAAATGGTCGGCAAGGCTTGCGGTCTGCCAGAAGGCAAAGGCGTTCGTCCTGGCACCTACTGCGAGCCGAAGATGACCACCGTGGGTTCTCAGGACACCACCGGTCCTATGACCCGTGACGAACTGAAAGACCTGGCGTGCCTGGGCTTCTCGACCGATCTGGTAATGCAGTCGTTCTGCCATACCGCGGCTTACCCCAAGCCGATCGACGTGACCACCCACCACACCCTGCCTGACTTCATCATGACCCGTGGCGGTGTATCGCTGCGTCCAGGCGACGGCATCATCCACAGCTGGCTGAACCGTATGCTGCTGCCGGATACCGTCGGCACCGGTGGTGACTCCCACACCCGTTTCCCGATGGGCATCTCGTTCCCGGCCGGTTCCGGTCTGGTCGCGTTCGCCGCAGCCACTGGCGTAATGCCACTGGACATGCCGGAATCGATCCTGGTGCGCTTCAAAGGCAAAATGAAACCTGGCATCACCCTGCGTGACCTGGTTCATGCCATTCCTTACTACGCGATCCAGGCTGGCCTGCTGACCGTAGAGAAGAAAGGCAAGAAGAACGCCTTCTCCGGCCGCATCCTGGAAATCGAAGGCCTGAACGACCTGACGCTGGAACAAGCTTTCGAGCTGTCCGACGCCTCGGCTGAACGTTCGGCTGCCGGTTGCACCATCAAGCTGTCCAAGGACTCCGTCACCGAGTACCTGAACTCCAACATCACCCTGCTGCGCTGGATGATCGGCGAAGGCTACGGCGATGCACGCACCCTGGAACGTCGCGCCCAAGCGATGGAAGCCTGGGTTGCCAACCCGGAGCTGATGGAAGCCGATGCCGACGCCGAATACGCCGAAATCATCGAGATCGACCTGGCCGAAATCAACGAGCCGATCCTCTGCGCACCGAACGACCCGGACGATGCCCGTCTGTTGTCCAGTGTTGCCGGCGAGAAGATCGACGAAGTGTTCATCGGTTCGTGCATGACCAACATCGGTCACTTCCGCGCTGCCGGTAAGCTACTGGAGCAGGTCAAGGGTCAGCTGCCAACCCGTCTGTGGCTGTCGCCGCCGACCAAGATGGACGCTCACCAACTGACCGAAGAAGGCTACTACGGCATCTACGGCAAAGCTGGCGCGCGCATGGAAATGCCGGGCTGCTCGCTGTGCATGGGTAACCAGGCACGTGTAGAGCCGAACTCGACTGTAGTGTCGACTTCGACGCGTAACTTCCCGAACCGTCTGGGTGATGGCGCGAACGTCTACCTGGCCTCGGCCGAGCTGGCGGCAGTCGCCTCCACTCTGGGTCGCCTGCCGACCGTCGAAGAGTACATGGGTTATGCAGCGAAACTGGACACCATGGCCAGTGACGTTTACCGCTACCTGAACTTCGACCAGATCGCCGAGTTCCGCAAGATCGCAGCAAGCGCCAACATCCCGGTGATTCAAGCCTAAGATGTGGTGATGTAAAGAGCGCCGCGCATCGCAAGATGCGCGGCGTTTTTTTATGCCTGGAATACAGAGCTAACAACACCACAAAACAAATGTGCAGTCATACAGACCGCATCAAGGCTCAAGCAACCAACGAATACACCAACGCCGTAATCGCCACCAACCCTACCGCCGTCACAAACACATTGGACGCCTGCCCACGGTACTTGGCCATGGCCGGTACTTTGCGGATGGCGTACATCGGCATCAGGAACAGGATCGAGGCAATGATCGGGCCACCGAGGGTTTCGATCATGCTGAGGATGCTCGGGTTAAGCGTGGCAACCAGCCAGCACACTACCAGCATGAAGGCGGCGGTCATGCGGTCCAGGGACTTGGTAGCCGGACGACGACCGGTTTTCAGCACCAGGCCCTTGAGGCCTTCGCTGGCGCCGATGTAGTGGCCCAGGAACGACTTGGCAATCGCCACGAACGCAATCAACGGCGCGGCGAAGGCGATGGTCGGGTTGTCGAAGTGGTTGGCCAGGTACGACAGGATCGACAGGTTTTGCGCTTTCGCTTCAGCCAGTTGCGCTGGCGACAGAGTCAGTACGCAGCTGAACACGAAGAACAGCACCATCGCCACCATCAACAGGTGTGCACGGCACAGGATCTGCGAGCTGCGCGCATCGGCGTTGGCGCCGTACTGGCGTTTCTGGTCAACCGCGAAGGCCGAGATGATCGGCGAATGGTTGAACGAGAACACCATCACCGGAATCGCCAGCCACAGGGTATTGAGCAGCACTGAGGGCGCCGGGACTTCGCTGACGGTGCTGAGGATGCCGCCGGTCCAGTGCGGGATCAGGTACACCGCCAGGAACAGCAAGGCGACGATGAACGGATACACCATCAGGCTCATGGCCTTGACGATCACTTGCTCACCGCAACGCACCACGGCCAGCAGGCCGAGGATCAGCACAAAGGCCAGGATCGCCCGTGGCGGCGGCATGATGTGCAGTTGGTGCTCCATGAAACTGCTGACCGTATTGGTCAGGGCCACGCTGTAGATCAGCAGGATCGGGAAGATGGCGAAGAAGTACAGCAAGGTGATCAGCGCACCGGCCTTGAGGCCGAAATGCTCTTCGACCACGTCGGTGATGTCGGAGCCGGCACGGCCGGACAGCACGAAGCGCGTGAGGCCACGGTGCGCGAAGAACGTCATCGGGAACGCCAGCAATGCCAGGATCACCAGGGGCCAGAAGCCGCCCAGGCCCGCGTTGATCGGCAAAAACAAAGTACCGGCGCCAATGGCGGTGCCGAACAGGCCGAGCATCCAGGTGGTGTCCTGGCGGCTCCAGCTTGTGAGGGTTGCAGGTGTCGTTGCATAACGTTCGTCGACGCTATTGGCCTGATCATTCATCCGGTCGGATCTCCGCATTTACACGGCCGGGGCGAGTCAGAAAAACCTGACAGGCAGCGCCTCGACCATAGAAGGGGCCGGATTGTCCGGGATTCTCTCGAATAAGCAAAGACTTAGCTGAGGAATGGTTGAGCGGTGCAGCCGCTCAAGGAGGGGTGCGGATGGCAGTTTTCAGAGGCTTCGGCAGGTTATGGAGTCGCCCCAAACCCGTTTAAAAAACAACTTACAAGAAGTGTCCGACATTAAAAACAGACACACCCTATATCTAAATTATATTTCCACGAAAATAGACCCTTAACTGTTACAGGACCATACATAACTATTGAGCCGCCGCCAGAGCACAAACTAAGATCGCCCCGACCCTCCCACAAAAAAATTATGCCACGCTCTTTGTCTACAGCCTCAGGAGTTCAAGAATGAGAACGCTCAGTGTTGTATTAACCGGCCTGTTTCTAATCGGTTTATTTAAATCCAGCGAAAGTTACGCAACGTCAACCGAACCTGAACGGGATGTGCAGGCGCTGGCCTCTTCCCCGCAATGGCTGACTACCAAAGTCTATATCGAGGGTGCGCCAGACAAGGACGTCAAGGCCAACTACCCCGGTGTGGTGGGCATATCAATGTGGGACCCGCAGCGCAACCGCTATGAGTTCTTCTACGCGGACACCGGGCTTTCAAAATACGCCGATGGCGGTGGCGGCTACTTCCTGGTCACCGGCGACAAGAACACCCATATTCTGGTGCCCGATGTGGGCCCGGTCAAAACCGTAGTCAGGCGCCTGGAAAAACTCGACAAGAACGAGTTCACCTACTCTCGTGAAGTACCTCGCGACATGGTTGCCAACAACCCTCTTGTTCGAATCTATGTCGTGCATGCGCCTTATATCGGGCCGATAAAAACTGCACTGTCGAACTAATGAACACTCATGCCCGACACTACGCTCCTTAAATTCATAACTTGCAAGGTGTTCAAGATGAATCCATTCAACGCCCTCATATCACTGTTAATACCTTTGCTGTTGAGTATTGCGCTGTTGCCCGGAGCAGCCACTGCCAACACCACCGTTCCCGCCAGCGTAAACACTGTGGCTGCCACCCCTGATAACGCCATTATGTTAACGGTGTTTCTCAAACATGATCAGTCGCGCCCCTTGAGCGAATTGAAGACTCAATTGGCCAAGCAAGCGTTTCACAAGGCATTTCCTCCAGCCGGGGTTGAAGTGGTCAGTTGGAATGTAACCATGGGTATCGGACAGATCGTCGTGCTACGCCTGCCGGCTTCACGCCTGGTAGAGGTCAATCTGGCGATAGAGCGCACTGCCTGGGGCGTATACACAACGGAATTTTATCCTACCTATGATTTCCGGCCGATCGCGCAGGCAGAGCAAATCCAGGCGCGGCAGGCGGACCCTGCCCAATAATGGCAGTGTGGCGGCTGCCGCTTGAGAAATCTGCGGCATCGCGGGGAGAATACATTCCACAACAAATCTATTTTCGAATCGGCCCCGTTACTGTACTTTTCAATCAGTATCCGCCTGCATCCTGAGAGCCCCGCCATGCCTCGCGTCTCCCGTAAACAAGCCGAACTCAACCGCGAAATCATCGTGGAGGCTGCCACGCATCTGTTTCGTGAGCGCGGGTTGCACGGTATTAGCCTGTCTGACGTAATGGCCGCAGCTGGCCTGACCCACGGCGGTTTCTATGGGCACTTTGCGTCCAAAGAGGCACTGGCCACCGAGGCGTGCCAAAAGGCATTCGAGCAAGCGAACCTGGGCTGGCAGGAAAAAATCAGCCGCAGTGATGATGTGCATGCTGCCCGTGAGGCCATCCTGCGCCCGTATTTATCCACCCACCACCGTGACAACCCCGGCGATGGCTGCCCCATCTCGGCCTTCACCCCGGACATGTGCCATGAGCCCGCCGACACAGCGTTGCAACACACCTTTATCGACGGCGTTGAACAGTCACTGGAGGTTTTTGCGCAGCTTCAGGATGAAGACCGTCAGGCGATGCTCGCCAAGTACGCAATGATGATTGGTGCCGTCACCCTCGCCCGTGCCACGCGCGGCAGCAGTTTGTCAGATGAGTTCCTTGAAGCTGCAAGAAACACCCTCCTGCAAGAACAGAGTTCGGACAACGCCGTTGACAGCCACGCACCCTCCCCAGCATGATCGGGCCATGAACCTGATTCAGCGCCGCCTCACCCGCACCACCACCACGACCGCTTATGGCGGGCCGTGCGGTGGCTGTGGGTGCGAAAGCTAAAGACACCCAGAAACACCCCAAGGCCCCGCCAGCAATGGACGGGGCCTTTTTATTGCCCCGCCCGCTGGCCACTGCAAGGAGCAAGACCATGGCAAACGCCCTGTTGATCATCGATATGCAAACCGGTTTATACGATGGGCCGGAACAGCCCTTTGAGCGCGAACGCGTGCTCGGCACCATCAACCAGCTTATCCAGCGTGCCCGCCAGGCCAACGCCCCTATCTTCGTGGCCCGCCATACTGGCCCGGCGGGGTCGCCGATTGCAGCTGGCAGCCCACTCTGGCAACTGTGGCACGGCCTCGACGTGGACGAAGCCCGCGACCACCTGTTCAATAAAACCCGCCCCAGTTGCTTCCTGGGCACTGAGCTCGCGCAACAATTGGCAGCGGCGCAGGTGGATGAATTGGTGGTGGTCGGCATGAAAACCCAGTTTTGCATCGACGCCACGTGCCGAGTGGCGGTGGAGCTTGGGTTTTCGGTGGTACTGCCCGAAGACGGCCATACCTGCATGGACACTCCGACGTTACCGGCCAAGGCGATCATCGAGCATCACAATGCAACCTTGGCGGGGGCATTTGTGAAGCGGGTCAAAGCCCAGGACGTCGAGTTCTAGCCGCGCCCGTGCGGGATTTTTTCTGATTGAACAAATCGTTCCGTCTTACAAATCCCGCATACTCATCCTATCAAACCCTTCAGGAAGAGCCTTCCGATGTCCACCACTGTTCTGGTCCTGGTTGAAACCATCAATGAATACCTGCAAATCATCGAGAGCAATGACTTTCATGTGATTCTGGCGCCCACACCGGCCGAACGTGCCCAAGCGATCAAAGCCCACGGCGCGCAGATCAAGGCGGTACTCACCCGTGGCCCGCTGGGGCTGTATGCCGAGGAAATCGCGGCACTGCCGCTGCTGGAGATCATCTGCGTAATCGGCGCCGGCTATGAGCACGTGGACCTGCAGGCGGCGAGCAATCGCGGGATCGTGGTCACCAACGGCGCCGGCGTGAATGCGCCGTCAGTGGCTGACCACGCCATGGCGTTGCTGCTGTCGCTGGTACGCGGCATTCCCCAGACCGATGCAGCAGTGCGGCGCGGTGAATGGCCGAAAGTGATGCGCCCTTCCCTGGGCGGCAAGCAACTGGGGATCCTCGGCCTCGGCGCAGTGGGCATGGAGATTGCCAAACGTGCCAGCCTCGGCTTTGGCATGGAGGTGAGTTACCACAACCGCCAGCCTCGCGATGATGTGGACTACACCTACTGCGCCACCGCCGTTGAGCTGGCGCGCACCTCGGACTTCCTGATCCTGGCTACACCCGGCGGGGCCAGCACCCGCCACCTGATTGATCGCCATGCCTTGGACGCCTTGGGGCCTAACGGTTACCTGGTCAATATCGGGCGCGGCAGCGTGGTGGTGACCGCCGACCTGGTGGCTGCGCTGGAGCAACGGCGTATCGGTGGTGCGGCGCTGGATGTGTTCGACGATGAACCGAAAGTACCCGATGCTCTCAAGCGCCTGAGCAATACCGTGCTCACCTCCCATGTGGCCGGCTTGTCGCCGGAAGCGGCCCACGACACCGTGCAACGTGTGGCCGATAACCTGGTGGAATACTTCGCCGGCCGCCCCGTGCTCACGCCGGTTACCCTGCCGCCACGCAACTAGTAGCGATTAGCCAGCGCTGACGCAAAACCTGACTACACTGCTTGCGGGGATGCTCAGGACGTCGGTGCAGGACCGGCGAAGGAACGCACAATGATTGGCCATGGACTCGGCCCGGCGCGCCAACGCGGCGCCATCGGCCTGATAGGCGCGGTAACCCTCGGTATCGCGCTGCTGTTTCTGTTGCTGGTGGTCGACAGCGGTCGCCTGTACCTGGAGAAGCGCAAATTGCAGCGCGTGGCCGATACGGCCGCGCTGGAAGCGGTGAGCCGCAACGGCAAATGCGCGGGGCCCGCTAACAATGCCGCGCAGTTTGCGACCGAAAGCGCGGCGCGCAACAACTTTAGCCTTGATGACAATCGCACGCTGACCACCGCCTGCGGCACCCTGGCCACCGGCGCGGACTTTATGCGCACGTTCAGCGCCGACCCGAGCAAAACCGATGCTATCCGGGTGATTGCCACCCATCGCGTACACACCAGCCTCGCCCATGGCTTGCTCACGCTGTTCTCGCGCCAGCCCGTCAACCTGACAACGCTGCTGAGCGCCACCGCTGTCGCCGCCGCACCAACGCCCACGGTTGCCCAGCTCACGGTTCGCAGCACCTTACTGACCGTGGACAGCACCAAGTCCGTCGCCCTCAACGCCTTGATCGGCGGCCTGCTGGGCGGCAAGTTGCAGTTGGACGCAGTCGGCTGGAACGGCTTGCTCAATACCGATATCAGCTTGCTCAAGTACCTGGATGCGCTGGCCATCCAATTGAAAGTCAGCGCCGGTAACTACGACCAACTGCTCAAGACCGACGCCACTGTCGGCCAACTGATCCAGGCAGCCATTGATGTGCTCAAGCTGGGCGGTGATGCGGTCAAAGTGGTGATCAACAACCTGGAAGCCATCAAGCTGATTGCGCCGGGCACGCAGATCCTGCACCTGGGCGACCTGATCAATATCCAGAACGGCACCGACAAAAGTGCGCTGGATGTGAACCTGCAACTGTTCAACCTGATCCAGGGCTTTGTGCAGCTGTCGAACAAGGCCAGCGCAGTTGCCGTGGAGTTGCCGGTGGATGTACTGGGCCTGCTCGGCGTGACCGTGTCGACCAAAGTGATCGAGCCCGGGCAGGTTTCCAGCATCGGCAACCCCAAAGATATCGCCAAGCAGCCGATCTATGTGCGCACCGCCCAAGTGCGCACCTTGATTTCGGTCAAACTGCCGATCGTTACGCTGGTCAACAACCTGCTGGGCGGCGTGGTGCAAGCGCTCAGTGACCTGTTGGGCGGCCTGTTTGGTTTGCTCGACCCCAATTGTTGCCTGGTCGCCAGCCTGCAAATCGGCGACACCCTCGACATCGCCCTGGAAGCCGCTGGTGGCAGCGCCAGGGTCACTGGCTACAGTTGCGACAGCGGCAAAAAGTCGTTGTCGGTACTCGGCGAAACATCGGCATTGCGCGCGATGATTGGCCAGGTTGACCCCAAGAATCTGTACTCGTCCACAGAAACACTCAAGGTGGATGAGTACCCGGTGGTGGATATCGGCACTAAAACCTGCAAGCGCGGCACGGGCGTGTGTGGCGACAGGCAAGCCTTTGCGGCGGGCGGCCTGGGCATCCGAATCGACAGTGATGTGCTGAAAACCGCGCGTGCGCACACCTACACCGATCCGCCCGCGATCAACCAGCAACCGGTCTATTACGCATTCGCCAGCTCGAACGCGGTCAGTAGCCTCAAGGACACACTCACCGGCATCCAACTGATCAACCACCCGCCCAAAATGGCCAGCCTGTTGGGCGCGGTGCTGGGCCTGGTCACGGGCGTGGTCAACGGCTTGCTCACCACCCTGGGCGGCTTGATTGCCGGGCTGCTCGGCCCGCTGCTCGACCCTATCGTCAACAACCTGCTCGCTGGCCTTGGCATCGACCTGGCAAAAGTCGAAATCGGTGCCAACCTGTCCTGCAACCCCGGTGGCCGGGCCATGCTGGTGATTTGAGCACATCAGGCCCACTGATCATCGTCCAACACGCTAACCTATTAAGCCGCCCCGACCTTGTCGCTGGGCGGTGGTGCGCATTAGATTAGCCAATAGTCCAAGGCCTTTAGAATAAGCAGAAGGGATAAGCATGGCGCTTAACGACCAATCGACCCAGATTCGCCCCGGCGAAGAACTTGATGCCAGCCTCATCGATCCCTACCTCAAGGCGCATATTCCGGGCCTTGCCGGGCCGGTCAAAATCAGCCAGTTCCCCGGTGGCGCATCCAACCTGACTTACCTGCTGGAATACCCCGGCCAGGAATTCGTGCTGCGTCGCCCGCCATTCGGCCACAAAGCCAAGTCCGCCCACGACATGGGCCGCGAGTACCGCATTCTCAACCAGCTCAAGGACGGCTTCCCGTATTGCCCCAAAGCCTATGTGCACTGCCTTGATGAGTCGGTGATCGGCGCCGAGTTCTATGTGATGGAGCGCGTCAACGGCATCATCCTGCGCTCCGACCTGCCCGCCGAACTGGGCCTGGACGCGGCCAAGACCGAGGCGCTGTGCAAAAGCTTTATCGACAAGTTCGTCGAGCTGCACCAAGTCGATTACGCCGCCTGCGGCCTGGCCGACCTGGGCAAGCCCGAAGGTTATGTAGAACGCCAGATCCGCGGCTGGAGCGACCGCTACGAAAAAGCCCTGACACCCGACGCACCCAGCTGGGAAAAGGTGCGCGCCTGGCTCAACGACAAGATGCCGGCCGACCACCCGACTTCCAGCATCGTGCACAACGACTACCGCTTCGACAACGTGATCCTCGACCCGCACAACCCGATGCAGATCATCGGCGTACTGGACTGGGAACTCACCACCTTGGGCGACCCGCTGATGGACTTGGGCAATACCCTCGCCTACTGGATCGAAGCCGCAGACCCTGCGCCCGTGCAACTGATGCGCCGCCAGCCAAGTAACGCGCCGGGCATGCTGACTCGTCGCCAATTCGTCGACTATTACGCCGAGCGCTCCGGCATCCAGATCGATAATTTCGACTTCTACTACACCTACGGCCTGTTCCGCCTGGCCGGCATTGTGCAGCAGATCTACTACCGCTTTTTCCACGGCCAGACCCAGGACAAACGCTTTGCGCAGTTCATCCATATGAACAAGCTGCTGGAGCAAATGAGCCTGAATGTCATCGCTAAATCAGCCCTCTGACTACAAGAGCAAGGAACCCAGCATGTCCAAGACCCATCTGTTCGACCTTGACGGCAAGATCGCATTTGTTTCCGGCGCCAGCCGTGGCATTGGTGAAGCCATCGCCAAGCTGCTGGCCCAGCAAGGCGCGCATGTGATCGTCTCCAGCCGCAAACTCGAAGGCTGCCAGCACGTGGCCGACGCGATCATCGCCGCCGGCGGCAAAGCCACTGCCGTGGCTTGTCATATTGGCGAAATGGAGCAGATTACCCAGGTGTTCGCCGGCATCCGTGAGCAGTTCGGGCGCCTGGATATCCTGGTTAACAATGCCGCGACCAACCCACAGTTCTGCAACGTGCTGGACACCGACCTGGGCGCGTTCCAGAAGACCGTTGACGTGAACATTCGCGGCTACTTCTTCATGTCGGTGGAGGCCGGCAAGCTGATGCGCGACAACGGCGGCGGCAGCATCATCAACGTGGCCTCGATCAACGGCATCTCCCCGGGTGTATTCCAAGGCATCTACTCGGTGACCAAGGCCGCCGTGATCAACATGACCAAGGTGTTTGCCAAGGAGTGCGCCGCATTCGGCATCCGTTGCAACGCCCTGCTGCCGGGCCTGACCGACACCAAATTCGCCTCGGCGCTGGTCAAGAACGATTCGATCCTGAAGATGGCCCTGGCGCAGATCCCGCTCAAACGCGTGGCCGACCCGAGCGAAATGGCCGGTGCGGTACTGTTCCTGGCCAGTGACGCGTCCAGCTACACCACCGGTGTGTCACTGAATGTGGACGGTGGTTTCCTGTCCTGACCTGACGTTGCAGGCACTGCCAATCCCCGCGGGAGCGGCAGTCTTTGACTCAAGGGCGCTTGAATTGTTGGCGTAGAGCCTCTATGCGCGGTCGGCAAACGCAGCCTTCCAAATGATCATTGACCATGCCCATCGCCTGCATCAGCGCGTACATCGTGGTTGGGCCAACAAAGGTCCAGCCGCGCTTTTTCAAGGCTTTGGACAAACGCATCGACGCCGGTGATGTCGGGTTGCCGGTCCAATAAGCCATGTCTACCACTGCCGGGCGTTCCTCTGGCGTGGGTTCAAACGCCCACAACCAGCGCGCCAGTGAACCGGTTTCGTCCACCAGCTCACAGGCCCTGCGCGCGTTGTTGATGGCCGAGACGATCTTCGCGCGGTTGCGCACGATGCCTGGGTCGTTCATCAGCCGCTCGATATCGGCCTCGCCGTAGTGCGCAACGTGGCGAAAATCAAAGCCTTCGAACGCCGCCCGAAACTGCTCGCGCTTGCGCAAAATGGTGATCCACGCCATACCCGCCTGAAAACCTTCCAGGCAAATCTTCTCGTATAGCTGGATATCGTCTGCGACCGGCACGCCCCACTCGCTGTCGTGGTAACGCGGGTATTCGACGGCGGCAGTGCGCCAGGTGCAGTGCGTCTGCCCGGCTGCGTCGGTGGTCAGTCCCGGTTTATCCATGCATCACCTCGCCAATCAAGGCGCGGATGATAAGCGAAAAAATTTACCGCCCGCCAACCGCTCAAGCATCACCCTTGCCGACCAACTGGTCAGACCGGGACCTGTCAACAGTCGAATATTTACTTGTGATTTGAAAAAAACCCAGCGTAGACTGGCCGCGCACTGGACTTACCGGTAAGACCACAACAATTAAGCCCTGGAACCACCAGGGCACCGAATAGAGATCCCTCCCATGCTCAGATGGTGCTCGCGTTCGATTTTCCTGCAAGTCGTGATTGGCCTGATGTTAGGCGTTATCTGCGGCCTGGCCCTTCCCGAATTCTCCTCGCAACTCAAACCCCTGGGTGACGGCTTTATCAAGCTGATCAAAATGCTGATTGGCCTGATCGTATTTTGCGTGGTGGTCAGCGGTATTTCCGGTGCCGGCGACCTGAAGAAAGTCGGGCGCATCGGCTTGAAATCAGTGATCTACTTCGAAGTGCTGACCACCGTCGCCCTGGTGATCGGCCTGATCATGGCCTTCAGCACCGGTATCGGCCAAGGCGCCAATATTCACTTGGAGCAGCTGTCGTCCGCCGGCCTCAATGAGCTGGCCGACAAGGGCCAGCACATTCGCGGCACCAGCCAGTTCCTGATGGACCTGATCCCCAATTCGGTGATCGGCGCCTTTGCCGACAACAATGTGCTGCAAGTGCTGCTGTTTTCGGTGCTGTTCGGCAGCGCGCTCAACCTGGTCGGCGAAGCCGCTTCCGGCATCTCGCGGCTGATCAACGAGCTGAGCCATGTGATCTTTCGCATCATGGGCATGATCGTGCGCCTGGCGCCGATCGGCGTATTCGGCGCCATCGCCTTCACCACCAGCACCTACGGCCTGGATTCATTGCAACACCTGGGCAGCCTGGTGGGCTTGTTCTACCTGACCTGCTTTGCCTTTGTCGGGCTGGTGCTGGGGCTGGTGATGCGCTTGTCTGGCCTGCGCATGTTGCCGCTGCTCAAGTACTTGCGCGAAGAGTTGCTGATCGTGATGGGCACTGCCTCCTCCGACGCGGTGTTGCCGCAGATCATGCGTAAACTCGAGCACCTGGGCATTGGCAGCTCCACCGTCGGCCTGGTGATTCCGACCGGTTATTCGTTCAACCTCGATGGTTTCTCGATCTACCTGACCCTGGCCATTGTGTTTATCGCCAATGCCACCGGCACACCGCTGTCGATGACCGACTTGCTGACCATTCTGCTGGTGTCGTTGATCACCTCCAAAGGAGCCCACGGCATTCCGGGTTCGGCGCTGGTGATTCTGGCGGCCACACTGACCGCGATCCCGGCGATTCCAGTGGTGGGCCTGGTGCTGGTGCTGGCGGTGGACTGGTTCATGGGCATCGGCCGCGCGCTGACTAACCTGATCGGCAACTGCGTCGCCACCGTGGCCATCGCCCGTTGGGAAAAAGATATTGATATCGAGCGCGCCAACAAGGTGCTCGATGGCCAGCAAGGGTATGCCTTCCAGGCCAAGAAGCCGGTGCTGCCGGCGCATCAGGAGTTTTAATCCAGTCTATGAGCGACACAAATCAAATGTGGGAGCGGGCTTGCTCGCGAAAGCGGTGGGTCAGTTGATAAATTTGTCGACTGACACTGCGCATTCGCGAGCAAGCCCGCTCCCACATTTTGATCATCGCTCATTTGACCATCGTATTGGCAACATCCAAGGAGACGTAGACGTGATCAGCACTTCAACCGTCGTCAACTCAGTCGTAGAAAAACTTCGCGCCGCACTCAAGGGGGGCCAGTGGCGCCAGGGCGACATGCTCCCCGGCCAGCGTGAACTGGCCGAGCAGATGGGCATCAGCCGCCCGAGCCTGCGCGAAGCCGTGATCGTGCTGGAAACCCTCGGGCTGGTACGCTCAATGCCCGGCAAAGGCGTGGTCGTGCTGGAAACCAGCGTCAGCGAACCACAGTCCAGCGACGCGGTGGCCGACGCCAGCCTCGAAGATATCCTGCAACTGCGCTACACCCTCGAACCCTTCATTGTCGGCCTGGTGGCCCAGTCCATCAGCAGCAAGGAAGTCGGCCAATTGCGCCTGACCTTGATGGACATGCGCGAAGCCCTGGATGCCGGTGACGCCGAAGCGGGCATGAACGCTTATATCGGCTTTCATGAAGAGTTGTTCGCGCTGACTTCCAACCCGATCTTCCAGAACGTGGTGCAGCAGACCAGCAACGCCCTCAAGCAAAGCGCCCAGGTATTGCGCAATTCGCCTGAGCACATGGCCGAACGCCTGCAGGAAAACGACGCCGTGGTGCGCGCCATTCGCAACAAAAACAGCGCCCTGGCCAGCGCCGAAATGCGTCGGCACATCCTCCAGGAAGGCCTGCGCATGGGCATTCGTTTGAATATCCCGGACGACCATCTGGGCAGCTGATTTTTTGGAGACTGGCCATGAACGCCCACGCCCTGCAACGCAATGCCGTCCTCCCTGCCCTGCGCCTGGTTGGCGGTAAAAAACCTTCGGTGGATGACATCTACCCACGCCTGTTCGACGCCATCCTCGAACAACGCATCGCTCCGGCCAGCCGCTTTACCGAAGAGAGCCTGGGCGAAACCTTTGGTGTGAGCCGTAGCGTAATTCGCCGCGTGTTGGCTAAACTTTCTCATCAGCAAGTGATCATCCTGCGCCCCAACCAACGCGCCCAGGTGGCAGCACCGGATGCGCAGCAAACGCGGCAGATCCTCGAAGCACGGCGGCTCACGGAAATGACCGTGGTACAACTGGCCTGCGTGCACGCCACGCCGACGCAAGTTCGCCAGTTGCGCGAGCTGATCGCGCGGGAACGCGACTGCATCGAACGCGACCAGCGCGGCCCGGCGATTCGGTTATCGGGGGAGTTCCACCTGCAATTGGCAGCGATGGCACGCAACGCGCCGTTGGCGCAATTTCTCAACAGTTTGGTGCCATTGACTTCGCTGATCATCGCTCAATATGAAGCGAGAGCCTGCACGTACTGCGCATGGCAGGAGCATCTTGCAATTGTCGACGCAATCGAGCAACGCGACGTGAACAGTGCGACAAGCCTGATGACCCGGCATCTGGATCACCTTGAGAGCAAGCTCTTGAAACACCAGTGATCTCACCTGCATGAAGGTCATTCGGTGGAAGGGGCGGCGCCTTTCAGTGTTTGCCAAACCGTAGTGCAGTAAGTAATTAGCGCCCGGGCCCCAGGCGCTCTGCATAACCTGTATGTCGCACGAATTGAGTGCTTATTACAGGTATGAGTTATGTCCACCGAATCACAAGTACTGACACCTCTTTTCTCGTTGATCACACAACTGCAAGCTGAGGCCAGCACGCTCCCGACCCAATTGAACTCAACGCTTAATGAACTGACGAAAACGACCAAAGACACCGGGTTTGCGCTGTTCAGATTGGGCCGATACAAAAAAGCCAGATTTCACCTGACCATAGCAGGTGCCGCCGGAGACCTGGATTCGCAATACGCAATGGCCACCTGCCAATCGGTGCTGGACGGAGGAGCACGCCGCGTGACAACCGCCACCAGGCAATGGCTTTTGCTTGCTGCCGCGCAGAACCACATACCGGCGCTGATGCGGCTGGGTGACAACGAATCGCTGGCAAAAGCCAAGGAGTTGGCAACCAACGCCGCAAACGCCAATACCGTCCCTGCAATGATCTACCTGTACTTTATGACACTGGAAATCGAGTGGCTGAACCAAGCTGCCGCCACAAACGATCCCTGGGCGCTCTATGAGCTCGCCCAGGCGTACGAGCAGACACCGAAACTGTTAGCCGATACTCAGAATCGAGAGGCAGTGATCGCAGATCTGATCCAACGTTCTGCCGACGCAGGGCATCGCCCAGCCGTGTACAGACTCGCCTTCGCAGAAGACGGAACGGTGAGTACCGAACAGAAGCAGAAGCGGATCATTCAGTTGGCTGAGATGGGGCAATTGGATGGGCTGATTGAGTATGCCTACGCACTGGCAGGCTTATCCCGAGACAAGACCAAGACCCACCGCACGTATGGGCTTGAACGAAACCTGCCCAAAGCCTGCGCCTTGTTTAAGTTGGTGCTGCAGGAAACAGCAGGCGCGATGCAACTTCCCATTATTGAATCGGACTATTGGGCCTTGATGCATCACCTGCCAAACACTGTGGACTATGACGCTATCCTTACGGACCTTCAGGAGACCACGCCAAAGGTATTCAGTGTGCTTCAACCGATGATCCTCGTGGGCAGCCCTTTTTGATACCTTACAATCGACTTATGAAAACCTTTACCGTTGCACTGGTCACCGCCCTTTTCATCCCAGCACTCTGTGCGTCTGCACAGGCCAGTGACGACCTAATCATTACGCCTGCGAACCCCGCGTGGTTGCTTGAGCGGCCCGACCTCGACAGCCCGATGTTGACCACCGCACGGACTTTTGGTGACAGCGCTTATAACGATTTCCACACCAAGGCCAGCCTGGAAATCAGCTGTCATCCACGAAACCCTACGGCCGGGCTGGCACTGCAAATAGAGCCGCAATCGTTGGGCTTCGACATTGAGCCCTTTCATGGTCCAGACGCCAGTACCAGTGGGCCGTTGCGTATTGCCACAGGAACTCGCACGGCCATTGAGCTTGCGGTCAGCGGCGTTTGGGCTTACGCAGGGTCTTTCCAGATAGGGACGATCTTTGCGTTCAGCACCCAGGTGCCGCGCGATGAATTGGCTTACTGGGCCAGTGATGCCTCACGGGGCCAGACGCTGAAACTTTTGTTGGCGCCTGCCATGGCAGGCGGCCAGCCGCTGACGGCAACCTTTAGATTGCCGGCAAACAACAGTGGGTTGAAAAAAGTTATCCAGCCGTGTTTGGGTAGTCGTTGACGTTGGAAGATCAACTTGTGGGAGCGGGCTTGCTCGCGAAGGCGGTGTGTCAGTCACTATAAGTGTTGACTGATCCACCGCCTTCGCGAGCAAGCCCGCTCCCACAGTGGATGTGTGGTGTTTGGTGAAGGGGGTTCCAACAAAAAGCCCCCGCATCTCACGATGCGGGGGCTTTTGTTTTACAGCGGGATCAAGCCGGTTGCAGCACCGACTGACCGCTCAACGCCAGGTCGAGTAACTCACGGTTGGCGACCGCATACATGGCGTAGTCCGTGCCGACCGCAGCACGGATTTCGACCATCATTGCGCGCCAGCGATCGGCCATGTCCTGGTGCTGCTCAAGCCACAGGGCCACGCGGGCTTCCATGTCTTGTGGCGCATCGGCCATTTGCAGAACCGAGATGGTGATCGCCCGTTGCTGCCAGTCCACGTCGTCGCGGAACGCTTCGCGAGCCTGGGCCTGCCAGTTGTTGGCCACCGGCAGATCGCTGATCTGCTGCAGGTACCACGGCAAGTCCAGCGCGCTGCCGACGGCGAAGTAGGCCTTGGCCACTTCGGCGGCGTCATGCCCGGTCACGTCGGCGGCTTCGATGATCGGCAGCAAGGTGTACAGGTGGGTAGTGCCTGCAACCATGCGTGCCAACAACTCCGGTACGCCGGCTTCGGTGTAGGCCTGGTAGCGGTTCTGCCAGCCTTCGCGGGTCGGGCCTTCCAGCAGTTCGTCGAGCTTGAGGCCCAACGCAGCCAGGTGCGGACCGAAGTGCGCGGTGTCGCGGCCAGCGTCCTGCTCGTTGCGACGGCTGCGCAGGAACCAGCGCGTGGCACGACGGCCCAGGCGCATCAGTTCATCCATCAGCTCCAGTTGCACGTCAGCAGAAACCTGGTGGTCCAGGGCTTCGATCTGACGGAACCAGTGCGGGAGGTGGAAGATGTCACGCACGATCACGTAAGCACCGGCCACGTTCGCCGGGCTCATGCCGGTCGACTCTTTGAGTCGTTGAACGAAGGTGATGCCCATGTGGTTGACCAGGTCGTTGGCGATCTGGGTGCTGACGATCTCGCGCTTGAGACGGTGACGGCGCATGGCTTCGCCGAACTTGGCCACCAGGCTCGGTGGGAACGCGGTCTCCATGTCACGGGTCAGGTAGTCGTCATCCGGCACCAGCGACTTGAGCAGGGCTTCCTTGAGGTCGATCTTGCTGTAAGAGATCAACACCGACAGCTCAGGACGGGTCAGGCCCTTACCGGTGGAAGCGCGCTCGACAAGCTGCTCTTCGGTCGGCAGGTACTCGATGGCACGGTCCAGCTTGCCACGGCCTTCGAGGTCGCTCATCAGGCGCTTGTACTCAGCGGCGCGCTCGTAAGCTTTACGGGCGGCCAGGGACAGGGCCTGGGTCTGCTTGTAGTTGTTGCCCAACACCAGGTTGCCGACTTCGTCGGTCATGCTCGCCAGCAACTGGTTGCGCTGCTTGTCGGTCATGTCACCGGCCTGCACCACTTCGTTGAGCAGGATCTTGATGTTCACTTCGTGGTCGGAGCAGTCCACACCACCGGCGTTGTCGATGAAGTCGGTGTTGGAACCGCCGCCATTGAGGCCGAATTCCACACGCCCCAGCTGGGTCATGCCGAGGTTACCGCCCTCGCCCACTACCTTGCAGCGCAACTCATTGCCGTTGACGCGCAGCGCGTCGTTGGCCTTGTCGCCTACATCGGCGTGGCTTTCGGTGCTGGCCTTGACGTAAGTCCCGATACCGCCGTTCCACAACAGGTCCACCGGCGCCTTGAGCAAAGCGTTGAGCAGTTCGGTCGGGGTCAGCTTGTCGGCCGAGATGTCGAAGCGCGCTTTCATCTGGGGCGAGATGGCGATGCTTTTGGCACTGCGCGAGAAGATCCCGCCGCCTTCAGACATGATGCTGGTGTCG
This sequence comes from Pseudomonas sp. KBS0710, assembly GCF_005938045.2. Classification (GTDB taxonomy): domain Bacteria; phylum Pseudomonadota; class Gammaproteobacteria; order Pseudomonadales; family Pseudomonadaceae; genus Aquipseudomonas. The sequence continues at coordinate 2,248,131 of NZ_VCCF02000001.1, read as the reverse complement.
TAATCGGTCCAGGCCGAACGCGGCAGCTCGAACATGCGCTGACGCTCGACGAAGCTGGTTGCCGGGTTCGGGTTCGGGTCGATAAAGATGTGCAGGTGGTTGAAGGCCGCGACCAGTTGCAGCTTGTCGGACATCAGCAAGCCGTTACCGAACACGTCACCGGCCATATCGCCGACGCCCACCACGGTGATGCTGTCTTCCTGCACGTTGATGCCGCGCTCACGGAAGTGACGCTGCACGCCCACCCACGCGCCCTTGGCGGTGATGCCCATTTTCTTGTGGTCGTAACCGGCCGAACCACCGGAAGCGAACGCATCGCCCAGCCAGAAGCCATAATCGATGGCAATGCCGTTGGCGATGTCGGAGAAGGTCGCAGTGCCCTTGTCCGCCGCGACGACCAGGTACGGGTCATCGTCGTCATGCCGCACGACGTTGACCGGTGGCACCAGGGCACCGTCCTTGAGGTTGTCGGTAATGTCCAACAGGCCCGAAATGAAGATGCGGTAGCAGGCGATGCCCTCGGCCGCGATCTCGTCACGGGTGCCGCCCAATGGCAAGCGACGTGGCAGGAAGCCACCTTTGGCGCCCACCGGCACGATCACCGAGTTCTTCACCTGCTGGGCTTTTACCAGGCCGAGCACTTCGGTACGGAAGTCTTCTTCACGGTCGGACCAGCGCAGGCCGCCACGTGCCACGTTGCCAAAGCGCAGGTGTACGCCTTCAACGCGCGGCGAGTACACGAAGATTTCAAACTTCGGCACCGGCTTGGGCAGCTCAGGAATCGCACGCGGGTCGAACTTGAAGCTGAAGTACGACTTGTTCTGGCCGTTGGCGTCGGTCTGGTAGAAGTTGGTCCGCAGGGTGGCCTTGATCAAGTCCAGGTAGCGACGCAGGATGCGGTCTTCGTTGAGCACCTGAACATCGTCCAGGGCCGTGAGAATCGCTTGTTCCAGGCGTTGCTGCTTGTCTTCCAGGTCGTCGGCGGTGAGCTTGCGCGCCAGGTAGAAGCGGGTCTTGAACAACCGGGTCAACTCGCGAGCGATGTCGGTGTGGTTGTTCAGGGTGCTGGCGATGTAACCCAGGTCGAAGCCCAGGCGGATCTGCTTGAGGTAACGGGCGTAAGCACGCAGCAGCGCCACGTCGCGCCAAGGCAGGCCGGCGGTAAGTACCAGGCGGTTGAACGCATCGTTTTCGGCATCGCCATGCACGATGTGCACGAACGCGTCCTGCAGGGTGTCGTTGAGCTGCTGGATGTCCAGGTTCACGCCTTCGGCGGCAATGAACGCAAAATCATGGATCCAGAACTCACGGCCATTGGCGTGACGCAGGCGGTACGGGAATTCGCCCAGCACGCGCAGGCCGAGGTTTTCCAGGATCGGCAACACGTCGGACAGCGCCAGCGGCGTGTCGGCGTGGTAGAGCTTGCAGTGCAGCTCACGCTGGCCGGAGACCTGGCCCAGCGGCTGATAGAAACTCATCACCAGCGGGTTGGCTTCGGTCAGGCTGTTGAGGTGCTGCATGTCGACCACGGCCGAATGCGCGGCAAAACGCTCGCGGTAACCTGCCGGGAAGCCTTTCGGGAAGTCTGCCAGCACGTTGGTGCCCTGGGCTTCGCCGAAGCTTTCGACCACCAGGCTGGCGTAGTCGTCCTGCCAGCTGCGGCAGGCCTGCACCACTTCTTTTTCCAGTTGAACCGGGTCGATGTCCAGGCGGTTCTTCGGATCCACCCGCAGAATCAGCTGCACACGGGCCAGTACGGACTCGGAGAAGAAGGTCCAGAACTCGCAGTCCGAAGCTTTCAGGCGATCCATCAGCACTTGCTGGATCTTCTGACGCACTTCGGTGGAATAGATATCGCGCGGCACATAGGCCAGGCAGTAGCAGAAACGACCGTACGGGTCTTTGCGCAGGAACACGCGGATTTTGTTGCGCTCCTGGATCTGCACGATCGACATCACGGTATTGAACAGTTCGTCGACCGGGGTCTGGAACAGGTCATCACGCGGCAACACTTCAACCACCTGGGCCAGCTCTTTGCCCAAGTGCGCCTTGGCCTGGAAGCCCGAGCGGTGCTCGATTTCCGCGACTTTACGGCGGATGTAAGGGATAACCCGCACGCTTTCGCCGTACACCGACGAGGTGTACAGGCCCATGAAGCGGTGCTCCTTGATGACCTTGCCGTCGGCGCTGATCTCACGGATCGACACATAGTCCGGGTACGCCGGGCGGTGTACGCGGCTTGGGTGCGCGGCCTTGGCGAACGACAGCACGGTCGGTTCACGCAGGTAGGCCACGGCATAGTCTTCGATGCGCGTGTCTTCGGCGGTGAGGCCGGCACGCAGCAATTTGGTCAGACCGAGGAAGGAGCCAGTGTCATATTCGATATGACCGCCGTCCGCCTCGTCACGTACCACGAACTCTTCATAGCCGAGGAAGGTGAAGTGGTTGCCCACCAGCCATTCCAGGAAGCTCTTGATCTCGGCTTTTTCCTCGCCGTCGATGCTGAACTGGCTCGCGTCGATACCGGCCAGCAGGTCCTGGACCTTGGCTTTCATCGGTTCGAAGTCGGCCACGGCCACACGCACTTCGCCCAGCACTTGCTCAAGCTCTTTGCTCAGCACGTTGAGTTCGGCGGCATTCGCGCAACGGTCGATTTCCAGGTACATCAGCGATTCTTGCTGAATGCCTTCGCCCTGGGTGCCTTTTGGCAGGATTTCCAGCAACTCGCCTTTTTTGCCGCGACGCACGCTGAGCACGGTGGTTTGCAGGGTGTGGATGCTGTAGCCACGGCGGTTCAGCTCGGTGCGTACCGAGTCGACCAGAAATGGCAGGTCATGGTGCAGCACTTCGACCGCAGTGTGGGTCGATTGCCAGCCATGACGTTCGTAATCGGGGTTGTAGACCCGCACTTGCGGTTGGGTGTGGTCAAAGCGCTCAAGCAGGCGCCAGGCAGACAGGGTGCAACCGGCCAGGTCGGAAAGGCGACGCTGGGTCAGTTCGTCCAGGGAAATAATGCCGAAGAATTGTTCAGCGAACAGCGCCACTTGTGGCAGTGCCTGTTCACTGATGTGCTGCGCCAGTGCCGCTTGCAGTTGATGCTGGAAGTCGGACTTGCTGGCTGCGGTGAAGAACGCCATCTGTGGTACTCCGCTTGGGCTTGTTATTGATGGAAGCGTCGCGTGTTATCCCCTTGCGGGGAGACCGTCAGCTCTGTTCGTCGGTAACCATATAACGAATCGAGGTGACAGGTGGGTGAAGCTGGACAAGACAATGAGGTCACATACAACTTCCATAAGATGTACTCCACGCCAGGCGACGGTACGACGGGCAGGTCAGGCTCCCGGCACAGGCACATCCGTTGCGCAGCTTAACGAGTGTAGGAAGACAGCTGCTTGCGGCGCTGCGACATATTCGGTCATCGGTACGCAGGCTTGGGGTTGCGACTTGGGCAACCCGGATTTTTTCGAGGAAAAATAGGCTATTTTCAACCTGTCGAGTATCAAAAATGACTGGTATCGCCCGTCAGGTCATGCACTGGGTCTGACACAGAATGCAGCACAAAATTCGCCGCAATGGCACAATTGCCTCGCTGCGCCCTCCCCCAGACAGGATTTCCCATGCTGCAAATGAACACTGATGCGTTGATGGCCACGCCGTGCGATGACGAAGAAGACCACATGGCCATGCTGTGCTGCCACGGCAAAAATGGCGAAATGTTCATGCTCAGCCGTTACCCGGACGAAGATGAGGTTGAGCTGACCTGGGACTATGAGCCGTCGACCCTGGAGGGGCTGAAAGTCACCTTGGGTGATACCACCCTGGTGATTGAACTGGCAGCAGGCGATGCCGATGCACTGGGTGGCAAAGACTGTTTGGAGATCACTCACACCACCGCTGTGTCGGATATGGCTGAAGTGGAAGAAACCTTACAGAACATCCTCAAGGGCACCGGCACCTTTACCCGGGTTTAAACGACGTCAAAGATCAAATGTGGAATTTGTGCTTTCCACACAAAAATCCTACAAGTTTTGCTAAAAATACCCGCCGCGCCGTTAGTCGCTACACCCCGCGATGCATTAAAGTAGACGCCCCAGGCCCGGCGGTTTTTTCGACGTTGGGGCTCATCTCTCCAGGAACCGTCATCGATGGAACATCGTGAAGCGCTGCTTGCGCTGCGAACCTTTCTTTCTACGCAGATTCTCGGCCAGGAAAAACTCATCGATCGCCTGCTGATCGCCCTGCTCGCCGACGGCCATATGCTCGTCGAAGGCGCACCGGGCCTGGCCAAGACCAAGGCCATCAAAGAGCTGGCCGAAGGCATTGAAGCGCAGTTCCATCGTATCCAGTTCACCCCCGACCTGCTGCCCGCCGACATCACCGGCACCGAGATCTATCGCCCGGAAACCGGCAGCTTCGTGTTCCAGCAAGGCCCCATCTTCCACAACCTGGTGCTGGCGGACGAAATCAACCGCGCCCCGGCCAAGGTGCAATCGGCGTTGCTCGAGGCCATGGCTGAGCGCCAGGTCAGTGTGGGCCGCAGCACTTACGACCTGTCGCCGCTGTTTTTGGTGATGGCCACGCAAAACCCCATCGAGCAGGAAGGCACTTACCCGCTGCCCGAGGCCCAGCTCGATCGTTTCCTGATGCACGTCAAAATCGGCTTCCCGGACGCGGCCGTCGAACGCCGCATCCTGCAACAAGCCCGTGGTGAAGCGCTCAATGGCGAAACCAAGCCCGAGCGGCGTGTGAGCCAACAGGCCATCTTTGCGGCGCGCAAGGAAATCCTTGGCCTTTACATGGCCGATGCGGTGGAGGAATACCTGGTGCAACTGGTCATGGCCACACGCACCCCGGCCAAGTTCGACCCGGAAATGGCCGAGTGGATCGCCTATGGCGCCAGCCCACGCGGTTCCATCGCCCTCGACCGCTGCGCCCGCGCCCATGCCTGGCTGGCCGGGCGTGATTTTGTGAGCCCGGAAGATATCCAGGCGGTGCTGTTCGACGTACTGCGCCACCGCATCATCCTGTCGTTCGAGGCCGAAGCGGCCGGCATTGACCAGGACCGTGTGGTGCAACGCATTCTCGACGTCGTTGCCGTCGCTTGAACCCCATGAATGCCAGCGATGGAATCCGCGTCACGCTCAGCGAACTGATTGAGATGCGCCACCGCGTGCGCGAAGTGCAGCTGTTTTCCACGCCGAGCCAGCGCAGCCCGCTGATTGGCCTGCACCACTCCAAGCTGCGCGGGCGCGGGGTCGACTTCGACCAGGTGCGCGTGTACCAGGCTGGCGACGACGTGCGCACCATCGACTGGCGCGTGACGGCGCGTACCCAGGAGCCGCACACTAAACTGTTCCATGAAGAACGCGAACGGCCGATTTTCATCATGGTCGAGCAAAGCTGCCGGCTGTTTTTCGGCTCCGGGCAAATGTTCAAGTCGGTGCTCGCCGCCCAAGCTGCCAGCTTGATCGGCTGGGCAGCGCTTGGGCACAACGACCGCGTCGGCGGGTTGGTGTTCGGCGACAGCGAGCACTACGAAATCAAGCCCCGGCGCAGCAAGCAAAGCCTGCTGCAACTGCTCAACCGTCTGGTGCGCGTGAACCAGAGCCTGAATACCGAAAGCCGCCCCGAAGCCGACGCGTTGGGCATGGCCCTGCGCCGTGGCCGTGAAGTGCTGCGCCCGGGCAGCCTGGTGATTGTGATCTGCGATGAGCGCGCGCTGACCGAAGGCGCCGAGCAACAGCTGAGCCTGCTGTCACGCCATTGCGACCTGTTGTTGTTGCCGATCTCCGACCCGCTTGACCACGCCCTGCCCGCCGCCGGGCTGCTGCGTTTTGCCGAGCGCGGCGCGCAATTGGAACTGGACACGCTGAATTTCGATTTGCGCCAGGCTTATAAAGCCCAGGCCGAGGAACGCATTGCGCGCTGGGAACTGCTGGCACAAAAACTACGCATTCTATTGATGCCCCTGAGCACCCAAAGCGAAATGGTCGAGCAATTGCGCGAATACCTCAACCCGCAACGCCCGGTTAAAAAGCAATGAGCAGCCTCGACCAACTGCAGCCACTGATCGCCCCGCCGGCCATCGGCTTCTGGCCGCCTGCGCCGGGTTGGTGGTTGTTGCTGCTGGTGATTCCACTGCTGGGCTGGGGCCTGTGGTGGCTGCGCCGTTTCCTGCCCACCCGCCGCCCCGTGGCCCGCGCCGAACAACCGCTGGACCCGCTGCGCATCGCCGCCCTGGCTGAACTTGCGCTGATGCCCAAACCCTACGACGGCGCACCCGCCGGTGCCTGGCTGCAACAACTCAATGGCCTGCTCAAGCGCCTGTGCCGCAACGACTACCCCTACAGCCAGAGCCACACCCTCAACGGCCGCAAATGGCTGGCGTTCCTCGACAACCGTTGCCCCGCCGCCGGCCTTACGCGCTGGATGGTGTTGGTCGAAGGCGCCTACAAACCCGAATGCAAACTCGACGACAAGGCCATCGCCGGCCTGACCCAAGCCGTCGATACCTGGATTCGCAAACATGTTTGAGTTCGCCTGGCCGTGGATCTTCGCCCTGTTGCCCTTACCGTGGTTGATGCGCTTGATCCTGCCAGTGGCCGACAGCGGCGAACCCGCGCTGAAGGTCAGCTACCTGGCCGACCTTGAAGGCCTGGCGCGCCGCCGTGCGCGGGTCAACCTGCCCGGCTGGCGCCAGCAAGCGCCGTTTGTGGTGTTGTGGCTGCTGCTGCTGACCGCCGCCGCGCGCCCGGAATGGCTCGGCGAACCGCTGCCGATTGCCGCCAGCGGCCGTGATTTGCTGGTGGCCGTGGATGTGTCCGGCTCCATGGACTTCCCGGATATGCACTGGCAGGACGATGACGTCAGCCGCCTGAGCCTGGTGCAGCATTTGCTCGGGGACTTCCTGGAAAGCCGCGAAGGCGACCGCGTGGGCCTGATCCTGTTTGGCAGCCAGGCTTACCTGCAAGCCCCGTTGACCTTCGACCGGCGCACCGTGCGCACCTGGCTGGATGAAGCACGTATCGGCATCGCCGGCAAAAACACGGCCATTGGCGATGCGATTGGCCTGGCCCTGAAACGCCTGCGCCAGCGCCCGGCGCAAAGCCGCGTGCTGATCCTGGTCACCGATGGCGCTAACAATGCCGGGCAGATCGACCCGCTGACCGCTGCGCGCCTGGCGGCCGAAGAAGGCGTGAAAATCTACCCGATCGGCATCGGCGCCGACCCGGAGCAAACCGGCTCGCTGGGCATCCTGGGCGTCAACCCGAGCCTGGACCTGGATGAACCAGCCTTGAAGGCCATCGCCGACGCCACCGGTGGCCGCTACTTCCGCGCCCGCGACGGCGACGAACTGCAAAAGATCAAGGAAACCCTCGACCAGCTGGAGCCGGTGGCCCAACAGCCCACCCAGGCACGCCCGGCCCAGGCGCTGTATAGCGCGCCGCTGGCGTTGGCGCTGATCCTGAGCATGTTGCTGGTGGTGCAAGAACGCTGGCCCAACAACGCCTTGCAACGCGCGTTCAATAAACTCTCGACCAAGGGCATTTTCCTGCAACAGCACCCGCAATGGCGCCAACGCCTTAAACGCCTGCGCTTGCGGAGGCGTCGATGATCGACCTGTGGCCACACTGGTTCCGCCCTTGGTGGCTGTTGCTGCTGCCGTTGCTCGGCTGGCTGCTGTGGCAGCTGTGGCACCGGCAAAAGCGCGCCGGGCGCTGGCAGATGATTTTGCCGCCAGCGTTTCATGCGGTGCTGCTCAGTGGCGGCAATGGCCGCGAAAGCAAATCGCCGTGGGTGGTGCTGGGCATCGCCTGGCTGCTGGCCGTGCTGGCATTGCTGGGTCCCAGTTGGCAAAGGGTTGAACAGAACAGCCAGAAACCGGCCGACCCGGTGGTGGTGCTGTTGGAACTCACCCCGGAAATGCTTGCCACCGACAGCCCGCCCAACCGCCTGGAACAGGCGCGGCGCAAGCTCTACGACTTACTGCAAGCGCGCGACAACGCGCCAACCGCCATCGTCGTGTATGCCGGCAGCGCCCATACGCTGGTGCCGCTGTCGGACGACCTGGCCACCAGCCACAACCTGCTCGAAGCGCTGCGCCCCTCGATCATGCCCGAGCCCGGCCATCGCGCCGACCTGGCGGTAGAAAAAGCCCTGAGCTTGCTCAAGCAGGCCGGCCTCGGCCAGGGGCGCCTGTTGCTGGTGGGCTCGTCGCTGTCCAAACAGGAGCGCCAAGGCATCCGCCTGCAGTTGCAGAGCGCCCAGGCCCCGAGCCTGTCGATCCTCGGTATCGGCAGCCGCGAAGGCACGCCGGTGACCCAGGAAAGTGGCGAGTTCCTCAAAGATGACCAGGGCGCCATCCTGGTGCCACGCCTCGACAGCCCGACGCTCAAGGCCTTCGCCAGTGAAATGGGCGGCCGTTACCGCGCCGCACGCCTGGACGACAAAGACCTGCGCCAGCTCAACCTGCTCGACGGCCCGCAACAACTGCGCAATGACGGTCAGTTGCTGCACCTCGATACCTGGGCCGACCAGGGTTATTGGTTGTTGCTGCCACTGCTGCTGCTCGCCGCTTGTGCGGGCCGCCGTGGCTGGCTGTTTTGCCTGCCGTTGCTGCTGTTGGGCGCACCGCAGCCCAGCTATGCCTTTGAACTTCAGGACCTGTGGCTGCGTCCCGACCAGCAAGGCCAATACCTGCTGAAGAAAAAACGCCCGAGCGAGGCCGCCGAACATTTCGAAGACCCGCAATGGCAAGGCGTTGCCCTGTATGAGGCGGGCAACTATGCCGAGGCGATCAAGCGTTTTGCCCAGGGCAATGACGCCTATTCCCACTACAATCGCGGCAATGCCCTGGCCAAATCCGGCGAACTGGAAGCCGCCATCGACGCTTATGAACAAGCGCTCGAAGCCCAGCCCGACCTGCAACCGGCGCTGAAAAACAAAGCGCTGGTAGAGGCCCTGATCCAGGAAAAAGCCCAGCCGGAACCGGCCAAGCCTGTCAAAAATGAGGATGACGAAACCACCCAACCCGGCCAAACTGCGCAACCGGGCAGCAGCGGCCAAAGTGCCACAGGCGGCGAGCAATCGCCCCAGGGCCAAGGCCAGGCCAGTGCCGGCGATAACCAAGCGGGCGCTACCCCCAAAGCCGGCGGCAACGACGTACCGGGCAGCGAGCTGGGGGACGAGCACACCACCACCCCGCCCCTGCGCCCCGCCGATGCGAGCATTGATGGTGAGCATCGCCAGGCGCTGGAGCAATGGCTGCAACAGATCCCGGACAACCCCGGCGAGTTGCTGCGGCGTAAATTCTGGTACGAACAGCAACAACATCAGGACAAGACTCAATGAGCCGCCGCACCACCCTTCTGCTCCTGCTTGCTCTCTGGGCAGGCCACGCCCAGGCGGCTAACCTGGTGGCGAGTGTCGACCGCAGCCGCGTCAATTCCGGGGAAACGGTGGAGTTGACGGTGGAGTCCAGCGACGTCACCCAGTTCGGCAAACCCGACTTGTCACCGCTGGATGCGCAGTTTGAAGTCAGCGGCACGCGCCAGATCAATCAGCTCACCACCTTGGGCGGCGATAACCACGCCACCACCCGCTGGATCATCACGTTGCTGCCCAAGGAAAACGGCACCGTGGTAATTCCGCCGCTGCAAGTGGGCGAGCTCAAGACCCAGCCGATCAGCCTGCAAGTGCTGGAGACCGCCAGCCAGAACACCAGCGCCGAACTGGCGCCGGTGTTTATCGAAGCCAACCTCGACCAGCGCAGTGTGTACGTGCAGGCCCAGGCGCTGTTGACCGTGCGCGTGTACCACTCGGTGTCGCTGTACGACGACAGCAGCCTCACGCCGTTGCAAATCCCCGATGCGCGCATCGAGCAATTGGGCGAGTCGCGCACCTACGAAAAGGTCATCAACAGCATTCGACACGGCGTGATCGAAACCCGTTATGCGATCTACCCGCAGCACAGCGGCGCTCTGGTGATACCGGCGCAGACCTTCAGCGCCACCTTGGTGGAATCGCGTCCGCCACAAGAGAACACGCTGCAAGGCACCAAACCGGGCAAGTTGATTCACGTAAGCTCGGCCGAGATCGCACTTACCGTCAAACCCAAGCCGGAATTCTACCCCGCCGACGCCGCCTGGCTGCCTGCGCGCAGCCTGACCCTGAGCGAAGCCTGGAACCCCGAGCCTGACCATGTACAGGTCGGCGACTCCCTGACCCGCAGCCTCACGGTCAAGGCCGAAGGCCTGTCCAGCGCCCAATTGCCGGCACTGCCCACCAGCGACATCAACGGCCTGCGCCGTTACCCGGACCAACCGGTGCTCGCCAACCAGAACAGCGACCGTGGCCTGATCGGCAGCCGTGAAGACCGCGAAGCCCTGGTGCCCACCCGCGCCGGCAGCGTGGAAATGCCCGCCGTGGAAGTGGTGTGGTGGAACACCCACGAAGATCACCTGGAACGCACCAGCTTGCCGGCGCGCACGCTGCAAGTGGCGACCAACCCAAGCCTGGTGGTGGACACGCCCGCCACGCCAACGGTGATTACCGCACCGGACGATGACCGCCTGTGGCTGTGGCAACTGAGCACCTTGCTACTGGCCTGCACCACGCTATTGGGTTTCGGCTTGTGGTGGCGTGCCCGTCGCCAACCCGCCGTGCAACGCGCCGTACAAACCGGCCCGAGCCCGCGCTCGCTGTTGGACGACCTCAAGCGCGCCACCCAGGCCAACGACCCGCAAGCCACGCGCCAGGCACTGGATGCCTGGGCGCGGCAACAGCCCGAAACCCTGGCGGATATGGCGGCGCGGTTTGTGCCGTTGTCGGATGCCTTGGACGGGTTGAACGGCGCGCTGTACAGCGAAAGCGGCCAGTATTGGCTGGGTGAAGACCTGTGGCGTGCAGTCAAGGCCATCCCGATGGTCGAGCGCGAGCAAGATACGGCGACGGATAGCACCAGCTTGCCGCCGTTGTATCCCAAATAACTTACGCAGCTATTGAGGATCGTCTTCACGCGAGTGAGGACTTTCCCCATCGATCATCGATCCTGGCATCCAAAAAAGCCAGGCCCCATCAGGCGTGCATCAGTTATAAATACTGTGGTAATTGCGCGCCAATCGGGATGAGTGTTTTTTTAAATGGTCGACGTTATCCATATCGAACCGCTCATCTTCCTTGCCCGGCCTGCCTCGATAAACGCCAATATCCAACCTACGCAACAGCTTGGGTCGATCCAGGATTTCCGTCGCAACGGCTTGTGCCTCAGCAGAAAACGTCTTATCGCTGGGTAGCAGCCCGGCAGCTTGCTTCAACTCATTGAAATTCACATATTCATCACCGCCACCGAATTCATTAAAGTGCTTGCCCACCTGCTCCATCAGCTGGCGGTCACTCCAATGTGAGGGTGGGTCTGCGGGGCGTTGAGCAGATACTGGGTCCCGGGAGTCACTACTGCGGGGAGGCGTTACAACAGTGGATTGGATTGGACCAATAGACATCGCGTTCTCACACTCTAAAAAACAATAGGAAGCCCAGTTGCCAGATGGCCAGGGCACTCATTGAGTGATCAACATGTATTGCTCGGTTCCTTGGACGGTCTGAGTATGTGCGACAAAATATCTGCCAACGGATCCCTCCAACTACCGCCGCTGTATCCCGGTAAATCTCTACCCACCTGACAGCACAAAAAAACCTGTGGGAACTGGCTTGCGATCAAGCCTCGGTCGAACGTTAACGATAAGTGTCGCGGTAGTTACCTTCAGCGGTCACATTCGCGTCATTGATCCATTCCAGACGACGATCGCGGTTCAGGATGTGGTAACCATGTTCAATAAAACCCTCCCACGCCCCGGCTGGCGTGCCGAATGCGGCGTAACCGGTACTGGTGTAGCCCTCCAGGACGCCGTTGTTCGAGTACTTCCCGCGGTCTTCGCCCACTGCCGTCAACGACGCGTCAATCCAGTTGAGAACCCGCGCAGCATTGTAGGCAGCGTCCGCCCTCGACGCCGGATCAGGGTTGCTGGCGGTCCAATCACCCAGACGCTCCTTGATGAGTGCCAGATGGATATCTTTTTGTGGCCCTAGGTTTTTTAGAATGGGGTTGTCGAGAATAATCTGCTCGGCGCTACGACGATCATTCTCGGGCCGCCGGACGTTCTGCGTGGGCACGCTGCCCAAGGCTTTTTCACCGGTGATGGCAACTGTAGAAGTAGAGTGTGCGACAGTCACTTTTGCAGGAATTAGCAGTTGCTCAAGCAGAGGCCTGACGAATTGAAAACCAATATAAAAATTAAACATCTGAACAACCCCTGAAAATACGTAGAGAGAGGCCACCGCCAAGCGGGGCACACGAGGTAGTTGGCAGCCGCCAGGCAACCGGTTCCCCTCTAAGTGCCAAGGATTGTTGCGCATTGTGAAAGGCCAGCAGTCCATATCCCTTTAATTTGCGGGAAGTTTCCTAGACAATCCTTTGGCCTTGCGCCTGCTCACTTCACTGGCTAGCCTTCGCTCCGTCGCTGCATATCAGCGATCAGGAGTGAGATCCTGTGAACGGAGTGCCAAGTGCCACAACCGCGAGCAACATGCTCTATGGCGGCTGTGTGCGGGCAGACTTAGGTCTGGCCGGGTGCTCCTGACCGGTTATCTCACCCCGCACATAGCTGCCACCTTTTGTTGAGTGAGATCTGCAAAAGAATGGCTCCCAAACTTTTAGGAGTTTCATTCATGACCAAAATCGTCCCAGACCCACCTCGCTTCACCCTCGACCGCGAAATCTTTGAGCGCGCCCTGAGCCACTACCTGCAACCCGCCCCACCGCCGTCCTTCACCGTGCATCACGACCTCAGCTTCGAAGACGCCCTCGCCCAAATCTGCGACCTGTTGCGCTGTGCAGCCGCCACCGCAGCGGGCACCCGCGAGGCGCTCACAGGCGATCAACGCCACATGGCCGGCGCCACCGAGCACTTGATCAACCAGGCCAAAACCCTTGCCGACCGCGCACTGGAGTGCATGAACGCCGCGTAACCCTCTGTAGGAACTGGCTTGTGTGGGAGCTGGCTTGCCTGCGATGGCATCAGCGGGGTTTACTTGAAAAACCGAGGTGTCTGCATCGCAGGCAAGCCAGCTCCCACATTTGATCCGGGTTGTCCGCGAGAACGGTGTTTTACAGGTAAACTCCCCTCCTTTTCATCTTCTCCACGGAGTTCGCCTTGCGTCTGTTCCACACCTCCGACTGGCACCTTGGCCAAAATCTGCACGGCCAGGAACGCGATTACGAACACGCGTGTTTTCTCGAGTGGCTGCTGGGCCAACTAAAAGCCGAGCAACCGGATGCGCTGCTGATCGCTGGCGACATTTTCGACACGGTCAACCCGCCGCTCAAGGCCCAGGAGCGGCTGTACGACTTCATCATCAGCGCCCACGAACAAAACCCCAAACTCACCATTGTGATGATCGCCGGCAACCACGACTCCGGTTCGCGGATCGAGCTTCCCGCGCCGTTGATGCGTCGCCTGCGCACCCATGCGTTGGGCCGGGTGCTGTGGCTGGATGACGGCCAATTAGATGCCGAGCGCCTGCTGATCCCGCTGCCCGACGCCAAAGGCAAGATCGCTGCCTGGTGCCTGGCGCTGCCGTTTTTGCGCCCGGCGGAAGTGACCGGCGCGCACTTGGGCGATGATTATTTGCGCGGTATCGGCCAGGTGCATGAATGGCTGATCGCGGCTGCCAATGCCAAACGCAAAAAAGGCCAGGCGCTGATTGCCATCAGCCATGCGCATATGGCCGGCGGTTCGGTGTCGGAAGACTCCGAACGCAGCCTGATTATCGGCAATGCCGAAGCACTGCCCGCCAAACTGTTCGATGCCAGTGTGAGTTATGTGGCGCTGGGCCATTTGCACAAGCCGCAGCAGGTCAATGGCGAGGAGCGCATTCGCTATAGCGGCTCGCCCATTCCGCTGTCGTTTTCCGAAATTGGCTACAAGCACCAGATACTCGATGTGACCTTCCAGGGCCAACGGCTGGTGGGTGTCGAGCCGCGCCTGATCCCGCGCTCGGTCAACCTGCAACGCCTGGACGCCGCGCCACTGGCGGATATCCTCGCGCAGTTGGCGGAGTTGCCCGACATCGACCTGCTCGCCGAAACCCAGCGCCACCCTTGGCTGGAAGTGCGCGTGCGCCTCGACGAGCCGCAACCGGACCTGCGCCAGCAAATCGAGACCGCCCTGCAAGGCAAGGCCGTGCGCCTGGTGCGCATCGCCGCCGAATACGCGGGCAAACGCGGCAGCGACGAGACGGACGACGAGCGCCTGGTCGAACTCGACCAGCTCACCCCCCAGGAGCTGTTCAGCCGCGCCTGGCAGGACAACTACGGCAGTGAGGTGGATGAACAGACCTTGAAGGATTTCGCCGTGCTGCTCCAGGAAGTGCAACAGGAGGGCGAACAGCCATGAAGATCCTCGCCATCCGCCTGAAAAACCTCGCCTCCCTGGCGGGCCCGTTTGAAATCGACTTTACCGCCGAGCCCCTGGCCAGCGCCGGGCTGTTTGCGATTACCGGCCCAACCGGCGCGGGTAAAAGTACCCTGCTCGATGCCTTGTGCCTGGCCTTGTTTGGCGCGGTGCCGCGTCTGGACGATACCGGCCAGGCGAAGATGCCGGATGCCGACAGCGATATCTCCATCGGTGACCCGCGCACCTTGATCCGCCGTGGCACCGGTGGCGGTTTTGCCGAAGTGGATTTCGTCGGCGTCAACGGCCGTCGCTACCGGGCGCGTTGGGAAGCCAACCGTGCCCGCGACAAGGCCAGCGGCAAGTTGCAGAACAGCCGGCAAAGCCTGATCGACCTGGACAGCGACCAACTGCTGGCCAGCCAGAAAACCGAATACAAAACCCAGTTGGAACTGGCCCTGGGCTTGAACTTCGAGCAATTCACCCGCGCCGTATTGCTGGCGCAAAGTGAGTTCAGCGCGTTCCTCAAGGCCAATGACAATGAGCGCAGCGAACTGCTGGAAAAGCTCACCGACACCGCGCTGTACACCCAGCTCGGCCGCCGCGCCTTCGACAAGGCCAAGGAGGCCCGGGACGCGCATAAACAGCTGCAAGACCAGGCCACCGGTCTGGTGCCGCTGGCGCCCGAGGCCCGCGCCGAACTTGACCAGCAATTGGCCCAGGAGCAGCAGCAACTCAAGACCCAGCAGGCCCAACTCAAGCTGCTGGAGCTGCAACACACCTGGCTCAAGGAACTGCGCGAATGGCAAGAGCGCCAGCTCAGCGCCACCGAACAGTTGCAGCAAGCCCAGCAACAGTGGGAAGGCCAAGGCCAGCAACGCCAGGACCTGAGCCGCCTGGAGCAGTTAGCCCCGCAACGCCATCAGTTCGCACGCCTGGCTGAACTCGACACCTTGCTTACGCCACTCGCGGCTCAGATCCAACAGCACCTTGAGCAACAAACCGCGTTGCATATACGTCAGGAGCAATCGCAACAGCAGCAGGCCGCCGCCCAAGTGGCACTGGCTGACGCCTTGAAACACCAGGCCGACGCCGTGCCTTTACTGCGCCAGGCAGTTGAACAACAGAGCACCCTCACCCACCTGAGCAAAGACCTGGCCAAACGCAGCGACGACCAACAACAGCAGGACACCGCCTGCGCCGAAGGGCAGTCGTTGCTCAATGGGTTGCTGGAGAAACAGGCCCAAGTGGCCGGGCGCCTGCAACGCCTGGCCGCCGAACTTGAGCGCAGCGCCGCGCTTGCACCGCTGAGCGACGCCTGGACCGCCTACCGCGATCGCCTGCAACAACTGATGCTGATCGGTAACCGCCTGAACAAGGGCCAGGCCGAACTGCCGCAGCTTGAACAAACAGCCGCCACCGCTGCCGAAAAATTCACCCAGCAACGCGAAGCCTTGGACCTGCTGTATCAGGAAGCCGGTGCCGAACCGCACGCCGTGGCCGAGCAGGTCCAACTGCTCGCCAGCCTCTTGCAAGACAACCGCAAGCAGCAACGCGCCTTCGAAGACCTCACACGTTTGTGGGACAGCCAACAACAGCTGGATCTACAGAGTGCCGCGCTGACGCAAAAACTCGCAGACGCGCAGCAGCAACGTGAACAACTGAACCAGACCGGCCTGCAAACCAAGGCCGAACTCACGGTGGCCGAGCAAACCCTGTCGGTCACCAAACAACTGCTGGAACGCCAGCGTTTGGCGCGCAGTGCCAGTGTTGAGGAGTTGCGCGAGCAGTTGCAGGACGACCAACCGTGCCCGGTGTGCGGCAGCCATGAGCATCCGTATCACCAGCCCGAAGCCTTGCTGCAAAGCCTTGGCCGCCATGACGAAAACGAAGAAGCCGCAGCGCAGAAAGCCGTTGATACGCTGAAAGAAAAACTCACCGAGCTGCGTGGCGAAGTGGGCGGCTTGATCGCCCAGCAGAAGGAGTTCCTGCAACAGCAGGAACTATTGGCGACGCAACAACAGGGCCTTGCCCCCAGTTTGCACGCGCATCCATTGGCCGCCTCGCTGTTTAATCAGGACGCCGCCAAGCGCAGCGCGTGGCTGGCCCAACAGCTTAATCAGTTGACGCAAAGCATCGCCCAGGATGAGCAACGCCAAGGCGCCTTGCTCAACTTGCAAAACAATGCCGGGCGTTTGCAGCAACAACTGCAAGCCGCCCAGGATGCCAGCCAGCAAGCCCGCCAGTTGCTGGTGGACCAGCAGCGCGAACTGGCCAACGACCGTGAGCGCCTGGACGAAGAACTGCACGCCTTCGCCGGCCTGCTGCCTGCCGACACCCTCGACGGTTTGCGCCGTGAACCGGCAGCGACCTTTATGCAACTGGACCAGCACGTCAGCCAGCGCCTGGAACAGTTGGGCCATCAGCGTGATGAGTTGGCTGAACAGCACGAACGTCAGCAGGCCATCGAAAAAGAGCAGACCCACCAACAGCATCGCCAGCAGCAGTTGGCGGCCTTGCAACAGCAAGTCACCGAACTGGCCACACAGCAACAGGCAGCCCAGGAAAAACTCACCGCCTTGCTCGGCGAGCACACCAGTGCCGAACACTGGCAGCACCAGTTGGATCAGGCCGTGGCGCACGCACGCCAACGCGAGAGCGACGCCAACCAACAACTGCAAGCAATTCGTGATGCTTTGATCCAACTGGCCGCCGACCTCAAGGCCCAGCAGGAACGCCAACAGGCGCTGACCGCCGAGCAGCAGACCCTCGACGCGCGCCTGAGTGAATGGCGCGCGCTGCACCCGCAACTGGATAACGATGGGCTTACACGTTTGCTGGCCTTTGATGACAGCCAGGTCAGCGCCTTGCGCCAGCAGTTGCAACACAGCGAAAAAGCCGTCGAGCAAGCCAAGGTGTTGCTGCAAGAGCGCGAACAACGCCTGGCCGAACACCAGGCCTTGCACAATGGCAACCTCGACGCCGAACAGCTGGACAGCAGTCTCGCCGCGCTTAATCAGCAACTGGCCGAGGGCGACAGCCGTTGCGCCGAATTGCGTGCGCGCCAGTCTGAAGACCAACGTCGCCAGGACGCCAACCATGTACTGGGCGAGCATATCGCCAAGGCCTATGAAGAGTGGCAGCGCTGGGCAAGGCTGAATGCGCTGATCGGCTCGGCCACCGGCGACACGTTCCGCAAGATCGCCCAGGCCTACAACCTCGACTTGCTGGTCCACCACGCCAACGTGCAGTTGCGCCAACTGGTGCGCCGTTATCGCCTCAAGCGCGGCGGCAGCATGTTGGGGCTGTTGGTGATGGATACGGAAATGGGCGACGAATTGCGCTCAGTGCATTCGCTGTCGGGTGGCGAGACGTTCCTGGTGTCGCTGGCGCTGGCATTGGGGCTGGCGTCGATGGCGTCCAGCACCTTGAAGATCGAGTCGCTGTTTATCGACGAAGGTTTTGGCAGCCTCGACCCCGAATCGCTGCAATTGGCAATGGACGCGCTGGACGGCCTGCAGGCCCAGGGCCGCAAGGTGGCGGTGATCTCCCACGTGCAGGAAATGCATGAGCGTATCCCGGTGCAGATCCAGGTCAAGCGCCAAGGCAATGGCTTGAGTACCCTGGAGGTCAAGTGAGCGAGGCGTTGCTGTATTCGTTTCGGCGCTGCCCGTATGCCATGCGGGCGCGCCTGGCCTTGCGCTATTCGGGCGTGCCCGTGCACATCGTCGAGGTGAGCCTCAAGGCCAAGCCGGCCGAGATGCTCGCGCTGTCGCCCAAAGGCACGGTGCCGGTGCTGTGTGTGAACGGCCGGGTGATCGAGGAAAGCCTGGAGATCATGCAATGGGCACTGGCGCAGCACGACCCTGATGATTGGTTGCTACAGGGCGACCCGAGGGTTCAGGCACTGATTGCCGAGAATGATCAGGTGTTCAAGCATCATTTGAATCGATACAAGTACGCCGAGCGCTACCCGGAGCAGCCGATGGAACATTATCGGGCTGAGGGCGAGGTGTTTTTGCACACGCTGGAAGGTTTGCTGGCGGGAAATGACTACTTGCTGGCCGAGCATTTGAGCCTGGCCGATGCGGCACTGGCGCCGTTTGTGCGCCAGTTTGCGCATGTGGATCGCGAGTGGTTTGCGCAGACGCCGTAC
Source organism: Pseudomonas sp. KBS0710 (assembly GCF_005938045.2). GTDB lineage: Bacteria > Pseudomonadota > Gammaproteobacteria > Pseudomonadales > Pseudomonadaceae > Aquipseudomonas. The sequence continues at coordinate 2,229,525 of NZ_VCCF02000001.1, read as the reverse complement.
AAGCGGTTGCAGCATTGGTTGCAGCGCTTTCTGGAATCACCGCTGTTTGTGGCGGTGATGGCAAAACCCTGAGATCCACACAATCAAATGTGGGAGCTCCCACATTTGACCGTCGCTTGGCTCAAGCTCAGTGCTGGGCTTTGTGGTCCAGTGCGGCATAGAAGTTGGCGCTTTGTTGCAGGTATTTCTGGGTGTAGGCCGTGGTGCTGGATTTTTTGCCGGAGACTTCCACGCTGGCAGCAGCAGGCAATGCCACGGTGGCGGAAACAGCGGAAGCGGCAATGATGGAGAAGAGGTTCAAGTTCATGGCGGTAACCCTTGTGTTCGTTTGGTTAGGTGGCCTGGGAAGGCCTTGGAACCAAACTTACGCCCGAGGGTTGAGCCTTAGAAATGCTTTGAAACAGTAGCCGCTATTAATAGAATTAATACAAAGGGTCAGGCCCCGCAGTGCGGGGCCTGTGGCTTATTGACGCACCAGGAACTTGAGGTCGCTGGGGGCATCGATCGGCAATTTCTGCACGGTTTTACCCAGCAGGCCGGTCTTGGGGTCGCGTTCAACCACCACGATTTCATTGCTTTTCTGGTTGGCGATCAGCAAAAACTTGCCGCTCGGGTCCAGGCTGAATTCGCGCGGGTGGTCGCCTTCCACGGAACGGCGTTGCAGTTCCTTGAGGTGCGCGGTGGCCGGGTCAATGCTGAATACCAGCATCTGGTTGGCGGTGCCGCGGTTGCTCACATACAGGAATTTACCGTCGCTGGAGGCGTGTACGGCGGCGCCGGCCTTGTCCGAAACCGGTTGGCCCGCAGCAAAGTCCACCAGTTGGGTCTGGCTGAGCTTGCCGTCCTTGTAATCGTAGACCGCGACCTGGGCACTCATCTCGGTGGTCAACCATGCATGCTTGCCGTCAGCGCTGAACAACAGGTGGCGCGGGCCGCTGCCCGGTGGCAGTTGCACAAAGGCGGGATCGGCCGGGGTCAAGGGCAGTTCATGGTTGGCCTTGGGATCGTAGTGGTAGGCAAACACCTTGTCGGCGCCCAGGTCCTGCACAAACACATACTTGCCGTCCGGTGACGACACTACCGAGTGGACGTGGTTGGAGGCCTGACGCTCCGGGTTCACGCGGCTGGCCGGGTGCCCGCTCAACTGCACCGGCGCCGACAGCTTGCCGTTGGCGTCCACCGGCAGCACCGCCAGGCTGCCGCCCGGATCTTCCAGTACCGAATAGTTGGCGACGAACAGGTAACGGCTGTCAGCGGCCAGGCTGGAATGGGTCGGTTCGTTGCCCAGGCTCTGCACTTGGTTGATCAGGCTGAGCTGATGATTCTGCGGGTCAATGCTGTAGCTGCTGACACGGCCGACCGGGTCTTTTTGCCCTGGGCCGTTTTCGTTGACCACAAACAGGTGCTTCTGGTCTTTGGATATCGTCAGCCACGAGGGGTTGGCCGCCTTGGCCGCCAGCACCGGCTTACCGCTGAACTGGCCGGTACGGCTGTCAAACTGCAGGCGGTAAATACCTTCGCTGGTGCCGGCGGTGTAGCTGCCCACCAGCAGTTCATAGGTGTCGGCCGGGGCGGCTTGCACCGACATCGCACCGACACTGCCCGCCATCAGCAGGGGCCAGAATTTACGCATCATCATCCGCTTCGTCCTCGTCGTTATTGTTGTCGCCTTTGATAGCGCTTAAGCAGACCAGCCGGTACTCACCGTCTTCGTTGCTCAAGAGCCAGCTTTGCAAGCTTTCATCAAAGGTGGCGGCACTCAGTTGTTCTGGACTGAACTTCCAACGCTTGAGTTCCCGACCGTCCATGCTCTCGATCAGCAAATGCTGGTCAAAGCTGAACTCGAAGGCATGCAGGCCGTTGATGATCAGCATGTCGCTGTCGGTCAGGGCACTGCTAAGGTTTGGTTGTGCGTCGGTCATGGTGTGAGGTCACTGCGGGGGGAAATGACACATGATAGGTCAAATCCCCCGCCGTGCCTCGCGGCGATGGTTTAAATACTCAGTGCGCAAACAGCGAATTGCCCTTCTGCCCCGCCAGCTTCTCGGGTTTGATCAGGAACCGAGCCAGTGCCGGCAACAGCCACAGTGCACCGAACATGTTCCAGAGAAGCATAAAGGTCAGCATCAGGCCCATATCGGCCTGGAACTTGATGGCCGAGAAGATCCAGGTGCACACACCAATGGCCAGGCACAGGCCGGTGAACAACACGGCTTTACCGGTGGACTTGAGCGTCTGGTAGTAGGCCTCTTGCAACGGCAGGCCGGCGCGCAGGAAGCTTTCCAGGCGGCTGTAGATGTAGATGCCGTAGTCCACGCCAATCCCCACGCCCAACGCCACCACCGGCAAGGTCGCGACCTTGACGCCGATGCCCATGAACGCCATCAGGGCGTTGCCCAGCACCGAGGTCAGCACCAGCGGCAGCACGATGCACAGGGTCGCCGCCCAGGAGCGGAAGGTGATCATGCACATGGTCGCCACACACAGGTACACCAGGATCAGGATGGTCAGCTCCGACTCCTTGATGACCTCGTTGGTGGCGGCTTCGATCCCGGCGTTACCGGCGGCGAGGATAAACTCCAGGCCGTCCTTGTTGTTGTCCTTGGCGAAGTCCTGCACCGCATGCACGGCGCGGTCGAGGGTTTCGGCCTTGTGGTCGTTGAGGAACACCAGCACCGGTGCCAGTGAGCAATTGTTGTTGTACAGGCCGTCGGCGCGGGCAATGGAGTTGTTCAGCACGTCGGGGTTGCGCGACAGGGTTTCCCATTTGAGGTTGCCCTCGTTCATGCCCTTGATCATCTGCTTGGACACGGTCACCAGCGAGATCGCCGACTGCACGCCCTCGGTGTTCTGCATCTTCCACATCAGTTGGTCGATGGGCGCCATGGCTTCATAACGCGAGCAGCCTTCGGCCTTGGTTTTGACCATCACCACCAGTACATCGGAGCTGGTGGAGTAGTTGCTGATGATGAAGTTGTTGTCTTTGTTGTAGCGCGAATCCGGGCGCAACTCCGGTGCGCCCTGGTCGAGGTCGCCGATCTTGAGGTTCTGGCTGTACCAGAGGCCGCCGCCGAAGGCGACCAGCGCGAGCAGAATCGAGACGGGCGCAACTTTGGGGCTGGCGAATTTGGACAGCAGGCGCCAGAACGGGTGTTCGCGGTGCGCATCCTTCTTGCTCTTGGCGATGGCGCGCTTGCTGATGCCGACATAGGAGATCGCCACCGGCAGCAGGATCAGGTTGGTAAACACAATCACCGCCACGCCGATGGAGGCGCCAATGGCCAGTTCGCGGATCACGCCGATGTCGATGATCAGCAGCGTGATAAAGCCCACGGCGTCGGCGAGGATCGCAATCATGCCGGGCAGGAACAGTTGCCGGAACGTGCGCCGCGCGGCGGTCAGTGCGTTATCTGCTTCGCTGGATTGCAGCGCGATACCGTTGATCTTCTGCACGCCATGGGAAATACCGATGGCGAAGATCAGGAACGGCACCAGCATCGAATACGGGTCCAGGCCAAAGCCGAAAAAGTGCATCAGCCCCAGTTGCCAGATCACCGCCACCAGGGTGGTACTCAACACCGCGATGGTGCTGCGCAGGCAGTTGGTGAACCACAACAGCAGGATCAAGGTGATGACAAACGCGATGCCGAAGAACATCACCACCATCACCAGGCCGTCAATCAGGTCGCCGACCTTCTTGGCGAAACCGACGATGTGGATCTTGACGTTGGGGTTCTGGGCTTCGAATTTGTCGCGGATCTTGTCTTCGAGTTCATGGGAGAACTTGCGGTAGTCCAGGGCCAGCAGCTTGCCCTGGTCCTGTGGGTCGGGGTAGGACTCCAGCAAAGGAATGTCGACGATGCTCGATTTGAAATCGTTAGCCACCAGACGCCCAACCTGGCCGGACTTGAGCACGTTATTGCGCAGTTGGTCGAGGCTTTGCGGCGAGCCGTTGTAACTTTGCGGGATCACCTCACCGCCGGCAAAACCCTCTTCGGTGACTTCGGTCCAGCGCACGCTGGGGCTCCACAACGACTTGAGGCCCGAGCGGTCAACGCCGGAGATGTAGAACACCTCGTCGTTGAT